>JAFIEM010000002.1 GCA_020832555.1 Natronohydrobacter sp. | reverse complement strand
CGGAACTCTGTTGACAGAATCTTAGTGCTGCGCTTTCCCAGCCGCAAGGGGAGGCGGGGATTTTGTGGTCTCCGCGCGGGCCTACCCCAAGGCCTTGCCAAGTCTGGGCAGACTTGCCCGCTTGAGAATCCCGCGCAAGGGCTGATCCCGACCGGACAGAGATTCGGTCCTGGCATGCACGGCCCGGACAGCGGATTCGACGGCGCCCGCGTCCAGAAGCCAGCGTTCCATCAGGAAATCATCCGGGCTTTGCGCCTGCACACCCTCGGGGGCAAGCGCGCGGTTCGGGAAATCACGCAGGTTCAATGTGACGATCAGCGCCGCCCCCCCGGCAATGGCCGTGGCCAGCACATGCGCATCGGCAGGGTCGGGCAGCCAGAGCCGCTGTTCCAGTTCCGGGTTCGACAGGATTTCGGCCTCGGGCCAGGTCGCCCGCAGCGTGGCGATTTCCCCGGACGCAATGGCCGCACCCTCTGGCCCCAGCCGTGCGGCGGCGCGCTGCCATTCACCCAGAATGCGCGCGGACCAAAGCGGCGTATACACACCTTTCGCCGCGACCCCGATCAGGATTTCGCGCAACACGCTGGGATAGAGCACACAGGCGTCGAGGACAGCCTTCATGCATCCAGCCGGAAGAACACGGCTTTCAGATAGCCGCTTTCCGCCAGTTGCGGCAGTTGCGGATGGTCCGGACCGGCAAAACCGGTATGAATCAACTGGCCGCGTCGCCCCGCGCGCCCGATCCCGCGCGCACTGGCGTTGCGGAAACTGGTCAGATCCGCCGCATGCGAACACGAACACAGCCCCAGATAGCCCCCCGGCGCGACCAGCGGGGCCGCAAGTTTCGCCACGCGCTCATAGGCGCGCAGACCGGCGGTCAGGGCTTCCTTGTTGGGCGCGAAGGCAGGCGGGTCACAGACGACCAGATCGAATTGCGCGCCCTCCTTCGCCAGCGCTTCCATCACCGCGAAAGCGTCCCCCTGACGCGTGGTGAAGCGCGCGGCAGTGCCAGAGGCTTTGGCGCCATCTTCCGCCAGCGCAAGTGCCGGGGCGGAACTGTCGACGGCCAGCGCGGCCTCCGCACCAGCGGCCAGCGCGGCAAGGGAAAACCCGCCGACATGGCTGAAAACATCAAGCACGCGCGCGCCTTTGGCCAGCGTCGCAGCAAAGGCATGGTTCGGGCGCTGGTCGAAGAACAGACCGGTTTTCTGCCCGCCCAGGAGATCGGCCATATAGGTCGCCCCATTCATCGGCACCGGAACAGGACCGTCAAGCGCGCCAAGATGCAGCGCGGTCTCTTCGGGCAACCCTTCCAGCACACGCGCGCGGCCAGAGCCGTTCTTGACGATGGCGGTGACACCAGTGACGGCGCGCAGCGCCTCGGCCAGCATCTCGAAATGCGTCTCGGCCCAGGCTGCATTCGGTTGGATCACCGCCGCATCACCAAAGCGGTCAATCACAACGCCGGGCAGGCCGTCGGCCTCGGCATGGATCAGCCGGTAGAAAGGGGCGTCAAACAGCCGGTCACGATGGGCAGCCGCATGGCGCAAACGATCCGTCAACCAATGCACATCAATCACCGCATCCGGGTTGCGGTCGAGCATCCGCGCGATGATCTTGGAATTGGGATTGACCGTCACCACACCCATCGGGCGGCGCTCGGCATCTTCCAGCCGTGCGAATGTTCCTGGGGCCAGCGCACGGGTGCGCCGGTCCGTCACCAGTTCATTGGCAAAAACCCAGGGAAAGCCGTGGCGGATTGCGCGGGCTTCAGCTTTGGGCATCAGGCGGATGATGGGCAGGTCAGGCATGAGGGCGGTCCTTTGTCGTCTCGCTCTCGTGCCATAGGGCAGAGCCGGGGCTTTGGAAAGCCCCGGTCCCTGTCAGATCAGGATCAGGCTTCGGCCTTGCCCGAGGTCGCGCTCTGGAAGAACGCGATGATTTTTGCTTTCAGGCTGGCGACTCCAGCGGCAAAGACTTCAGCACGCATCCGGCGGGCCTCGGCTTCGATTTGCAGGACGTCAACGATGACGGGTTGGGTGTCTTTGGTCTCAAACATGGCTCTCGTGCCTCGGGTTTTCATTACGAAATCCAGATAGTCGCCGCGCTGCAGCATTGCGAGAGACAAATATGTAATCCCGCCATGCAACTGATGCATGGCTCGTCACATGCATCAGGGAATTGAATTGTTAGCGCTAACTGCCTATATGTCCTGAAACCGATTCCCGCATGCCGGATGATGGAGACCCAGATGCCCCTCAATCCTCGCCTCGAAGCTGTCACTGACCGGATCAAGACCCGCTCGCACAAGCGTCGCTCTGCCTATCTTGACCGGATGCAGGCTGCGGCTGATGCGGGTCCGGCCCGCGCGCATCTGACCTGCGGCAATCAGGCCCATGCCTATGCCGCGATGGGTGCTGACAAGGATTCACTCGCGGCTGGGCGTGCGCCCAATCTGGGGATCGTGACCGCCTATAATGACATGCTGTCGGCCCATCAACCGTTCGAGACCTATCCCGAAATCATCCGCCGCGCGGCCCGCGCGGCAGGGGGCACGGCGCAAGTGGCAGGCGGCGTGCCTGCCATGTGCGACGGGGTCACGCAGGGTCAGCCGGGGATGGAACTGTCGCTGTTCTCGCGCGATGTGATCGCGCTTTCGGCGGGTGTCGCGATGTCGCATAACTGCTTCGATGCCGCTGTCTGGCTGGGGGTCTGTGACAAGATCGTGCCAGGGCTGATCATGGCAGCGGCCACTTTCGGGCATGTGCCTGCGGTGTTCGTGCCTGCTGGCCCGATGACGAGCGGCTTGCCCAATGACGAGAAAGCCAAGGTGCGGCAGCGCTTCGCCCAGGGCGAGATCGGGCGCGAGGAGTTGATGAAGGCTGAAATGGCCAGCTATCACGGCCCCGGCACCTGCACCTTTTACGGCACGGCCAATACGAACCAGATGCTGATGGAATTCATGGGCCTGCACATGCCCGGCGCGGCTTTCGTCAATCCCGGCACGCCGCTGCGCGAGGCGCTGACCGTGGCCGCGACCGAACGCGCGCTGGCGATCACGGCGCAGGGCAATGACTACCGACCTGCCGGGCAGGTTCTGGACGAGCGCGCTTTCGTCAACGGGATCGTGGGGTTGATGGCAACAGGTGGCTCGACCAATCTGGTGCTGCATCTGCCCGCGATGGCGCGCGCCGCCGGGATCGAACTGACACTCGAAGATTTTGCCGATATCTCGGAACTCGTGCCGCTGATGGCCAAGGTCTATCCCAACGGTCTGGCCGATGTGAACCATTTCCATGCCGCCGGGGGCTTGGGCTATATGATCGGGGAACTGCTCGATGCGGGGCTCTTGCATGATGACGTCTGCACCATCGCGGGCGACGGGCTGAAGCGCTATGCGCAGGAACCGAAGCTGAAAGACGGGGTGCTGGTCTGGGAAGATGGCGCGGGGGAAAGCCTGAATGACCGTATCCTGCGGCCTGCGCGCGACCCGTTCCAGGTGACAGGCGGGCTGCGCCAGCTTGCGGGCAATCTGGGGCAGGGGGTGATCAAGACCTCTGCGGTGGACCCCTCGCGCCATGTGATCGAGGCCCGCGCACGGGTGTTCCACGATCAGGGCAGCGTCAAGGCGGCGTTTCAGGCGGGCGAGATTACCGAGGATACGATCGTTGTCGTCCGCTTTCAGGGACCAGCGGCCAACGGCATGCCGGAACTGCACTCGCTGACGCCAATTCTGGCCGTGTTACAGGATCGCGGGTTGAAGGTCGCGCTGGTGACGGATGGGCGCATGTCGGGGGCCTCGGGCAAAGTACCTGCGGCGATCCATGTGGCGCCCGAGGCCGCGAAGGGTGGTCCGCTGGCAAAACTGCGCGACGGCGATCTGGTGCGGCTTGATGCAGTCGCTGGGCGGCTGGATGTGCTGGAAGAGGGTTTTGCTGCGCGTGAGGCGGTGACAGCCGATCTGAGCGCCAATGACTTCGGCATCGGGCGCGAGTTGTTCGCGGCGTTCCGCGCGCATGTGGGGGATTCGACCGAAGGCGCTGCGGTCGTGGTCTGAGGTAGGGTGCGTGCTCAGCACGCACCCTACGAGTCACGCATCCGGCGAGAGTTTCCAGCGCGCCTCATTCTCTTCAATCGCGCGGATCCGCTCTTCACTTTTCGGGTGGCTCAGCATCCAGGCGGGTGCGCCGCCGCCCATGCCGACCAGCCCTTCGAGCTTGCGAAACAGCGATTTCTGCGGCTCGACACCGATACCGGCCTTGACCAGCAGGGCAGAGGCATAGGCATCGGCCTCATATTCATCATCGCGCGACAGCCGCGCCATCAGCAGCGTCGTCAGGAAATTGGCAAGGATGACGCCCAGACCCGGCAGGAAACGGTTGAAGATCGTGGCCAGCGCCATGCGGATCGCATTGGTGCCGGAAAAATCCACCATCCGCTTGCGGGTATGCCCAAGCGCCACATGGCCCAGCTCATGCGCGATGACGCTGGCCATTTCTTCGGCGGAGACTTCGCCAGCGCGATACTTGTTGTAAAATCCGCGGGTGATGAAAATGCGCCCATCGGGCGCAGCCAGTCCGTTGACCGGCTCGATTTCATAGATATGCACCATCACCCGGTCTATGCCGATGGCCTGTGCCATGCGCTCGGTCAGGGATTTCAGCCTGGCATCCGCAAGCGGTGTCGAGCGCTCATCCAGCTCGCGCGACGTGCGCCAGGCGGAGAAGAGATACATGACCAGCCCGTAGCCGAGGATCAGAAGGAAAGGGAGCAGTTTCATCATGGTCAAGATATGGGGCAGGGGCTGCGGCGGGGCAAGTGGGATCAGCCCAGAACCAGTGTCAGCGCCATCATCACTGTGAAGGCAAGTGTCACGATCACCCCCAGCAAGGAATGATCGACCTCTGCGCCCGCTTCGGGTAGCAATTCCGAGAAGATCATCCACAGCATCGCGCCTGCCGCCAGTCCCAGCCCCACAGGCAGGACCGGCGCGAACCACAGCACGAACAGGAAGGCCGGGACCGCCAGCAGCGGTTGCGGCAGCGAAGACAGGATCGCCCACCAGCCCGCCTTGGCGACCGAGGCGCCGCGCGGGACCATGATCAGCGCAATCGCCAGACCTTCGGGCACATTATGCAGTGCAATCGCCACAGTGATGAAATTCCCCAACTCTGACCCGCCGCCATAGGCCACGCCGACGCCAACGCCTTCGGCGGCGGAATGCGCGGTCATAACCCCCATGATCAGCAGGATCTTCAGGGCATCCGCGCCTTTGGTATCGGCAATGCTGACATCAGAGCGGCCATTGAGCCATCGATGCGCCAGCCAGATCCCGCCAAGGCCCAGCATCAGACCCAGAAGCGTGCGCGGTTGCGAGATCTCGAACCCCTCCAGCACAAGCTGGAAGGTTGCGGCGAGCATCAGCCCGGCCGCAACCGCATTGCCCATCGCAAGCGTGCGCGGGGTCACATTGCGCATGGCCAGCAGCGGAAGCGCCCCCAGCCCCGTGGCCAGCGCCGTGATGGCGGCTGCAATGAAAACCAGAAGGACAGTCGGATCAGACATGTGGCACCAAATTAGAATAATTCTAAATTAAGCGCCAATGCCTGACTGTCAAGCCTTTCGTTCAGCCGCGTCCGACAAAGCGCATATCGGTTGCCATGATTGTCGTGAACAGCACATTTGCCTCCAGCGGCAGCGCGGCCATCTGCGCGACCATCCGGGCGACATGGGCCACATCCATCAGCGGTTCGGCATCCCCTTTCGCTGCCGCAGGCATATTGGCCAGCAATTCGGTCGCGGCATTGCCGATATCGACCTGACCGACCGCGATCCGATGGCCGCGCCCCTCAAGGGCAGCGGCCTTGGTCAACCCGGTGATCGCATGTTTCGTGGCGGTATAGGGGGCGGAATTGGGCCGGGGCACCTGCGCCGAGATCGAGCCGTTATTGATGATCCGCCCGCCCTTGGGCGACTGCGCCTTCATTACGCGAAACGCCGATTGCAGGCAGTAGAACATACCGTTGAGGTTCACATCGACAACCTCGCGCCAGGTGGCAGGGGGCATATCCTCTAGCGGCAGCGCAGGCGGGAAGATACCCGCATTGTTGAACAGCAGATCCACCCGGCCCCATTTTTCCGTGACGGCGCGGAACAAGCTGTCCACAGCTTGCGGGTCTGTCACATCGGTCGGCACAACCAGAGTTGGACCCTCTGCTTTGGCTGCGGTCTCGCGCAGGGGATCGGTGCGGCGTCCGGCAAGGGTCACGGCCCAACCTTGTGCTGCAAACTCCAGCGCGACCGCGCGGCCAATCCCGCTACCTGCCCCTGTGATGATGGCGGTTTTCTGCATCTTCCCCCTCCGCAATCAGGTCCGGTGCGAGACTGCGCCGGGACGTGCGAAAGGGCAAGCCTGCTCAGCGCACGCCAATGCCCATCTGCATCAGGGCGCGGCGCATGGGGGCTGCGGAATACATCATGTCGAGCAATTTCGCGCGCGCATCGCGCAAGGGCTGGGCATGGATCATCGAGGCGCGGTTCAACATCCCCACACCCGCCACACGCAAGGCCACATCCGGGTAGCGCCTGCGCTGATAGGCCGCGAGCATCGGTGGCGTGCCCAGCGTTTCGGGGGTTGCGAGCTCCATCAGCGCGGTCAGATCGGCGAGCGACATGTTCAGCCCCTGCGCCCCGATGGGGGGCACGACATGCGCGGCTTCTGCCATCAACGCCGTACGCTCACCATAAAAGCGCTCGGCAATCTGGCTGATGATAGGCCAGACCGTCAGTCGCGACGCGAGCTTCAAAGGCCCGAACAGCCCGCAGGAGCGCGCGTTCATCTCGGCCTCGAACTCTGGCACAGGCAGGGCGCTCAGCCGCGCGACCTCGGGTCCGGTTTCCATCCAGACAATCGCGGAACAGGGCTGACCATCCCGGTCAGGCAGGGGAACAAAGGTGAAAGGGCCGCCCGAGCGGTGAATCTCGGTCGAGACATTCTCATGCGGGACCGGATGCGTGACCGCGAAGGCCAGCGCCTTCTGCCCGAAACGCGTGGTGCGCACTCCGATGCCCAAAGTCTGCCGCATGGGCGAATTGCGTCCGTCTGCGGCGACCAGAAGTTTTGCCTCGACAGTGGTGCCATCCGACAGGCCCACAAGGGCGGCGCTTTCGCGTGTGGTCAGGCGGGTGGTGGCGATGCCTGGGCGGAAGGTCACATCGGGCAATTCGGCAAGCCGTGCCGCAATCTCGCGGCGCAAAAGCCAGTTGGGCAGGTTCCAGCCAAAGGGCTGGTCAGAGATATCGGCAGCATCGAAATCATGGCTGACGCGCGGTTCAGGGGTCTCGCCGCCCGCATCGACAATGCGCATCACTTGCAAGGGCATGGCATGGGCGCTGAAGCGCTCCCAAAGCCCGGCCTGCTCCAGAACCTTGACTGATGGGTGCAGAAAGGCCGTGCTGCGCAGGTCAGAGCCGGGATCAGCCTCGGCGATGACGGGCGGGGCGGGGTCCACGCAGAGCGTGCGATAACCCGCGCTGCCAAAAGCGGCAGCGGCGGTCATGCCTGCAATGCCGCCGCCAGAGATCACGATGTCGAATTGCGCGCGCATGGCTTGCCCCCGATGTTACCTGCCACAGATCATAGCGCGGCAGGCAAGGGGCGCAATGCGGCAAGCTGACTAGCCCTTGACGATCAAGAGCAGCACAACGAGCATTCCAAGGGCGGCGGGCACCATCACAGCCACCAGTCCGGCAAGTCCCCAGACCTTGGCCGAAATCACAAGAATATTGAGGAATACCAGAATTGCCGCCCAGATTGGCCAAGGCTCCTCGGATTCTCTCCAGGCGTGGCGTGTCGCGCGCGGCGTGTCGGCATCAAATGTTGCGGTCATCTCATGTCCTGTCATTTAGGTGTGCGCAGGATGTATGATATCGGACCGGGCCAGACAGGATGGCAGAGTGTCGCGCGGCAGATGCGCGCAGTTGGCTAAAAGCCCCGACTGCGCGCGGCTTGCGGCTTAACCGAAGACGATCAGGCTCAGCAATGCCAGCATCCCCAGTGCTGCCGGCACCATGACCATGACAAGCCCCGCAACGCCGAAGGTCAGAACCGATGTGATCAGCGTGGCAATCACGAACAGCACAGTTGCCCACAAGCCCCAAGGCTCGTTCGCAAGGGCTTTGGGCAGAGGGGCGGGTGCGGGGGTGGCGGTTGCAGTGGTCATGGGAACTCCTCCGGGACAAAAGATGCGCACCCCCTACCGGTTTTCATGCTGCGCTGCAGCATGACGGATTGTCGCGGGTCAGGGCCGGGGATCACTCAATCCGGTATGGCAGCAATTCGCGCCGGTCGTGATCGATGCGCAACCGCCGCTCCAGTGGCGGAACCGAGCGCTGGTGGCAATTGTCGCGCTCGCAGATCCGGCAGGAAATCCCGATCGGGTCGAAGGCAGCTGTGCGGCTGATATCCATACCATCGGCATAGACCAGACGGCTTGCATGATCGACCTCGCAGCCCAGACAGATCGCGTAGCGCCGCACAGGCGCATGAAATGCGCCGCCGCCCTTCGTCACGGCCAGCGCGAGGCAGAAATAGCGCATCCCGTCCGGGGTCTCGGCAAGCTGGCGCAGAAAACGGCCCGGCGTTTCGAACGCCTGATGCACGTTCCAGAGTGGACAGGCCCCACCAAAACGCGCGAATTGCAACCGCGTGGCGGAATGGCGTTTGGTGATCGTGCCCGCATGATCAATGCGCACGAAGAAGAACGGCACGCCCTTCGCGCCGGGGCGTTGCAGCGTCGACAGACGATGCGCCACCTGCTCGATGGACGCGCCGAACTGATCGGCCAGCGTTTCCAGATCATGCCGCGTGGCGATGGCGGCATCCTGAAAGCGGCGATAGGGCATCAGGGCTGCACCCGCGAAGTAATTGGCAAGGCCGATCTTGGCGATGGCGCGCGCCTCATCCGACTGGAAGCGGGCCAGATCCAGCGTGGCGTCCAGCAGATCGGCCTGCGTGATCAGCGCGACCTGATGCAGCACCTGAAAAATCTGGGTCGCGCGCGTGGCTTTGGCCGAGATCTCCAGCGTGCCGGTGTCCGCGTCCAGATGGCGCAGGGCGCGGGTATTGGTCAGGCGCAGCGTGATCTTGCGCCGGGCCAATGCCTCACTAGCAAGCTGCATCGGGTCGCGCCCGCTGGCCGCGAAATGTTCCGCGGCGCGGTCCACGGCATCAATGTAATTGTCGCAATAATGGAAGAAATCGCGCACTTCCTCCCAGGGCGACAGGCGCAGCGTGGTATCCTCGCGCCCCAGTGCCTCATCGAGCGAGGCAAGCTGTTCCTGCGCCTGCCTGTAGGCGCGATGCAGGTCAAGAAAGGCGCGCGCAAATCCCGGCGCATTGGCCCCCACCAGCCGCAGATCGGGCAGGGCCGGGGTGGTCTTGACAAAAAGCGGATCGGCAAAGGCTTCGCGCAGATCGGACACCAGCCTTTCGCTGTCCCCGGCCGAGAGTTTGGTCACATCCATCCCGAATTCGCGCGCGAGCGCCAGAACCACAGCCGTCGAAAGCGGGCGGTTATTGTTCTCCATCTGGTTGAGATAGGGCAGGGACACGCCCAGCCGGGCGGCGAAATCCTTTTGCGTCAGGGCCAGATGACTGCGCGTTTCGCGCAGTTTCGCACCAGCATAGAGTTTTTGCGGCGGCATGGCACCTCGGTCGGATTAGCAGGCTTTGCTGGGTAGGGTTTGCAAAGTCATGTACGCCGGTCAAGAAGAAATCTGCGATTCGCGCCGCATCACATAGAGAAGCGGCAGAAACCCCAGACCGGTTGTCGTGACCATCACCCAGATCAACGGGTCAGCGCCCGATTCCGGTGTCAGGACCGCACCGGCCAATGCCGAAAGCGCCGCGCCCCCGCCGATCATGATCGCGCCCCCGATGCCGCTGGCCGTTCCCGCCAGATGCGGGCGTACCGACATCATCCCCGACGTCGCCGAAGGTAGAAGCATTCCGTTGCCCAGGCCGACGGTCACAAACAGCCCGAAGAACAGGACCGGACTTAGCGGCAGCAGCAACGAGAGCACCAGCAGCGCCAGCATCCCGCCAAAGGCAACAGTGCAGCCCAGCAGGATCATCCGGTTGATCCCGATATGGCCCGCATAGCGCCCCGACAGAAAATTCCCCAGCGCATAGCCCACGGCGGGTGCCCCGAAGAACAGACCAAGTTGCGCAGGTGACATGCCGAAAACGGTCGCCCCCACGAAAGGCGCGCCGCCCAGATAGGCAAAGAACGCGCCAGAGGCGAGCGTCGCCGTCCCGCAATAGCCCCAGAACCGCCGCGCGCGCATCAGTTCGGGCAATTCCCGCACCACCCCGAACATGCTCGAGGACCGCACGAGTTTTGTCTCGCCCATGTCGCGCCATGTCAGCGCCAGTACCGCGATCCCGGCCAGCAGCATCAGCCCGAAACTGCCGCGCCAGCCGAAAATCTCGTCCAGCAGCCCGCCGATGGCGGGCGCGATCATCGGCACGATGGCCATGCCCATGGTGACATAGCCGATGCGCGAGGCCGATTGCGCCTCGTCCAGGACATCGCGGATCGACGCGCGGCTGACGACCATCGCGGTCACGACGACCGCTTGCCCCATGCGAAACAGCAGGAATACCAGTGCAGAGGTTGCCAGCAAAGTCCCGATCGTGGCGAGAATGAACCCGATCAGCGCCACGATCATCACGGGTCTGCGGCCATATCGGTCGGAAATGGCCCCGACGAAAAGCTGAAGCACCGCATTGACCAGCAGATACAGCGACACCGAAAGCTGCATCACGGCATAATCGGTGTCGAAATAGGCCGTCATGGTCGGCAGCGAAGGCAGGAAGACATTCATCGCCAGCGCCGCAATGGACGCCTGCGCGACAAGCGTCATCACATGCGGGGCCGTCGTCGGGTCCAGAAACCGGGCAGGTGCAGTGCTCATGTGGGCCCCCATTTGTGGAAGATGAAAAAGGCACCAAGTGCGATGAAGGCAAAGCCTACAAGGTGGTTCCAGTGCAGGGGCTCTTTCAGATACCAGACCGAGAAGATCGCGAAGATCGACAGCGTCAGCACTTCCTGAATGGTCTTGAGTTCCGCTGCACTGAAATAGCCATGCCCGATCCGGTTGGCGGGCACCTGGAACATATACTCGAACAGCGCAATGCCCCATGCAATGAAGATCACTGTCAGCAGCGGCGCAGATTTGAACTTCAGATGCCCGTACCACGCGAAGGTCATGAAGACATTCGAGATGGTCAGAAGCAGGATCGTGGTGACGGGAACAGGCATGGACGACTCACTGTTGCGCCAAGGAATTGAACGTGTTCACTAATGCGGAAACCCTCGCCAATGGCAAGCCCGGTTGACTTTGCAAATTAGCGACGCGAAGTGTTGCTGTGTTTGCAAATTTTCTTCATTTTCCTTTCGCCCTAACCCCGTCCCGCGTATGGTCCCGCGAAATTCGGCTGCGGTGCGGAGGGGCGCGTATGAAAGATATCCTGCAACAACTCGATGATCGGCGTAAGACGGCCCGCATGGGCGGGGGTGAGCGCCGCGTTGCAGCGCAGCACGCGAAGGGCAAGCTCACAGCCCGCGAGCGAATCGAATTGCTGCTGGATGAGGGCAGCTTCGAAGAGTTTGATATGTTCGTGGCGCATCGCTGCGTCGATTTCGGCATGCAGGCCGAGCGGCCCGCAGGCGACGGGGTCGTGACCGGCTGGGGCACTGTGAACGGCCGTCAGGTCTATGTCTTTGCGCAGGATTTCACCGTCATGGGCGGATCGGTTTCCGAAACCCACGGCAAGAAAATCTGCAAGATCATGGATATGGCGTTGCAGAATGGCGCACCTGTCATCGGGCTGAACGACTCGGGCGGCGCGCGCATTCAGGAAGGGGTGGCCTCGCTGGCCGCCTATGGCGACGTGTTCGACCGCAATATCCGGGCTTCTGGCGTGATCCCGCAAATCAGCGTCATCATGGGGCCCTGTGCGGGCGGTGCAGTCTATAGCCCGGCGATGACCGATTTCATCTTCATGGTGAAAGACAGCTCTTACATGTTCGTCACCGGCCCCGATGTGGTGAAAACCGTGACGAATGAGGTCGTGACCGCCGAGGAACTGGGCGGCGCCAGCACGCATACGCGTAAATCCTCGGTTGCGGACGGGGCGTTTGAAAATGACGTAGAGGCGATGATCGAAGTGCGCCGCCTGATCGATTTCCTGCCGCTGAACAATCGCGAGAAACCGCCCGTGCGGCCCTTCTTCGATGATCCGGCACGGATCGAGACCAGCCTCGACACACTGATCCCCGACAATCCCAATACGCCCTATGATATGAAGGAGCTGATCCTGAAAATCGCCGATGAGGGCGATTTCTACGAGATCCAAGCCGATTACGCGAAGAATATCATCACCGGCTTCATCCGTCTGGAAGGGCGCACTGTCGGTGTCGTCGCCAACCAGCCGATGGTTCTGGCGGGCTGTCTGGACATTGACAGCTCACGCAAGGCCGCCCGCTTCGTGCGCTTTTGCGATGCGTTCGAAATCCCGATCCTGACACTGGTCGATGTGCCGGGCTTCCTGCCCGGTGTCGGGCAGGAATATGCGGGTGTGATCAAGCATGGTGCGAAACTGCTCTATGCTTACGGAGAGGCCACAGTGCCAAAAGTGACCGTGATCACCCGCAAAGCCTATGGCGGGGCCTATGTGGTGATGGCGTCCAAGCATATGGGCGCGGATTTCAACTATGCCTGGCCCACTGCCGAGATCGCGGTGATGGGGTCCAAAGGGGCTGTCGAAATCCTCTATCGCTCGGAACTGGGCGATGCGGAAAAGACCGCCGCCCGGATCAACGAATATGAAGAGCGCTTCGCCAATCCCTTTGTCGCAGCGGAAAAAGGCTTCATCGACGAAGTGATCATGCCGCAATCGACCCGCAAGCGTGTTGCGCGTGCTTTCGCAGCGCTGCGCAACAAGGCCTTGCACACGCCGTGGAAGAAACACGACAACATCCCTCTGTAAGGATTGGCCATGCGTGCCGCGCCTCTGATCATCGCAACAGGCATGGCCGCCTTCGCACCCGCGATGGCGTCCTCTGCGCTGATCCTGCCATCAGGCGAGCAGGCGGTTCCGCTGCCCGTAATCTGGGACGAAGACGAATCCGTGATTCGCCTGCGCTTCGTCGTAGAGCGTCTGCGCGAGCCGCAAAGCCTCTATGCTGGCGACGCGCAAAGGGTTTTCGACGACATGCACTGGCTGTGCGAAACGCAGGTCTCGGGGCTTTTCGCGGCGGATGTGGATCCGCGCGATGATGGCTGGACAGGGGTCGTCGTGACACTGATGGATCGCGAGGTTGACTTTGGCACGGTCGACGCTGCGTCCTTCCAGCTTTTCGAATGGTTCAGCTTCGGCATGGACGGATGTGAGCTTGACCTTGGAGACTATCATGAGTGACCCGATCCACAGCAGGCAAGATGATGCAAGCGCGCCACAAGCCGATGGCATGATAAGTTTTTCGTGGTCAGGATTCTGCAAACCCGATATGATGCGCCAGTATGCGTCCGTTCTGGCGCATATATGTGAAAAACAAAGGGCGCGTGAAACCAAAACACTGCGCTCAGGCAATACGAGCAGGAGAATATTATGGCGAAACTCGCTCTTGTGTCCGCGTTCCTGGTGTCCCTCATCCCGGCCACCTGCGCACGGAAGGCTCCCGAGCCGACCTTCGAACCGATTGGCGCGCCGATCTATGTCGAGCCGGCATCGAGCAAAGGCAAATACCACTAACTGGTTTTCGGGGCAGGGCCTTCGCTCTGCCCCAACCCGCGCAATTATCCGCATGCCAGCTCGGCGCGCAGCGTCAGGGCTGTTTTTTGCATGCTTTGAAAATTTCCTGTGGTCAGCTCGCCCGGCTTCCGCTAGCCTTCGGACTCGGCGCTGTGTTCACCGCCGCGCTTCGGCACGTTACTGGCTGGTTTTGCCTGTCAGGGCTTCGGTCGAACCCGTCAACAGGAGTTTTTCATGTCAAAGATCACTATCATGCTTGCCGTCGGCGCAACCCTCGCGCTCTCGGCCTGTGCCCGCAAGGCCCCCGCACCCGAGCCTGTCATGGCGCAACCGATCATGGTTGAGCCCGTCGCAGGCAAAGGCAAGTATCGCTGAAACACGCGCAGGCCTGGTTTCCCGGCCTGATGCGGCAGACGCGACAGCGGCGCCCCGCTCGGAGGGGCGCCCATGCTGAAACATCGCGGTTTTCCGGGGCGTCTGCCCAGCACAGATTTCCAGTTTACCATCCGCCGCGCCAACCCCAAGGGCGTGACACCCTTGCAGCCGCGCAAACGCTTTGCGGACCGCAAGACCATCGACCGGCGTGCCGACGAGGCTTTCCTCGGCGCGCTGATCGCGCATTTCGGGGACGCACCCTTCGAGCGCGGCAATCTCGACGCAGGCCGCCTGTCCTGGCTTCTGGGGCGCGAAGTGGTCTCGGCGTCCGACCCCTTTGATCCTGTCAGCTATGATCAGCTTCTGCGCGTCGACATGCGCGCGGCAGAGGCCAGTTTCCCGCAGCTTTTCGACGGATCGTCCGAATTTGCCTTTGATACATGGGAAGACTGAGCACTCAGTCCCCGACCTGTCCTGGAGAGGAGCCAGTATGTTCTCGAAAATCCTGATCGCCAACCGCGGAGAAATTGCCTGCCGCGTGATCAAGACCGCCCGCAAGATGGGGATCAAGACCGTCGCGGTCTATTCGGACGCCGACCGAAATGCGCTGCATGTCAAGATGGCCGATGAAGCCGTCCATATCGGCCCGCCGCCCGCGAACCAATCCTATATCGTGATTGACAAGATCATGGACGCGATCCGCCAGACCGGCGCGGAAGCGGTGCATCCGGGCTATGGGTTTCTCTCCGAGAACATGAAATTCGCCGAGGCGCTGGCCGCGGAAGGCGTGGCCTTCATCGGCCCGCCCGCCGGGGCCATCGAGGCGATGGGCGACAAGATCACCTCGAAGAAACTGGCGCAGGAAGCCGGGGTCAGCACGGTTCCGGGCTATATGGGCCTGATCGCCGATGCGGATGAAGCGGTGAAGATCTCGAACGAGATCGGCTATCCGGTGATGATCAAGGCCAGCGCCGGGGGCGGTGGCAAGGGCATGCGGATCGCCTGGAATGACGAGGAAGCGCGCGAGGGTTTCCAGTCTTCGAAGAACGAGGCGGCGTCCAGTTTCGGCGATGACCGGATTTTCATCGAGAAATTCGTGACCCAGCCGCGCCATATCGAAATTCAGGTGCTGGCCGACGCGCACGGCAATTGCGTCTATCTGCACGAGCGCGAATGCTCGATCCAGCGCCGCAACCAGAAGGTGATCGAGGAAGCGCCCTCGCCGTTTCTGGATGAGGCGACCCGCAAGGCGATGGGCGAGCAGGCTTGCGCCTTGGCGCAGGCGGTGGGCTACACCTCGGCGGGCACGGTCGAGTTCATCGTAGACGGCGCGCGTAATTTCTACTTCCTTGAAATGAACACCCGCTTGCAGGTGGAACACCCGGTCACGGAACTGATCACCGGCGTCGATCTGGTCGAGCAGATGATCCGCGTGGCGGCAGGACAAAAACTGCCCTTCGCGCAGTCTGACCTGAAGATCAACGGCTGGGCGATGGAAAGCCGCCTCTATGCCGAAGATCCTTACCGCAACTTCCTTCCCTCGATTGGCCGTCTGACCCGCTACCGCCCACCTGCGGAAGTGGCGGAAACCGCACGCGCCGTGCGCAACGATACCGGCGTCTATGAGGGCGGCGAGATCAGCATGTATTATGACCCGATGATCGCGAAACTCTGCACCTGGGCGCCCACGCGCGGGCAGGCGATCGAGGAAATGCGCCTCGCGCTCGATGAGTTCGAACTGGAAGGGATCGGCCATAATCTGCCCTTCCTCTCAGCGGTCATGGACCATCCGCGCTTTGTCTCGGGCGAGATCACGACAGCCTTCATCGCCGAGGAATATCCCGACGGTTTCGAAGGTGCGACGCTCGACGGTGATCTGATCCACCGCGTGGCCGCTGCGGCCTGTGCGATGAACCGCGTCGCTGAAATCCGCCGCGCGCGCGTCTCGGGACGGATGGACAATCATGAGCGCGTTGTCGGTACCGATTGGGTGGTGATGATCGCGGGCCAAAGCCTGAGCGGGACAATCCAGGCCGACCGCGAAGGGGCCAGTGTGACACTGGAGGGGCAAGCATACCGGATCACTTCGGACTGGCAGCCCGGCCAGCCGCTCGCGCGGTTGATGGTGAATGGCACGCCGCTGGTCATGAAGGTCGGTAAACTGCCGGGGGGCTACCGTATCCGCTTGCGCGGGGCGGATCTGAAAGTGCATGTGTTCGCTCCCCGTCAGGCAGAACTCGCGCAGCTCATGCCCGAGAAAATGCCGCCCGACACGTCGAAACTTCTGCTCTGCCCGATGCCGGGCATGGTCGTCTCCATTGCGGTCGAGGAAGGGCAGGAAGTGTTCGAGGGGCAGGCGCTGGCGACAGTCGAAGCCATGAAGATGGAAAACATCCTGCGCGCCGAACGCAAGGGGCGCGTGACCAGGATCAACGCCGCTCCCGGCGCCTCGCTGGCGGTGGATGATGTGATCATGGAGTTCGAATGATGAAACGCACGCCCCTGCGTCTGTTCGCGACCTATTTCCTGTGCTTCTTCGCAGGGCTGGTGCTGGCCTGGGTCATCCTGACACAACTGATCGAGGGCGTGCGCGACGGCTATCTGGTGCTTTTGCTCCTGCCTCCGCTCGGTGGAATGGCGCTTTTCCACGGCCTTTTCCCGCTTCTCAGCCGCATCCGATTGGGGCTGGAATTCGTTGCCGTCGGTGGCGGGCTGGTTTACGGCGTGGGCGCGATCATGGCAGGCGTGGTCTGGCTGGGTCTGCTCGATCCCGGCACCGCCTTTGTCTTCTGGCTCGCCGGTGTCTTCGGACCCGGTTGGTGGCTGATGTCCGGCTATGCCGAGAAGATCGGATATTACCAATGACAGTTTCATCTTGCCCCAAATACTCGCGGGGGAACCTGCCCCTTGGGGCTGGTGGGGGCGGCAGCCCCCTGAAAGATAAATCTGGCGTCAGCCGCAATCTGGAAATTGCAGGTCAGCGCCCCGAGGGCAGCCGTTCCAGCATTTCCTGCCGCCGTGTCGGAAACCGGTCGATCACCGCCATCAATTCGCGTCCCGAGCGCACGGCGGGGCGGCGGGCCTTGACCTCGCCATCCTTGTCGATGATCGCGGTCATGAAACCACGCGGGCGCAGCACTTGCCGCAGCGGGCTGCGGTCGGCAGGATGGGCATCGAAAATCACGACCGCATCGCGGGCGACAAACTCCATGTCCCGCTCGCGCAATGCGTCCAGTTGCCGGGTGAATTGCGGATCATCGGGCGTGTCGGCCATGACCACGATCAACCGCCGCGTCCAGATGAAGTCGCGCACATCGATCTCGCGCGCGTCGAGGAACAGGAGTTCCTCATCGGGGTTAGGGGCAATCTCTTCTGCGGCCATCTCGGTCGCATCCTGCTCCACCCCTTCGGTCGCGCCGAGGGTGAGCGGGAAAATCAGTGCGAAAACAAGCGTCCAGACCAGTTTCATGTGTCCTCCTGCATGGGTCTTATATAGGCGCGGTTTTCCGGAAAACACCAGAGCGGGCATTCATTTGCCGCGAATTGACGACAGAAAGGACCAGCCATGAGCGATCCCAAATCCCGTTGGGCCGCCCTTGCCACAAAAGAGTTGCGCAATCGCCCTCTGGAAAGCCTGACCTGGAACACGCTTGAAGGCATTCCCGTTCAGCCGCTCTATACCGAGGCCGATACCAAAGACCTGCCGCATCTGGGCAACATCCCCGGCGAGGCCCCCTATACCCGCGGTGTGAAGGCCACGATGTATGCAGGCCGTCCCTGGACGATCCGGCAATATGCGGGGTTTTCCACCGCCGAGGAATCGAACGCCTTCTATCGCAAGGCGCTGGCGGCGGGTCAGCAGGGCGTGTCCGTCGCCTTCGATCTCGCGACTCATCGCGGCTATGACAGCGACCATCCGCGCGTCGAAGGCGATGTGGGCAAGGCCGGTGTGGCGATTGACTCAGTCGAGGACATGAAGATCCTCTTTGACGGGATCCCGCTTGAGAAAGTCTCGGTCTCGATGACGATGAACGGCGCGGTGATTCCGATTCTGGCGAATTTCATCGTGACGGGCGAAGAGCAGGGGGTGGAGCGCAAGCTTCTCTCCGGGACCATTCAGAATGACATTCTGAAGGAATTCATGGTCCGCAACACCTACATCTTCCCGCCCGAGCCGTCGATGCGGATCATCGCTGATATCATCGAATACACCTCGGCCGAGATGCCGAAATTCAACTCGATCTCGATTTCCGGCTATCACATGCAGGAAGCGGGCGCCAATCTGGTGCAGGAGCTGGGCTTCACCCTGGCCGATGGGCGCGAATATGTGCGCACCGCGATTGCGCGCGGCATGGATGTCGACCATTTCGCGGGGCGATTGTCCTTCTTCTTTGCGATTGGCACCAATTTCTTCATGGAAATCGCCAAGCTGCGCGCCGCGCGCCTCTTGTGGTCGCGGGTGATGGAGGAATTCCAGCCCAATGACCCGAAATCGAGCATGCTGCGCACGCATTGCCAGACATCCGGAGTCAGCTTGCAGGAGCAAGACCCCTATAATAACGTGATCCGCACTGCCTATGAGGCCATGTCGGCAGTCCTGGGCGGCACGCAATCGCTGCACACCAATGCGCTCGATGAGGCGATTGCGCTCCCGACCGAGTTCAGCGCCCGGATCGCGCGCAACACGCAGCTTGTGCTTCAGGAAGAAACCGGTGTCACCAAGGTCGTCGATCCGCTGGCGGGCAGCTATTACATCGAGAAGCTGACCCATGATCTGGCCGAAGCAGCCTGGGCCTTGATGGAAGAGGTCGAGGAAATGGGCGGCATGACCAAGGCCGTGGCCTCCGGCATGCCCAAGCTGCGGATTGAAGAAACCGCCGCGCGGCGTCAGGCGATGATCGACCGGGGCGAGGAAGTGATCGTCGGGGTCAACAAGTATCGCAAGGACAAGGAAGACCCGATCGACATTCTCGATATCGACAACATGAAAGTGCGCGACAGCCAGATCGCCCGGCTGGAAAAGATGCGCGCAATCCGCGACCAGAGCGCCTGCGATGCCGCCTTGGCGGAACTGACACGCCGCGCCGAGGAAGGCGGGAACCTTCTGGAAGCTGCAGTCGAAGCCGCCCGTGCACGGGCCTCAGTCGGAGAGATCAGCATGGCGATGGAGAAAATCTTTGGCCGCCACCGCGCCGAGGTCAAGACATTGGCCGGGGTCTATGGGGCTGCCTATGAGGGCGATGACGGTTTCGCAGCCATTCAGGCCGATGTGGAGCGGTTCGCCGAAGAAGAAGGCCGTCGCCCGCGCATGCTGGTCGTGAAAATGGGGCAGGACGGGCATGACCGGGGCGCGAAGGTGATTGCGACGGCATTCGCCGATATCGGCTTTGACGTGGATGTGGGGCCGCTCTTCCAGACCCCCGCCGAAGCCGCACAGGACGCCATCGACAATGATGTGCATATCATCGGCATCTCGTCACAAGCCGCAGGGCACAAGACACTTGCACCGCAACTGGTGCAGGAACTGAAAGCCGCAGGGGCCGAGGATATTCTGGTGATCTGCGGTGGCGTGATCCCGCAGCAGGATTACGCCTATCTCTATGATGCCGGGGTGAAGGCGATCTTTGGTCCCGGCACCAACATCCCCGAGGCCGCGAAAAAGATCCTTGATCTGGTGCGCGCGGCGCGGGGGATTACGGGCTAAAGCGCAACACCGGTATCAGGCATGCAAAAGGGCGGGGATGAACCCGCCCTTTTTGGGCTTCATGCGAAAGCTGCGCTGTTGCGGCCAAGTTTCGCATCCAGCGACCAGGCACCTGGGCCAGTGACGAAGAGCGCCAGATACCCCCCTGCAAGACCAAGGTTTTTCAGAAGATTGGTCATCTGCATCTGGTCCGCCGGGTCGAAGTGATAAAGCAGGCCAGAGAGCACACAGAATGCCGCGAGTGCCAGTGCTGCGATACGGGTCTGAAAGCCCGCGATCAGGGCAAGGCCCCCGAGGATTTCAAACAGTACCACCGGCCAGGCCAGAATGGCCGGAACACCGCCCGACGCCATATAAGCCCCGAAACCGTCCACATTGCCAAGCTTGCCGAAGCCTGCAACGACGAAAAGCAGGCCGAGCAGGATACGCGCGACCAGAAGAAGCGAAGTGTTTGTCATGTCAGCAGTCCTTTTGTTCAAACTGGACCCGACATAGGCGACATGCGCCCCGACTGGCTATTCCCCATGCCGACACAGGGGCTGTGCAGCGCTGCGCGCGCTCAACTGCCGGATTGGGCTTTCTTTTCCCAACGTCCGCCCTCTTCGGACCAGTATTCCGCCAGAACCCCGGCTGTCGTCATGGCTTTCCAATCGCCGCGCGCGTTCTGGACCGCAGTTTCATCTTGCCCGTCAAACAGCACCCACAACCGTTCCAGCCCCGCGACCTCGCCGGGCGTGATCGGCGCGCGGTCCACCGCCATGACGCAGCAGGCACCGTTCGGGGCGTGATCTTCCGTCGTCAGCAAAACCGGCTGATCCGCGTCATGCGGCCCACCAGCCAGACCATGCGGCAGAAACCCGGCCTTGTCATCGGTCCACAGCGCCATATCCAGCCGCTCCAGAACCGCAGGGTCCCGCCCGCGCAAGGCCACCCGCCACCCCTGATCCAGCGCGCGCAACAGCAGCGTGCGTGCGGTCGCTTCCAGCGTGCTATGGGTCAGGTGGTAGAACATGGCCTTGCCCATGCGACTCACGCTTCCTCGAACCGCGCCCGGATCAGCGCGTCAAGCGCCAGCACCCCCCAGCCCGAAGCCCCCTTGGGCGCATGCGCGCTGTCAGACTTGGTCAGGGCCACACCCGCGATATCCAGATGCATCCAGGGCGTGCCGGGTTTGATGAAACATTGCAGGAATTGCGCCGCCGTGATCGAGCCGGCAGGGCGTCCGCCAGTATTCTTGATATCGGCAATGCGTGACTTGATCAGCGCGTCATAGTCCGGGTCCAGCGGCATGCGCCATGCGCCTTCGCCCACATCCGAAGCCGCTTTCAGGAATGCATTGGCCAGCGCGTCATCATTGGCAAAAACGCCTGCCTTCTCATGCCCCAGCGCAATGATGATCGCGCCGGTCAGTGTGGCAAGGTCGATCACGGCCGAAGGGTTGAACCGTTCCTGCGCATACCAGAGCACATCAGCCAGCACCAAACGCCCCTCGGCATCGGTATTGATGACCTCGATCATGTCGCCTTTCATGGATTTGATGACATCGCCGGGGCGCTGAGCGCGGGCATCGGGCATGTTCTCGACCAGCCCCACCAGCCCGACGACATTCGCACGCGCTTTCCGGGTGGCCAAAGCCTGCATCAGCCCGACCGTGACCGCCGCGCCGCCCATATCCATGGTCATCTCTTCCATGCCCGCACCGGGTTTCAGCGATATGCCGCCTGTGTCGAACATCACGCCCTTGCCGACCACCGCAAGCGGCGCGCCTTCCGCCCCCTGCCAATGCATCACCGCGACCTTCGAGGGGCTTTCCGACCCTTGCCCGACAGCAAGCAGGGCGCGCATGCCAAGGTCATGCAACTCGGCCTCTTCCAGAATTTCGACTTTCAGGCCAAGCGATTCCATTCCTTTGATCTGCGCGGCGAAGGTCGTCGTGGTCAGCACATTGGCAGGCGCATTGACCAGATCACGGGTCAGATGCACGGCACGGGCAAGGGCCGCGGCCTCGGTCACGCTGGCTTGTGCGGCTTCGGGTGACTTGACCATCACGCGGTATGGGCCGAAATCCGGCTTGGGATCGGATTTCTGCGCCTCATACTGATAGGCGCGCAACAGTGCAGCGCGCAGCATCTCGCCCAGCGGTAGGGTATTCGCGCAGATCAGCGTTTCTCTGCGCCCCTGCGCCTTGCCGATGCTCAGACCCGCACGGCGCAGCATTGCCGCGTCTGCGCGTTTGGGCAGGCGGATGAGTTGCACCGACTCGGCGGCCAGACCCGTTGGGTAGGCAAGGCTCATCCCGTCGCCGGGTTTCATCCTGGCAAAGCCGTCGCTGCCCGCAGCCCGCGACAGGGCACCGCGCATCAGCTTGTCGGCATGCCGCGTCAGGGGCGGCAGGGGCGTCTCGGTATCG
This sequence comes from Natronohydrobacter sp., assembly GCA_020832555.1. GTDB lineage: Bacteria > Pseudomonadota > Alphaproteobacteria > Rhodobacterales > Rhodobacteraceae > Roseinatronobacter. Next base: position 78,213 of record JAFIEM010000002.1, on the reverse strand, counting down.
GCAAAGACCACCAGCCGCCCCTCATGCGTGGCGATGCCATCAAGAGAGATGTCGCAGATCTCGGGCAGAGGCGTGTCAGTCATGGGAACTCCGATCCTTGGTGTCCCCAAGACCTAGCGCGCGGCTGCGCGCTTGGCCATGCCCGAATCGCTGTCCTTAGAAGCGCAGGTTGAAATGGCGCGTCAGACCGATTTCAGCGCTGAACTGATTGCGGCTGCCCTGTTGAACGATGGGCGAGCGTGCCGCATCGCCGCGCAGGCGGTCATAGCGCACGGCACCAGTCAGGCCCCAATCTGCGTTGAGCGGCTGGTATGCGCCGATTTCAAGCCCGACCGAGTGGAAGCCGCCGGATGGCGTGTATCGGGTCAATGCCGGTCCGCTTGCAGCTTCCTCGGCAGCCGTAACGCCGAAATAGGTGCGGTTGAACCGGCTATTGCCGAATTCCGCGCGCGGACCGCCATGCAGCACCAGCCCGCTCGGATCGCGCCAGATCAGATCTGCACCAACTTCGCCCGCAATCGCCTTGTGCCCGATCACGCCGTAACGCAGATCCGCGTAAACGTGCCAGAACTCCTCAGTGTAATGGGCGCGCAAGCCGACTTCGAGCGAGGCCTTGACGTCCTCCATCCCGGCCAGTTCATTCTTGCCTTCGCGTTTGGGGATAAAACGGAATGCGCCACGCAGCGCGGCACCCGGCGCGAATTGGGTAGGACCATCCGGATCGCCGATCTGTACCGAGCCAAAGCTCAGTCCGTTGAAGCCGATGCTGCCTGTCGGACCGACACGATAATCACTGGAGCCAAAATACTTCGGCGAGACCTTTGCGCCCCCGGTCAGGGAAAAGGACAGCGCATTGTTCTGAGCTTGCGCTGGCAGCGCGAGTGCGCCGAGGGCGAGGGCAGTTGCAAGTGTCAGTTTAGGGGTACTGGTCATCGACTCGTTCCTTGTTCTCGATACTTGGCCCTTGTATTAGACCGATACGACGCAAGGTCCAATCACATCAGGGGAAACAGAGACAATGTGCCAAAATTGCCACCTGACAGGCGCGGCTTCGCTCATGGTCCCGACGCAGGCATCGGCGCAATGAATTTCTGTGTTGCGATAGACGGGCCAGCCGCCGCCGGAAAAGGCACGATCAGCCGCGCCGTGGCGTCGCATTTCGGCCTTGCGCATCTTGACACGGGGCTCCTCTACCGGGCTGTTGGCATGAAGGGCGGCGATCCTATCGCTGCGGCCCGAAGCCTGAGCGCCGAAGACCTCGCGCGGCCCGATCTGCGCAGCATGGCTGCGGGCGAGGCCGCAAGCCGCGTCGCCGTCATCCCCGAGGTGCGCGCGGCATTGATCGCCTTCCAGCGCGAATTTGCGCAACGTGACGGGGGCGCGGTTCTGGACGGGCGCGATATCGGCACGGTGATCTGCCCGGATGCAGATGTGAAACTCTTTGTGACCGCCAGCCCCGAAGTCAGGGCCGAGCGGCGCTTTGCCGAGACTGGCGAGGGCACATTGGCAGAGGTTCTGGAGCAGGTCCGCGCACGCGATGCCCGCGACATGGGCCGCGCGGATGCTCCCCTGCGACCGGCAGAAGATGCCGTGATCCTCGACACGAGTGATCTGAGCATCGACGCGGCGGTTGAACGGGCCTGTGCGCTGATCGCCGCTTGTCAGCGCTGAAGGATCAACGCCCGCGATAGGGCTCCACATATTGCAGCGCCATGTCCCAGGGGAAGAAAATCCATGTATCCTGGGACACTTCGGTGATGAAACTGTCGACCATATTGCGCCCCATCGGCTTCGCGTAAACAGTCGCGAAATGGGCCTTGGGGAACATCTTGCGCACCAGTTCCAGCGTCTTGCCGGTATCGACCAGATCATCGATGATCAGCACGCCTTCGCCATCGGTGCCCATGATCTCGGCCTGAGGCGCTTTCAGCACCTTGGCGTCGGTCTGTTCCTGCCAGTCATAGGATTTCACGCTGATCGTATCGACCACGCGGATATCGAGTTCGCGCGCGATGATCATGGCAGGCGCAAGCCCGCCGCGCGTGATCGCAACAACCGCGCGCCATTGCCCGCCATCGGGGCCTTGCTTGTCCAGCCGCCATGCCAGCGCCCGGCTGTCGCGGTGGATCTGGTCCCAGCTGATGTGGAAGCCTTTTTCATGGGGCAGGCGGTCGGTCATGGTCTTGCCTTTCAGGTGGCCACGATCTTGACGCCCAGGGCCGCAAGACCCGCGCCGAAGATCCGGTCGATCACGGTTTTCAGAGAGATATAGCGCGCGCGGGTGCGGTTCAGCGAGAAGATGCGCGCAACAGCGGTGTTCCAGAGCGATTCGTTCAGAAACACGACGAGGAGAAGCGCGGCCAGCACCCAGAACGGCGTAGCGGTCGGCACAGTGCCCAGAAAGATTGCCGCGAACATCACGGCAGGCTTCGGGTTCGCAAGCTGCGTGAACAGGCCCAACCGGAACGCCGATGCGGCAGAGCGCGGCAGGGCCGGGGTCGCGTTCAGATCAAGCGGGTCACGGGCAGAACGCCACAGCATCCATCCCAGCCAGCACAGATAAGCTGCCCCCACGATCTTGAACGCCCAGAGCAGGGCAGGCGCGAGCGCGAACAGCATCCCCAATCCAAAAAGCGCTGCACTGGCCCAGACCACGGCGCCAAGGCCAATGCCCGCAGCAAGCCAGGCGCCTGTGTGGAATCCTTCGGTCAGCCCCGTGCGCGCCGCCATCAGAACGGCGGGGCCGGGGCTGATCGCGGCCATCAGCGACAATCCCGCGAAAGCAAGGAAAGCCGCAAGCGTCATCAATGCGCGTCCTTCTTGCCGGTCACGACATCGATATCGGGCGCGTCAACCGCCTTCATGCCGACGACATGATAGCCCGCATCGACATGCAGATTCTCGCCCGTGGTGCCGGAGCCCAGATCCGAGAGCAGGTAAAGCGCAGCTTTGCCCACCTCTTCCTGTGTCACATTGCGGCGCAGCGGCGAGTTCAGCTCGTTCCATTTCATGATATAGCGGAAATCGCCGATGCCAGAGGCCGCCAGTGTCTTGATCGGCCCGGCACTGATCGCGTTGCAGCGGATACCGTCCTTGCCCAAATCTTCGGCAATGTATTTCACCGACGCCTCCAGCGCGGCCTTCGCCACACCCATCACATTGTAATGCGGCATGACCTGTTCGGCCCCGTAATAGGTCATGGTCAGCAGGCTGCCGCCATCAGGCATCAGCTTCGCCGCGCGCTGGCAGACAGCGGTGAAGGAATAGACCGAAATATCCATCGTCATCGCGAAATTGTCCCGCGAGGTATCGACATAGCGGCCACGCAATTCACTCTTGTCAGAGAAACCGATGGCATGGACAACGAAATCGATCTTGCCCCAGAGCGCCTCCAGCCCTGCAAAAAGCGCATCGACCGAGGCCATGTCGGCCACGTCGCATTCGAAGAGATGCGGTGTGCCAAGCTGTTCGGCCAGCGGCAGCACGCGTTTCTTCAACGCCTCACCCTGATAGGAGAAAGCCAGTTCCGCACCATGATCTGCCAGAGCCTTGGCAATTCCCCAGGCGATCGATTTGTCATTCGCAAGCCCCATGATCAGCCCGCGTTTGCCGCTCATCAATCCTGTCATTGTGTCTCTGCCCATTGTGAAAAATCGTCGCTGTCTTCTAGGATATCGACCGCGATGCTGCAAGCTGGCACAGGCCTGCCAAAGCATCGCGAAGCGCTCTGTTCGAGGATAATTTCAAAAGAATTGCCTTTGAAGGCTTGCGCGGCTGTTCAGAGTTGTTAACACATACAGCTTTGGATCAGGTGAATGTAAAGGGAGAGGTGTCAGAGTCTGTGGTGTGACCTCCCTCGTCCCTGTATGTGACCGGAGGACCGCGTGAACGACAGAACTGGCATTTTTGCAGGACAGGACCCGTTTGACATCGCGCGGCGATGGCTTGCGGAGGCTGAGCTGACAGAGCCCAATGACCCCAATGCCATTGCTTTGTCGACTGTCGATCCCGACGGCCTGCCGAATGTGCGCATGGTGTTGCTCAAGGAGATCGGCGCAGACCAATTCGTGTTCTACACCAATTACGAGAGCACCAAGGCGCAGGAGATTCTGTCCTCCGGCAAGGCGGCCTTTGTGATGCATTGGAAATCCCTGCGCCGCCAGATCCGGGTGCGGGGCGAAGTTTCCAAGGTTGACGGTCCCGAAGCGGATGCCTATTACGCCTCGCGGTCGCTCAAGAGCAGGCTTGGCGCTTGGGCATCGCGGCAGTCGCAACCGCTTGGGTCGCGGGCAGAGTTGATGGCCGAAGTCGCACGGCAAACAGCGCGACACGGCACCAATCCGCCGCGCCCGCCCTTCTGGGGTGGATTTGCGATCCGGCCGGTTGAGATCGAGTTCTGGGCCGATGGGGCTTTTCGGTTGCATGATCGCTTTTGTTGGCGCAAGTCGGTGCGTGACAAGAGCTGGGATATCGTCAGGTTGTCACCCTGATGCCCGATCAACATGCTTTTTTGTGGTTCCTGTGCTCGTTGCGTACCCCAAGATACCGTGAGGCGCCAAAGGAGTTTCACCAAAAATGAGCGAGACACTATTCATGGTTTCGGATGAAAACCCGTCTGAGGTGGTTGAGGGCGTAGTAAAGTGGTTCGACCCGGCCAAGGGGTTCGGGTTCGTCGTTGTTACAGGGCTGGAGTCGGATGTCCTGCTTCATGCCAACGCACTGCGCAATTTCGGGCTGAGCTCCGTCTGTGACGGGGCGAAGATCCGCCTTGTCATGCAGCGAACGGCGCGCGGCCTTCAGACCCTTGAGGTGCTGGAGGTTCAGCCCCCCGAGGCGGATACGGATGACCGGTCCGTTGCCGATCCGCGCCTGAGCGCAGAGGTCGACCGCTCGATCCCGCTGGAACCCGCCCGTGTGAAATGGTTCGACAAGGTCAAGGGCTTCGGCTTTGCCAATGTGTTCGGCAAGCCCTCGGATGTGTTCATCCATATGGAAACGCTCCGGCGGTCCGGTCTGGCTGAATTGCAGGCCGGTGAGGCGATTGCAGTGCGTGTCATCGACGGCGAGCGCGGGCGCATGGCTGTGTCAATCGAACCCTGGGAGGCAAGCCTCGCCGATCCCGTGCGGGCAGAACGCGAATGATCCGGCTTTCGCGCCTTGCTCTGGCGATTGTCGCCACGCTCTGGGCCGGGCTTGCGCAAGCAGCCTGTTCCGAAGGCGCGGTCGATCTGCGCGGTCCCTGGGGGCAGGCGCGTTTCAGCGTCGAGATCGCCGATACGGACGAGACGCGCGCGCGCGGGCTGATGCATCGCGAGCGTCTGGCGCGCTCGGCGGGAATGCTCTTCATCTATGACCGGCCTGTGGCCGCGTCTTTCTGGATGCGCAACACGCTGATTTCGCTGGACATGATCTTCGTGGACCCGACCGGGCGCGTCAGTCATGTCCATCACGAGGCGATTCCGCTGGACGAGACCCCGATTCCGGGCGGCGAGAACGTGCTGATGGTGCTGGAGATCAATGGCGGCCTGGCCCGAGCCATGGGTATCGCCGAGGGCAGCGAATTACGCCATCCGCGACTGGATCAGGACAGCGCGGCATGGCCCTGTGATGGCTAGGCCGATTTCAGGGCTTCGGGTGCATTTCGCTCTTTTCACTTGCGGGCTTCACCGCTAAAGAGCGCACAGTCGGGGCGTGGCGCAGCCTGGTAGCGCGACGGTTTTGGGTACCGTAGGTCGTAGGTTCGAATCCTATCGCCCCGACCATTCTTTCCAGATCAGTGGGCAGCGACAAATTTTGCAGGGATCAGCCCGCGCAGCGCATTGCCGACCCACAGGCGCAGATGCGGCAGGTCTCCCGCCAGCAGCAGCTCCTCGGGGCAGTCGATTTCCGCACGCAACACCCCCGGCAACAAGCCGCAAGACAGGGGCGGTGTGCGCAGTCCCGCACCACGGTCAAAGAAAACAGTCGTGATGGTGCCGTCGCAGACCTCGCCGCGCTCATTGAGGAAGATCACCTCGTCCAGCCCCTCGGGCAAAGCAGCGCGCGCCGCGTCATAGATCGCGCGGCGGCTGGATTTCACACGCAACCAGGGATCGCCCGAGTGAAGCCGCGCCTGCGCCAACCCGACGCGCCAGAGCGGTTTCGCCGGGGGCAGGGGGCTGGTCGTCATTTCGGTCCGGCCCTCGCGGTCCAGCGTCAGGCGCAAGCGTGCGGGCTGTCCAGACGGCCCTCGAAACGACACATCCGGGCAGTCCCAGCCCAACGCCTGCGCGCCGGCCAGCAGTCGCGCGCGGTGCAGTCGCGCGCGCGGCGCGCAAGTGCCATCCCACCAGACAGTCTCGATCAGGCGCAGGCCGGGGTCGTCAGCGTCTGCGCGTAGCGTGTTTTCCACAGCGCTTCCTCCCATTCGCCGGTCGCCGTGCTGTCCTGCACCACACCACCGCCCACATTGGCCAGAATATGCCCTGCGGCGTCGATCTGCATGGTGCGGATCGCGACGGACCAGCATTGATCCCCATTCGGCGCGGCCCAGCCGATTGCCCCGCAATAGGCCCCGCGCGGCTGTGCTTCCAGTTCATGAATGATCTGCATGGCGCGGATCTTCGGTGCTCCCGTGACCGAGCCACAGGGGAAAAGTGCTGCCATCAATTCGGGTAGGCCAGCGTCATGTAGCAATTCCCCCTGAATACGGCTGCTCATCTGATGCACCGTCGCGAAGCTCTCGATAGCGAAGAGTTCCGGCACGCGCACCGACCCGATACGGCTGATCCGACCGATATCATTGCGCAACAGATCAACGATCATCAGATTCTCGGCCTGCACCTTCTCGCTTGCGGCAAGCTCTGCCTTCAGCGTCGCATCCTCGACCGGATCGCTGCTGCGCGGCGCGGTGCCCTTCATGGGGCGGCTTTCCAGCACGCCACCCTGCACCTGAAAGAACAATTCGGGGCTGCGCGAGACCAAGGCCGCACCATCTCCCAGATCCAGACAGGCCCCGAAGCCGACAGGCTGGCGCGCACGCAGCGCCCCGTATAGCCCCAGCGCAGAGCCCGCGCTCAGCCGCGTCGCGACCGGAAAGGTCAGGTTGATCTGATAGCAATCGCCCGCACCGATATAGTCCAGCAGCCGCGCGAAGGCGCTGTCATACGCCGCGCGCGTGATCGCGGGAACCAGCGGTTCAAGCCGCACCTGCGTCGCCGCACCCATTGCGCGGGCCAGCATCGCATCGGGCGGCAGGGGCGCGTCATGGATACGCAGATCTACCAGCGGCCCCGCTGCGGGTGTCCAGAGTGGTGCAAGGCGCGGCTCGAAGGCATAGCCCGCCTCATAAGCCAGATAGCCCGCCACCCATTTTCCCGCCCGCCGCGCGGCTTCGGCCTGTTCGAGCACCGGCAGGACATCAGCCAGCCCATGCGCGACCAGCCGCTGGTCAGGCGCATCAAACAGGACAGGGCGGCCTTGCGGCCCATGTTCAATCAGGATCACGCGCTGTGCTCGCTTTCGATTCACTGCTTGGGAACAGATAGCGCGTGCCGCAGGGTTTTGCACCCGCACAGTGCGACCGGGCGGCACTGAAAACCGGCAGAATGATGCCGTGGCATGCGACTTATTGCCAGGTGGCAGGCTGTGCGCTTGTTTCCCTGCACCAAAACGCTATCTTTACCTTATGGGACGCAGGAGGCGCGCATGCCAAAACTGGTGAAGCTCTACATCCAGCAAGTGCTGATCGGCTTTGGCATTTCGGCGGTGTTCACAACCATCCTGATCTATTTCAATGTGGGCAACCTGCAGCGTCTGGTTTTCGGCTCCAGCGACGGGCTCCTGGGTCTGTTTCTGATCTTCTTCTTCAACGGGCTGGTCTTTGCCGGGGTGCAATTCGCAATCCGGATCATGCGGATGGGCCATGAAGACGAAGATGACGACGACGATGATCGCGGCACGCCCATTCGTGGCGATCTGCTCCCGATCCGTACTTCTGCGCGCTAGGGCAGGGTGGCAGGCCCGCAGCGACCGTGGCGGCGTGAATTTCCCGAGAGCCTGAGTTTATCAGGTGGTCGCCAGATAACGAGGCCAGGACCCCGCCAGAGCCAGCTCCCTCGGAGATGCTTATCGGCCACTGGAAAAGGGCCACACACGCGAAGAGCAGAACCTGCCAGAGCCAGAGATAGGGCGCGATGGGGCGTGGCGCAAGGGTGATCCGGGGCTTGACGCATGTTCTTCTTTCGTTCAATCTGGGTGCATGGCTGACAGTGACCTGATCCCCATTGACCTGATCGCCGCCCCACCGGGCCGCGTTCTGGCGCGGGGCGTGTGCCGTTGCCTGACCAGCCTTGGCTTTGCACCCCTCACCGAATTCGTGCCAACGCGCGGCTTGCGCGTCGATGTGATGGGGCTGGGGCCGAAGGGAGAGATCTGGGTGGTGGAATGCAAATCCTCGCGCGCGGATTTTCAGTCGGACCACAAATGGCAGGGCTATCTGGAGTGGTGTGACCGGTTTTTCTGGGCCGTGGACCCTGATTTCCCACAGGAACTCTTGCCGCCCGATTCCGGTCTGATCCTTGGCGACGGGTTCGGAGCGGAAGTGCTGCGCCTGCCCGACGCCGCCCCGCTGGCCGCTGCACGGCGCAAGGTGCTGGTGCAGGGCTTCGCGCGTCAGGCGGCGCTGCGACTGGCGCGGCTCCACGATCCGCATGATGGCGGGATAGGGTAGCTTAGCCATCTGATGCATGGACATCCGGTGCCGGACCAAAGCCGGTCAGCGACCTTCAGTCAGACCGCAGCAGGCAAGCCCCCATCGCAAGCGCGGCAACATGGTCGACCCAGAAGTGTCTTTCGATGGCTCGTGCCGCGCCGGGTTCAGTCCCGCACACGGAAGGCAGTTTGAATCGGGCAGCTTTGGGGTGAATCGGGGGATAGGTTCCGAATTCTTTTTCTCAGGACTGAACCTTTTGTCGCCTGAGACGCACCTGAGGGGTGAAAGGGGACGAAAATGGATCGGGGCGAGAAACTGCGTGCGTTGTTCGCGCTGCATGTCGCCGGGGCGCGCATGGGCCGGTCGCATGACTTCCGCGCGCTGGTCGATCTGGCTGGCCCGCGCCTGTTTGCGCATGCCCGGCGATTGTCGGACGATGCTGATACGGCGCGCGATCTGGTGCAGGAGGCCTGGGCGGCTATCACGCGCAGCCTGCCTGCCCTGCGCGACGACAGGGCGTTTCTGCCCTGGGCGCTGGCCATCGTGACCCGTGCCGCCGCGCGCGAAGTGTCCCGCCGCGTCCGGGCGCGCGAGACCGCGGCCGAACTGACCCGCGCCGCTGAAGAGCCCGGCGTCGACCCGCCGGACCTGCGCGCCGCCATTGCCGAACTGCCCGCCGGGCAGAGAGCGGTATTGGCGCTGTTCTATCTGGAGGGGCTGTCGGTGGAGGAGGTCGCCACCGCGCTCGCCATTCCGCCGGGGACCGTGAAAACCCGGCTTACGCACGCCCGCGCTCGTTTGCGGGCCTTGATGACAGGAGACGATCATGGACGAATTTGACCGCCGTATCGCCGAGGCCCTTGCAGAAGAGGATCTCGGCCTGCCGGAAGACGCGCGTGAACCGGGCTTCTTCTCGCTCGCCTTCTCCACGATGCGCGGCCCGCAGGGTTGGGTGACTTTGGTAATGTTGGTCATGCAGACCGCGATGTTTCTGGTCGCGATCTGGGCTGCATGGAGGTTCTTTGCGGCGACTGAAGAGTTGTCTGCGATCAAATGGGGGGTGTCAGCGGCAACGCTGATGATCCTTGCCACGCAAATTAAACTCGCGCTGGTCCCTCATATGCAGGCGAACCGTGTGATCCTTGCTTTGCGACGGCTTGAACTGCGTCTCGCGGCGAAGACTTAGAGGTTCTCAGAGGACAGGTCAGACGCATGTGGCGCAGACTTGGTGCTTTGGTGGAGCGAAGATGCGCCGCGCGTTCAGCGCGCCCCATATCCACTGACCAGATGCAGCGCCGCTGCGCCTCCGCGCAAGGTCAGCCCGCGCAAGCTGCGCAGCATTGCAGGACTGGAGGGCGTGACCGGCAGGGGCATCTGATCCACGCTGATCCGGCCAAGGCACAACTCTGCCAGCAATCGCCCGAACACCGTCCCCGGCGCAATCCCGCGCCCGTTATAGCCAGAGATCGACCACAGCCCCGGCGCGGGCTGGTGCATCCGGGGCAGGGCGTCGGATGTCATCCCAATCTGGCCCCACCAGCCGGTCTGCAACGCGACACCGGGCAAGCCCGGAAAAAGCCGCGCCATCTGTCGCGCGGCCCATGCCCTATGCACGGCCCCGTCCAGAGCGCCAAGTTGCCCGACCGATCCGATGATAAACCGCCCCGCCGCATCCAGCCGGAAAGAGGTGAGTAGTTTGCGCGTATCCCACGCCCCCTCGCCTCCGGGCAGGATCTCGGCACGCAATTCGGGCGGCAACGGATCGGTCGCGAAATTGAAATAGGGCAGGATGACCTGTTCGCGGGCGCATTCGGGCCGGGGCGCGCTCGTGAATGTATCCGTGGCCAGAATGACCTGCCGCGCTTGCACCTGTCCCTGCGGTGTCGTGACTGTCCAGCCCTGTGCGGTTTCCTGCAGATCCGTGACAGGGCTGTTGCCGCAGATGCGCGCGCCGCGTGCCAGCGCCGCGCGCGCCAGCCCGAGCGCATAGGCCAGCGGCTGGATCGTGCCTGCGCGCGGATCGAAAAGGGCCGCCTGAAAGGCCGGGCTGCCCGTGCGTGCGGCGGTTTCCGGGGCATCCAACAGGCTGACAGCACCCCCGAGGCTTTGCCATTGCGCAGCACGCGCACGCAAAGCCGCGACGCCCGCTGCATCCGGAGCGCAATGCAATGTGCCCCTTGGTGTCGCCTCGCAGGCGATCGCTTCCTCGGTCACGATCTGCCACACCTCTGCCGGGGCGCGGCCCAGACACTCCAGCAGGCGCGGCCCGAATACCGGCCCCGCCCGCGCAATCACGTCATTCGGCATCAGCCACAGCCCGGCATTGACCAGCCCGACATTGCGTCCAGCCCCGCCCGCGCCGGGCGTGGCGGCTTCCAGCACGATCACATCCGCCCCCGCACGCGCCAGATGCAGCGCGGCGGAAAGCCCGGTATATCCCGCACCGATCACAGCCACATCTGCCCGGACTGCCCCCGTCAGGGGCGGGCAATCCGGGGCAGGGGGCGCTGTCACCCCCCACAGGCCGGGGCCGTCAGATGTCAAAGCGCACCCCTTGCGCAAGCGGCAGGGCGTCGGAATAGTTGATCGTGTTGGTGGCGCGCCGCATATAGGCTTTCCATGCATCCGAGCCGCTCTCGCGCCCGCCGCCGGTTTCCTTCTCGCCACCGAATGCGCCACCAATCTCGGCCCCCGATGGCCCGATATTCACATTCGCGATCCCGCAATCCGACCCGGCTGCGGAAAGGAACGTCTCAGCCTCGCGCAAGTCTCGCGTGAAGATGCACGAGGACAGACCCTGCGGCACATCGTTTTGCAGCGCAATCGCCTGATCGAGCGTGTCATAGGACATGACATAAAGGATCGGGGCGAAGGTCTCGGTCCGCACGATCTCACTTTGCGCGGGCATCTCGACAATCGCCGGGCGCGCATAGGCCCCGCCCGCCACACCTTCGACCACCTCGCCACCATGCACCGTGCCGCCCTCGGCGCGCGCCTGATCGAGTGCCGCCTGCATCCGCGCCAGCGCATCCGCGTCGATCAGCGGGCCGACCAGCGTGCCCTCGGCGCGCGGATCGCCAATCGGCAGGCTGGCATAGGCGCTCGCCAGTTTCGCAACCAGCCCCGCGCGCAGGCTCTCATGCACGATCAGGCGGCGCAGCGAGGTGCAGCGCTGCCCAGCCGTGCCAACCGCCGAGAACACAATCGCTCGCACCGCCATGTCCAGATCGGCGGACGGGGCCACGATCATCGCGTTATTCCCGCCCAGTTCCAGAATCGAGCGCCCGAAGCGTTCCGCCACTTTAGGCCCCACGATCCGCCCCATCCGGGTCGATCCGGTGGCCGAAACAAGCGCCACGCGCGGGCTGGTCACAAGCGCATCCCCCAGGTCCGCGCCGCCGATGACCAGTTGCACCAACCCTTCGGGAGCGTCGCCAAAGCGCGCAAGTGCCCGGTCAAGAATCGCCATCGTGGCCATCGCGGTCAGCGGCGATTTCTCCGAGGGTTTCCAGATCACCGGATTGCCGCAGACCAGCGCCAGAGCCGCATTCCACGACCAGACCGCAACCGGGAAATTGAAGGCCGTGATCACGGCGGTTGGCCCCAGCGGGTGCCATGTCTCCATCATCCGGTGGCCGGGACGTTCGCTGGCGATGGTCAGCCCGTAAAGCTGGCGCGACAGGCCCACGGCAAAATCGCAGATATCGATCATCTCCTGCACTTCGCCCAGACCCTCGGATGTGATCTTGCCCGCCTCCAGTGTCACCACCGCGCCAAGCGCATCCTTGGCTGCGCGCAGTTCCTCGCCCAGAAGCCGCACCAACTCGCCCCGGCGCGGGGCCGGGACTGTGCGCCAGGCGCGAAAAGCCGCTTCGGACCGGTCCAGAACGTCCACCATATCCGAGGTCGGGCTCTGGCGGATCTGCGCAATCTCGCGCCCGTCAATCGGGCTGGTGACGCGCAGATCCCCACCGGAAAGCTGCTCGGCTGTCAGTCCAAGGGCGCTCAGGGTTGGCTCAAGGGTCATTTTCCATCCTCCTGCTATGCGCCCTGCCGGACGCGGCATCTGAATTGCAGACAATCATGTTCCGCAGACAGGGCCAAGGCATAAAGCCACGAAAAAGCCCGGCACAAGGCCGGGCTTCTGACAGGGTTCGCGGATACTTGCCTTACCGGGATCTTATTGGGGCAGTTGTTCCGACAATTCGTTGAACGCCGCCGTGAAGCCGATCAGCGACATGTTCAGATTAACTGTCTGGTCGGGGGCCGCGACAGGCACCAGCGACCATGTTGCCTGTGCACCGCGCCGGAAGGCGTCGATTTCTTCACCGGTGAAACCCACCCGCGCGATGCAGCCAATGGCGGTGCAGAAAGTGAAAGGGTAGCGCTTCGCCGCACCGCCATCGACCTGCATGACCAGTTGCGCGGTCAGCAGGGTTTCCAGCGGGGTCAGGATCGTTGCGCCGGCGACGGCATCCTGCCCGGCAGGCAGCGGAAAGAGCGAGATTTCCGCCGTGGCATTGCCTTCAGCATCCCGCAGAAGCTGATACATCTGGCAGGGGTCTTCCTCATCGGGAAGGCGTACGCAAACCATTTCCCAATCGCCATGCGTGTTGCCAACATAGCTGTCGCCATCCTGTGACTCGCCGATGACTTCGCCTGTCGAGAGTACCATCGCAGGAGAGTCGGCGGCAGCAGGCGGCGCAGGGGCCGCGGGCTCTTCGGCGGTCTGGGCGTAAGCCGGTGCGGTAAAGAGGGCCAGAATCGCAGCCATGCCGACCAGTCTTGCCCCGGTGAGTTTCTGTGATGCCAAATTGGGAAATGTCATAGTGTGTCCTTCACAACCTCGTCTCTCTGGCCGGTGTGGTAGCATGCGCCCAAATCTCTGTCAGTTGAAAAACGAATACCAAAACCTGCTTGTGATCGTCTCGGCTAAAGGCGCATTTCGGATGCAGGATTGACAAGCTCCGGCGCCAGCATGCGCAGCGGGCAGAGTGGCGTTCCAATAAAAACAAGGACCCGGAGGCCCTTGTTTCACTTGCGTTTTTTATCGCTCCCTGTCGGACTGGCCGACGAATTGAGCAGACCGTAAGCGGAAATCCCGCAGTCGTCAACAAAAATCCTGTAACATTGATTTTCCGCAACACACAGGTCGGTTGACCGAAGTTGACAGCGCTGTTTTCGGGCAGAGAGCCACAAAAAAATGGCTGCACCCGAAGGTGCAGCCAGTCTGACAGGGAGGAATATGCCGCGATGACAGGAGGAGGTGTCATCGTGCATGAGTCCAGCTTGGACCAGAGAGGTAAAGATTCGCTTTCCAAAGCGTCTTGGCCTGCTTTACGTTGCGATCCTGGCGGAGCGACAGCTTCAGACTGAACGTGTTTGTAACCGGGAGAGATGCGTGGTGATGGAACAGGAACCGATTTTCGTAGGGGGTGGGGGCGAAACCGCGCGCGAGCCACAGATCCTGCGTCTGGGATATGGCAACCGGCATGGCCTGATCGCCGGAGCCACAGGCACGGGCAAGACCATCACGATGCAGATTCTGGCCGAGGAATTCTCGAATGCGGGCGTCCCGGTTTTTCTGACCGATATCAAGGGCGATTGCAGCGGAATGTCGATGCCCGGCACACCGCGCGGCGGGCTGGAGCGGCGGGCGGAAACGATCGGCCTGGAGGGCTATGGCTACCGCGAAAGCCCGGCGATCTTCTGGGATTTCTTCGGCGAGCACGGCCATCCGGTGCGCGCCACCATGGCCGAGGTCGGACCGTTGCTGCTCTCGCGGATGCTCGATCTGACCGAGGCGCAGGAAGGCGTGATCAATGTGGCCTTCCGCATCTCGGATGACGAAGGGCTGCCGATCCTCGATCTGAAAGACCTGCGCGCGATCCTGAGTTTTCTGGGCGAGAACCAGCGCGAGATTTCACAGACCTATGGCAATGTAACGACGCAAAGCATCGGCGCGATCCAGCGCAAGCTGCTGGTGCTGGAAAATCAGGGGGCCGCGCATTTTTTCAGCGAACCCGCGCTGGAACTGTCTGATCTGATGCGCGTGGCCCCGGATGGACGCGGCTATATCTCGATCCTGCATGCCGAACGGCTGATGCGCACGCCGCAACTCTACGCGACATTCCTCTTGTGGCTCTTGTCGCAACTCTTCGAGGAACTGCCCGAAGTCGGCAACCCGGAGAAGCCGGTGCTGGTGTTTTTCTTCGACGAGGCGCATCTGCTGTTCAACGGCGCCCCCCGCGCGCTGGTCGAGAAGGTCGAGCGCGTGGCCCGTCTGATCCGCTCGAAAGGGGTCGGGGTGTATTTCGTGACGCAAAACCCCGATGATGTGCCCGACACGGTGCTGGGCCAGTTGGGCAATCGCATCCAGCACGCCCTGCGCGCCTTCACCGCGCGCGACCAGCAGGCGTTGCGGCGCGCAGCACAGACCTATCGACCGAACCCGCGCTTTGATATCGCGGATGCGATCCGCGATGTCGGCGTGGGCGAGGCCGTGACCTCGTTTCTGGAAGAGAAGGGCAATCCCGGCGTGGCCGAGCGGACGATGATCCGCCCGCCCTCGTCGCTGATTGGCCCGATTGAAGAGGGCCAGCGCCAGATGCTGATGCTGCGCTCGCCCGTCGCGGGGAAATATGAGCGGATGGTGGACAGCGACTCGGCGCATGAAATGCTGGCGCGGCGCGCGGAAGCTGCCGCGCGCGAGGCCGAAGCGGCCTTGAAGGCAGCCGAAGTGGAAAAGGAGCGGGAACGCGAGTTCAACAATGCGCGGCGCTACGAACCTGCCACGCGCAACGCGCCGCGCCCGACAACGCGCGCGCCTGCCGCGCGGCGGGGCGATACGGCAGTCGATGCTTTCGCCAAGTCGATGGCCCGTCAGCTTGGCACCCGGTCGGGACAGGCGCTGATGCGCGGGGTGCTTGGGGGATTGCTGAAAGGGCGCTGATCAGGTGCAGAAGAAAAGCGGGGGCCCGGCGCGGGGGGGGGCGGCCCCCCACCCCCCCCCCCCGCCGCCTGTGCGCGCTTTTGGGACGCGCCCCTTTAACTGGCTCTCAAGCTGCGCTAAAGGCTTGCGCCTGAAAACACGGAGAGTGCGCTGCCATGAAATTCCTCGATCTCGCCAAGGTCCATATCCGCTCGGGCGGGGGCGGGTCCGGCTGCGTCTCTTTCCGGCGCGAGAAATTCATCGAATATGGTGGCCCGGACGGAGGCGACGGAGGCCGGGGCGGCGATGTCTGGGCCGAGGTCGTGGACGGGCTGAACACGCTGATCGATTTCCGCTTCCAGCAGCATTTCTTCGCCAATTCCGGCCAGCCTGGCATGGGCAAGGGCCGCACGGGCAAGGACGGGGCTTCCGTCACCTTGCGGGTTCCTGTCGGCACCGAGATCCTCGACGAGGATCAGGAAACCGTCATCGCCGATCTGACCGAGGTCGGACAAAAGGTCTTGCTCGCCAAGGGCGGCAATGGCGGCTGGGGCAACCTGCAATTCAAATCCGCCACCAATCAGGCCCCACGCCGCGCCAATCCGGGGCAGGAGGGCGTCGAGCGCACCATCTGGCTGCGGCTGAAACTGATCGCGGATGCGGGGCTTGCGGGCCTGCCCAATGCCGGCAAATCGACTTTTCTTGCGGCAACCTCGAATGCGCGTCCCAAGATCGCGGATTACCCTTTCACCACGCTGCACCCCAATCTGGGTGTTGTGGGTGTGGACGGGCGCGAATTTGTGATGGCCGATATTCCGGGTCTGATCGAGGGCGCATCCGAAGGTCGTGGCTTGGGCGATCAGTTCCTTGGCCATGTCGAGCGCTGCGCCGTGCTCTTGCAGCTGGTCGATGGCACATCGGAAGATGTGGCCGAAGACTGGCGCATCATCGATCATGAGCTTGACGCCTATTCGCATGATGTGGCGATGAAGCCGCGGATCATCGCGCTCAACAAGATCGACGCGCTGGATGACGAAGAACGCGCAGAAAAGAAAGCCGCGCTGGAAGCGATCTGCGGGCGATCTGTGCATCTGATCTCGGCGGTCTCGGGCGAAGGGATGCAGGACGTGCTGCGCGCGCTGATGGCGCGGATCGACAAGGCCAGGCCCAAGGACGAGGATGACGAGATATGGCAACCCTGAGTGCGAGCGCAGCCCTTGCAGGTGCGCGGCGCGTGGTGGTCAAGATCGGCTCGGCGCTTCTGGTCGAGCAGGGCGCGCTGCGCTCCGACTGGTTGCAGGCGCTGGCCGCAGATGTTGCCGAATTGCGCGCAGGGGGCGCGGATGTCGTGCTGGTCTCTTCCGGTTCCATCGCTCTGGGCCGGGGCGCGCTGAAACTGCCTGCGGGTCCATTGGCGTTGGAGCAAAGTCAGGCCGCTGCTTCGGTCGGGCAAATCCGGCTGGCGCGCGCCTATGAGGAAGTTCTGGCCCCGCATGGGATCATGACCGGGCAGGTGTTGCTGACGCTGGAAGATACTCACGACCGCCGCCGCTATCTGAACTCTCGCGCGACGCTCTCGACGCTGCTGGGTCTGGGCGTGGTGCCGATCGTGAATGAAAATGACACCATCGCCACGGATGAAATCCGCTATGGCGACAATGACCGGCTGGGCGCGCAGGTGGCGGTGACAATCGGGGCCGATCTGCTGGTTCTGCTGTCCGATGTTGACGGGCTCTATACCGGCAATCCGCAGACCGACCCCGCCGCGCAGCATTTCGAACTGGTGAAAACTATCACGCCAGAGATCGAGGCGATGGCGGGCGAGCCCACCTCGGCGCTCTCGAAAGGGGGCATGAAAACCAAGGTCATGGCCGCGAAAACGGCTGTCTCGGGCGGCTGCGCCATGATTATCACCGCAGGCGCGGGTCTGCACCCGCTGCGGGCTTTGCGGACCGGCGCACGCGCGACCCTGTTTGTCGCGCAGGGCGACCCGCGATCAGCGCGCAAGCGCTGGATTGCGGCCATGAAACCCAAGGGCGTGGTGCATGTCGATGCCGGGGCGGTGCAAGCCTTGGGGCAGGGGAAATCCCTGTTGCCCGCTGGTGTTACCCGTGTCGAAGGCACATTCTCGCGCGGGGATGCGGTCACGATCATGGGGCCAGCGGGGGCCTTGGGCGTAGGTCTGGCGGGTTATGACAGCCTGGAAGCCGCAGCAATTGCAGGCCACCAGTCGCGCGAGATTGCGCAGATACTGAATTATCCGGGGCGCGTGGCGCTCATTCACAGGGACGAGATGGCATTATGACCGAGATCAGCCAAGAGATGTTGGAGATGGGCGCGCGCGCCCGCGCCGCCGCACAGGTTCTGGCCACGGCTGGCCCAGAGGCCAAGACCCAGGCGCTGGTAGCGGCAGCCGAGGCGCTGCTGGCCGCGAAAGTCGACATCCTTGCCGCCAATGTCCGCGATCTTGAGGCAGCCCGCGACAAGGGTCTTTCAGGCGCCATGCTCGACCGGCTGATGCTGGACGACGCCCGCCTGCAGGGCGTGGCGGAAGCTCTGCGCGTCGTGGCCAGCCAGCCTGACCCGGTGGGCGCGGTGATCAGCGAATGGGACCGGCCCACAGGGCTGCATATCCAGCGTGTGCGCACGCCCTTGGGCGTGGTCGGCGTGATCTATGAATCGCGGCCCAATGTCACGGCAGATGCCGGTGCGCTCTGCCTGAAGGCGGGCAATGCCGTGATCCTGCGCGGCGGCTCCGAGAGCTTTCATTCTTCGCGCGCAATCCATGCAGCCCTTGTGACCGGGCTGAACGCGGCGGGCCTGCCGGAAACTGCGATCCAGCTTGTCCAGACCACGGATCGCGCCGCTGTGTCGGACATGTTGCGCATGGTCGAATATATCGACGTGATCGTGCCCCGCGGCGGCAAGGGGCTGGTGGGGCTGGTGCAGCGCGAAGCCCGCGTCCCGGTTTTCGCCCATCTGGAAGGGATCTGTCATATCTATGTCGATGCCTCTGCCGATCCCGAGAAGGCACGGCGCGTGGTCCTGAACGCCAAGACCCGGCGCACTGGCATTTGCGGGGCAGCGGAATGCCTGCTGCTGCATCGCGATATCGTGGATGGACTTGGCGCGCAGATCATCGCGGATCTGGTGGCCAAAGGAGTCGAGGTGCGCGCAGGCGCAGGCTTGCAGCATCTGCCCGGTGTCGGGCTTGCCGCGCCCGAGGATTTCGGCAAGGAATATCTCGACATGATCATCGCCGCTGCGGTGGTCGAGGATGTTGACGGTGCGATAGCCCATATCCGCCGCTATGGTTCGCAGCATACCGAAGCGGTGATTGCCGAGGATGCGGGCGTCGTGCAGCGCTTTTTCGCAGGTCTGGACAGCGCGATCCTGATGCATAACGCCTCGACCCAGTTTGCCGATGGCGGCGAATTTGGTCTGGGCGCAGAAATCGGCATCGCGACCGGCAAGATGCATGCGCGCGGGCCGGTGGGGGCCGAACAGCTGACCAGCTTCAAATATCTGGTGACAGGCGACGGAACCGTGCGCGCCTGACGCGCGCAAGGTGAGATCGCGCGACCCATCCGACCAAAAGAAAGGTCGCCATTGTCGTTTCGACCAATGGCGACCGATTGAGGAACCCGATGGCGTTCGGGGCAAGCCTGAACGGATCAGGGCTGGAGACAATCCGCCAAGACACCCTTGCAGGCAAGGAAGATCCCGCTCATGCCGCCATGTTCATTGCCAAGCTCGAAGATGCCCGCCGCCTCATCGGCATTGGGGCCGTAAAACGCCCCGCTGAGCATGCCATCATCGACCAGCGCGCCCTGAAACAGGATGACACTGTTATCGGTTGTGGTGAAGCTGCCATTCTGAGTGTCGATAGTGATATTGCTGTAGCTGGCCGAGACATTCTGACCATCCGCGAACTGCCCGTCCATCTGCACCGACAAGACGGCCTGATTGAAATCGGCCACCATTGCGACTGTGCCCTCGACCATCCCGCTTGTGCCATTCGCAAGCCCCGCACCGGCATGGAACGCGCCCGTATAGTTGGTGCGCTCCTGTGGCAGACGCACATTGCCCGCCGCCGCATCGGGCGATGCAGCATGGACAAGCTGCGAACTGCCGCGCAACCCGCCATCGACGACCTGCAACACGCTGAAATTGCCGACAAACGCATATTGGCCATGATAACGCGCCAGCAAGGTGCCCTCGGCAGTGGTCCCGTCAGGACCACCCACGACCTGACAGCGCCCGAGCGTGGCATCAACACATTCCACCGACATCCCGCTCATCGGTCCTTCGGTCATGCGCAGCAGGATGCGACCATCGCCAGAGCGTGACACATCGGCACGTGATGCCGTCACAGAGTTATCCGTGCCGATCGTCACGGCATTATGTGGAGCAGGTGCCGGGCGGACAGAGCCGCCGCCGGAACATGCGGAAATTGACAAGACTGCCACCGCCAGAAGCGGTGCCGTGGGAAAGCTGCTCATACCTGCCTCGAACTTTGTGTTCTGTTTTGACAGCAGACTCGAGCGCAAGGGCGTTTGTGTCAAGTCCTCGCGCCAGCACTGCGCCGCAGAACTCGGACAGTGCGACTTTTATGACTCAGACGCCCGCTGCCGCCTTGGTCCTGTTGGTGCGATGCGAAGTTTGCATTTTCAGATCATGGGTTCAGGGATGATCCCCCGACCGGCCTGCAAGCTCCCAACTTGTGGTAAAGTGATCCAGCACTGCGCCGATATCCGCTTCCGTCGCGGTGCTGTCTTTGCTGATCCTTGCCACCAGCCCGCGCTTGCGGTCCTCGACCACTTCGGCCACATGCGCCGTGACACCGGCATCGCGCAGCGCCGCATCAAAGACCCGCGCGATGGCAAGGCGGCGCAGATCGGGCTTGAACACCTTGCCCACGGCAGTCTTGGGCAATTCACCCATCACTTCGATATGCTTGGGCAATGCGGCACGTTCGGCAATGCGCGGCGTGACATGCGCCAGCAACGCCTCGGGTGACACTGTGGCATCGCCCAACAATTCCACATAGGCGCAGGGTAATTCGCCCGCCACGGCATCGGGCTGGCCGATGGCCCCTGCAAAACTGACCTCCGGGTGCGACAAGAGCGCCTCCTCAATCTCGGCAGGGTCGATATTGTGCCCGCCCCGGATGATCAGATCCTTCTGCCGCCCGGTGATGAACAGATAGCCATCGCCATCCAGCCGCCCCAGATCGCCCGTGCGCAGATAACCCCCCGGCGCATAAAGATCACGGTTCTTGGCGTCATCCGTATAGGTGGGGGGCGTCACTCCGGGGTTGCGGATGCAGATTTCACCCACCTCATCGGTCGCACAGTCGGTGAAGCCGCCATTCGTGGCACGCAGGATTTTCACATCCGTATAGGGCAGGGGATAGCCTACAGATCCGATCTTCTTGGCCCCGTCCACAGGGTTGCAGGACACAAGGCAGGTGGCCTCGGTCAGCCCGTAACCTTCGGCGATCTGCACGCCGGTCGCCTGTTCAAACCGCCGATAGAGTTCGCGCGGCAAGGCAGCAGAGCCGGAAATGCCCGTGCGCAGGCTGGAAATATCGGCATCGACCTTGCGTTGCATCAGCGCGGCCAGTGCCGTGGGCACGGTGATCATGAATGTGACGCCCCAGCGTTCGATCAGCTTCCAGAAATTGTCGAACACCCCCTCGCCGCGATAGCCTTGCGGTGTGGGAAAGACCACATGCGCGCCCGACATAATGCAGCACATCAGGATCGGATAGGCGGCAAAGACGTGAAACAGCGGCAGCGGGCAGAGCAGCACGTCCTTTTCCGTGAACAGCAGTTCCGCGCCCAGCCAGCCATTATAGATCATGCCCGAATAATGGTGCTGCGCCAGTTTCGGCATGCCCGTCGTGCCGCCAGTGTGGAAATAGGCCGCGATGCGGTCCTCGGTCGGGGACTCGAATGTCAGCCGGTGGCTCGGCTGCGCGGCCAGTTCGCGGGCGAAATCCAGCACGCGGGCGCGGTGCCGGGGCGTGAATTTGGGCCGGATGAAGGGCACGATCCAGCTTTTCGGCGGGCTCAGATGCGGCAGCATATCCACTTCCAGCACCACCTCCACATCCGGGGCCTGCGCGACGGCCTCTGCGACCTTCTGCGCCACATCTGTCTTGGGAAAGGCGCGCAGCGTCACCACCACCCGCGCGCCGGTCTCGCGCAAGAGAGCGGCGATCTTGTCAGGCTCCAGCAGCGGATTGATCGGGGCCACGCGCGCCGCCGTCATGCCGCCCAGAAGCGTGATCGCGGTTTCATTCAGCGTGGGCAGGATATAGGCGACCGTATCATCCGCACCCAGCCCAAGGCTGCGGAACAGATTGGCCGCTTGCGTGGCCCGACCCTTGACCTCGGCCCAGCTCAGCGTCTGCGCCTTCGCGCCGGGGCCAGAGAACATCTGAAAGCTGATCGCCGGGCGGTCGCCATGCTTCGCCGCCACCTGTTCCAGCGCCTGATAGACAGTGACGGGCAGTTCGCGCGCCGCATAGGGCATTTCCGCCTCAAGCGCCCGCAGATCGGCATTGGTCTTGAACTGGTGCATGGTCTTGCCTCCCTTTGGGGGAAAGCAGACCATGCTATGGCAAAGGGATCAAGAGGGCGTCAGACCTCGCGGGGGCGCGCAGCCAGCCAGATCAGCGCGCTGCCTGCCAGCACAAGGAAAGGCAGCATCGCCATATTGACCAGTGTCCAGCCGGTTTGCGCATCGCCGCCCGCGCAATTCATCAGCGTGCCGGAACTGAGCGAGGCCACGAACACCCCCCCGAACACGATCATGTCATTCATGCCCTGAACCCGCCCGCGTTCTTCGGGCTTATGCGCGGCGGTCAGCATGGTTGTGGCCCCGATGAAGCCGAAATTCCAGCCAATCCCGAGCAGGATCAACGCGATATAGAATTGCTCAAGCTCCACCCCGGTCATGGCCACAGCACCCGCCGCCGCGAGGATCACCAGACCCGAGCCGACAATCATGCGCGAGCCAAACCGGGCAATCAGATGACCGGTGAAGAACGAGGGCGCATACATCGCCAGAACATGCGCCGATACGATATTCGCCGCATCCGAAGTATCAAACCCGCAGCCCACAACTGCCAGCGGGGTCGAAGTCATCACCAGATTCATCAGCGCATAGGCAACCGTCCCGCAGATCACCGCCACCGCGATCACCGGCACGCTCAGCAACTCGCGCCGCGACCGGCCTGCATCCATGGCGCTGTCGGGCTTGGGGGGCGTAGGGATATCCAGCGCGCTCAAAAGCAACATGCCCGCAATGTTCAGCCCGATCACGGTCAGATAGGTGGCCAGAAACGGGATCGGCATGGCGTCGGTGGTGAAGGACACCAGTTGCGGCCCGAATACCGCCGACAGCAGCCCCCCCGCCATGACATAGGAAATCGCCTTGGGCCGGAACTCGGGGCTGGCCGTATCTGTTGCCGCGAAGCGGTAAAAGCCATTCGCGGACATATAAGTGCCGGTGATGAATGACCCCAACAGGAACAGCCCGAATGACCCCAGCATCAGCCCATAGGCCGAAATCGCAGCCCCCACCGCACCCGCGCCACAGGCCAGCCAGAACCCCGCGCGCCGCCCATAGGCCTGCATGAAGCTGGAAAGCGGTGTGGCCGCAGCCATTGACCCCAGCACGATCATCGAGATCGGCAAGGTCGCCCAGCACGGGTTCGACGCCAGCATCTGCCCGCTCAGGCCGCCGATGATGAACAGGATCGGAAGCTGCGCGCCGACCACCGCCTGCGCGGCGACCAGAACCATCACATTGCGCTTCGCGCGGGTGTCATCGGGGGTTGCAACTGCATCACTCATGCGCGCAGGATTAGACCTGAACGCGGGCCGGGGGAAGAGGTATTACTCATGTGCAGCAAATTGGCGCATTTCTGATGGTCGGGCGGATTCTGACCTCGGAGACCTGCATGGAAGAGGGCGCGGCATGGCTGGCAGCTCAGGAACCACGCTTTGCCCATGCCCTCAGCCTGACCGGCACACCGCCCCTGCGCCGCAGGCCCGACGGTTTCGCGCATCTTCTGAGTGCGATCGTCAGCCAGCAGGTCAGCACCCATGCCGCCCGCGCAATCTGGGGCCGGATGGAGGAGGCCGGGCTGACCACACCCGAGGCGGTTCTTGCCGTGGATGACGACTCCCTGCGCGCGCCCGGACTGTCGAAACAGAAAATGCGCTACGCGCGCGCATTGGCCGCAGCCGGGATCGATTTCGACGCGCTGCGCGACCTGCCGGATACAGATGTTGTTAAAGTGCTGGTTGAAGTTCCCGGCATAGGCCGTTGGACTGCCGAGATTTATGCCATGTTCAGCCTTGGCCGCGCCGATGTCTTTGCGCCCGCCGATCTGGCCCTTCAGGAAGCCGCACGCCGCCTGTTTGACCTCGCCGAGCGCCCGCGCGAAGCCCCGATGCGGCGGATGGCCGAAGACTGGTCGCCCTGGCGGACCGTTGCGGCGGGGCTTTTGTGGGCCTATTACCGGGTCGAAACCGACAGGGAAGGAATCACATGACACGCGCGCTGAAATCTGAACGCCGGGGCCCAGCCTCCGGGGGCAAGCCCAAGACAGCCGTTGTGTTTGTGCACGGCTATGGCGCGGATGGCTCTGACCTGCTGGGGCTGGCCGATCCGCTGGGTCCGCATCTGCCCGACACGGTGTTCTTCGCCCCGGACGCGCCCGAAAGCTGCACAGCCAACCCTTTCGGGTTTCAGTGGTTTCCGATCCCCTGGCTGGACGGGTCGAGCGAAGAGCAGGCGCTGTCCGGGTTGGCGGCAGCGGCAGAGGATCTGAACGCCTTTCTGGACAAGCTGCTCACCGACGAAGGGCTGACCCCGGACCGGCTGGCGCTCGTGGGCTTCTCGCAAGGCACAATGATGAGCCTGCATGTCGCCCTGCGCCGCGCCGCGCCGCTTGCCGGGGTCGTGGGCTTCTCGGGCCGTCTGATGGTGCCCGAACGGCTTGAGGCCGAGATGGCCTCGCAACCGCCCATCCTGCTGATCCATGGTGATCAGGACGATGTGGTGCCGCTCGAATCCCTGCCACTTGCCGCAGATGCGCTCGTCGCCGCCGGGGTGGAAACCTATACCCATGTCTCGAAAGGCACCGGCCACGGCATTGCCCATGACGGTCTGTCGCTGGCGCTGTCCTTCCTGCGTGAAAAGCTGCCCGGCTGAACCGACCCGCCCGAATGCGCGCCCGAATGCGCGGTTGAAACCCGCACGCAAATGTGGTGCTGTATTTTCTGAATTGCGCGTTAAGATTGTATTCGGAACCGTGGGCTATTCTTGGGCCCAGGGATCAGAACAAATACCGTGCGCGCGGCAGTCATGGTGGCTGCCGCGCTATATTGGGTCGAATTTCTTGCCAGAAGCGCCGGATGACCAAGCAGACCACACAGCCGACAAGACAAGCTTCCTCGTTCGAGCGCTTCATAACGATGGCGGAACGCAGCGATCCGACCATTTTCAACACGGCGATGGTCATTGTCATAGTGATCTGCAGTGCGCTGATATCGCTCGCGCTCTGGGGGATGGCGATCCGATGGTTTGGGGCGTCTCCGTCTGAACACTGGCCGCTCCTGTCCTTCGCCCTTGCAGGCGCTGTCGCGCTGGTGGTGGCCACGCCTGCGGTGATCTTCGGCTATCTGCTTGTGGCGCGGGTGCAGGTCATTCGCGACGATCTGCGCAACGCGCTTGAACAGACCCGGATCGCGAATCGCGCCAAGACCGAGTTCCTCGCGAACATGAGCCATGAGATCCGCACACCGCTGAACGGGGTGCTTGGAATGGCGCAGATCCTGGAGCGCTCGCAGCTGACGCCCGAGCAACGCGATGCGCTTCATATGATCAGTGAATCGGGCACGCTGCTGATGGGGATCATCAATGATGTTCTGGATCTGTCGAAGATCGAAAGCGGGCAGGTTTCACTGGACCCCCGGCCCCAGCCGCTGGCCAAAGTGATCGCCAGCACGGTCGAGCTGTTCCGGGGACGCGCCATGGAGAACGAAATCGAGTTGAGTTTCAGCGCCGCGCCCTCCGTGCCCGACTCGGCGATCTACGATTCGGTGCGGATGCGGCAATGCGTGGCCAATCTTGTCTCCAATGCCGTGAAATTCACCAAGCAAGGACATGTCCGTGTCCACCTGTCTGCCGAGGAGGCAGAAGATGACTGGACTCTGCGGCTGGAGGTGCGCGATACCGGAATCGGGATCGAGCAGGCGACGCTCGCGCGTCTTTTCCAGCCCTTCGAGCAGGCGGATGCCTCGACCTCTCGCGAATATGGCGGGACCGGGCTGGGCCTGGCCTTGTCACGTCGGCTTGCTCTGATGATGGGCGGGGATATCTCGGTCGCGTCCGAACCCGGACAGGGCTCCTGTTTCACGCTTTCGCTGCGGGCCGGGAAGATCTGCCTGATCGATGATCAGCCAGAACAGCGCGCGGGTGGTGGATGGGAACTGGGCTGGCTATCTGAGAAGACACTGCTTGTCGTTGATGACAGCCGGATCAATCGCAAGGTCGTTCAGGGATTGCTCAAACCGCTGGGCCCGACCTGTATCGAAGCCGAGAATGGTGAACATGCCTTGCAGATCCTTGATCATACGCCCGTGGATCTGGTGATTCTGGACATGCATATGCCGGTGATGGACGGGCGCAGGATGCTGGCCGAATTGCGCAGCAAGCCCGCGCCGCTGGGCGCGTTGCCGGTGATCGCGCTGACAGCGGATCTGCTGAGCGGGCAGCGCAAGGAATTCCTGCAAGAAGGATTTCACGGTTTCCTGACCAAGCCGCTGCGCCGGGCGGAACTTGAAAACGAACTGGCGCGCCTACGGCCCATACTGGCACGATAAACGCGCATCATCGGCGCGAATTGTCGCCACGGCGTTACAAATCGCTCGCAAAGTCGCGCCTGCGACATCTGGTGCGTTCGAAATGCTTGCCAGAACACTCGCACCATATATAGTCCTGCGCATGGCGTTGCTGTGGCGCAGCACGCTCTCGGCCCTGCGGGGCGCGCGCAAGATGTCGCCCCAAGGGCTGCTGGAACGGAGGCAGCACCTGTGGATGGTGATTTCAGAACTGATTTCGTGCGCGATCCGGCGGCATTGCGGCAGTTTCCGGCGCTTGTGCTGAATGCCGATTACCGGCCACTTTCCTATTACCCGCTCTCGCTCTGGCCTTGGCAGGATGCGGTCAAGGCGGTGTTTCTGGACCGGGTCGATATCCTTGCGGAATATGATCATGTCGTGCGCAGCCAGCGTATGGAAATCCGCGTGCCCTCGGTCGTGGTGCTGCGCGAATATGTTAAGCCGCGCAAGCGCGTGGCCTTCACCCGCTTCAACCTGTTCCTGCGCGACGAGTTTTCCTGCCAGTATTGCGGCGCCAAGCATGATCTGACCTTCGATCATGTCTGGCCGCGCAAACTGGGCGGTGTGACAAGCTGGGAAAATGTCGTCGCCGCCTGTGCGCCCTGCAACCTGAAGAAAGGCTCCAAGACCCTGCGCGAAGCCGGCATGAAATTGCGCAACCAGCCCATGCGCCCGCAATCCGAGCAATTGCGCAATCTCGGGCGCAGATTTCCGCCCAATCATCTGCATGACAGTTGGCTGGACTATCTCTATTGGGATACAGAACTCGAAGCGTGACCTGCATCACGTCTGGACAGACCAGGGATTGCGGTGTAAACGGCACCTGATAGCGCTAACAGCCACGCCTGCTAGCCGCGCACCGCTCACGCGAAGAGGTCATCATGGTTGCACGCGTCATACCTGTCGAAACATTCGATCTGGTGATTTTCGGGGCCACCGGCGATCTGTCACGCCGCAAGATCCTGCCGGGACTGTATCGCCGCTGGAAAGAAGGCCAGATCCCCGAAGGTGCCGCGATCATCGGCGCCGCGCGCTCGGAGATGACGCGCGAAGCGTTCCGGACGCAGGTCAGGGAGGCGCTGGAAGAATTCCTCCCGGCATCCGAACTTGCGCCAGAGGTCATGGAGTCCTTTTTGGGAATGATCAATTATGTGACCATCGATGCCAAGGGGGATGGCGGATGGGATGATCTGGCCGCCCTGATGCGCGAAAATGTGGTGCGTGCCTTCTATCTGTCGGTTGCGCCTGCGCTTTTCGGCGATATCGCACAGCGCCTGCACCATCGCGGAATCGCGGATCGTGCCTCTCGGATCGTGGTGGAAAAACCCTTTGGCAAGGATCTGAATACCGCCCGCGCGCTCAATGCCGATCTGGCTGCGCATTTCCACGAAGATCAGATCTACCGCATTGATCATTATCTGGGCAAGGAAACCGTCCAGAACCTGATGGCCGTACGCTTCGCCAATATCCTGTTCGAGCCGCTGTGGAATGCGCAATTCGTTGACCATGTGCAGATCACCGTGGCTGAAACCGTAGGCGTCGGCGGACGCGGCGAATATTACGACAATTCCGGCGCGATGCGGGACATGGTGCAGAACCACCTGATGCAGCTTCTCTGCCTGATTGCGATGGAGCCGCCGCATTGCTTTGAGCCAGACGCGATGCGCGACGAAAAACTCAAGGTCATCCGCGCGCTCGATCCCATGGGGCCGGGTGATTTCGTGCGCGGACAGTATCGTGGTGCAGGGGGCGATGACTACCTGCTGGAAGTCGGCAATCCCGACTCGCGCACCGAAAGCTTCGTTGCGATGAAGCTGCATATCTCGAACTGGCGCTGGAAGGGCACGCCCTTCTACCTGCGCACCGGCAAGCGGCTGAAGTCGCGCGTCTCGGAAATCGCCGTGACCTTCAAGGAACCGCCGCATTCGATCTTTGGCGAATCGAACCAATGGCGCGAGAATGTGCTGGTGATCCGCCTGCAACCCGATGAGGGGATGGATCTGCGCGTCATGATCAAGGAACCGGGGCCGGGGGGGATGCGGCTGAAGGACGTGGCGCTTGACATGAGCTTCGCCGAGGCGCTGGGTAATGATCTGGATGTGCCCGACGCTTATGAACGGCTGATCATGGATGTGATCCGGGGCAACCAGACCCTGTTCATGCGCGGCGACGAGGTGGAAGCCGCCTGGGCTTGGGTTGATCCGGTGATTCAAAGCTGGGAGACGCGGGGCGACCGGCCGGAACCCTATGATCCGGGGTCGACCGGGCCGGAGGGGGCGTTGATGCTGATGCACAAGGACGGGCGGCGCTGGCGGGAGATCCGATGATGGAGTTTCACGAATACCCTGATCGCGAAATGCTGATGCTGCGGCTTGCGCAGCGGATTGCCTCGGAACTGGGCGAGAGCCTGCGCGCGCAAGGCAGCGCCACGCTGTCGGTGCCCGGTGGCACCACACCGGGACCGGTCTTTGATACGCTCAGCGGGGCGGACCTGGACTGGGACAATGTGGCGGTCGTCCTGAATGACGAACGCTGGGTGCCCGAGGACAGCCCGCGCTCGAATACGCGGCTGTTGCGCGAGCGGCTTCTGGTGGGGCGCGCGGCGGCGGCGAGTTTGCTGCCCCTGCGCATGGATGCGCCCACGCCTGAGGACGGGCTGGAGGGCTTGAGCGCAGGGCTTGAACCGCATCTGCCGATCTCGGTGCTGCTGCTGGGGATGGGAGAGGACATGCACACGGCCTCGCTCTTTCCCGGTGCCGATAATCTGGAAGCCGCGCTGCGCCGAACCGCGCCGCCCCTTATGGCCATGCGGGCCGAGGCTGCGGGCGAGCCGCGTATCACGCTGACCGCACCAGTCTTGCAGGATGCGCTGCGGGTGCATGTGCTGATCACCGGTGCGGCCAAGCGCGAAGCACTGGAACGCGCGGTGAAACTTGATCCGCGCGAGGCCCCGATTGCCTGCGTGCTGGATCAGGCGCAGGTTCATTGGGCAGAATAGGGAAGGCCGGGGCTGCGCCCTGGTTTTTGAGTATTTTTGGCAAGATGAAGAAGGGTTTGCGATGAGCCTCTGGAATGAGCTTGCGAAACACCAGCGCGCCTGCGAGGGGCGGCATATTCTGGACCTGTTCGAGGATGCTGGCCGGGCGGCGGATTTCACCGTGGCGGCGGGCGCGATGCGGCTGGATTACTCCAAGACCAACATTGACCCACAGGCGCGGGATCTGCTGGTGGCACTCGCGGAGGAGAGCGGCGTGGCGCGTGCCCGCGATGCGATGTTCTCAGGCGCGAAGATCAACGAGACCGAGGGCCGCGCCGTGCTGCATATCGCGCAGCGCGCGGGCGACGAGGCGGTGATCGAGGTTGATGGCGCCGATGTCATGCCGGAATTGCGCGCGGTGCGCGCGCGCGCCTACGGCTTTGCCGAGGATGTCCGTGCAGGCCGCATCCTGGGGCAGGGCGGCGCGATCACCGATGTCGTCAATATCGGCATTGGTGGCTCTGATCTTGGCCCGGCCATGGCCACGCTGGCGCTCGCGCCCTGGCATGACGGACCGCGGCTGCATTATGTCTCGAATGTGGATGGCGCGCATATCGCCGATACGCTGAAAGGGCTGAACCCCGAAACGACGCTGGTCATCGTGGCCTCCAAGACATTCACCACCATCGAGACGATGACCAATGCCCGCACCGCGCGCGACTGGATGGCGACGAAAGTGGCCGATCCGGGCGCGCAATTCGCGGCTGTGTCCACGTCGCTTGAGAAGACCGCCGCTTTCGGAATCGCGCCTGAGCGGGTCTTTGGCTTTGCCGATTGGGTCGGCGGGCGCTATTCGGTCTGGGGACCGATCGGGCTGGGGCTGATGCTGGCCGTGGGGGCCGCGCGCTTCGACGAATTTCTGGCGGGCGCGCGCGCGATGGACAAGCATTTTTGTGATGCGCCTTTCGCGCAGAACATGCCGGTTCTTCTGGCGCTGGTGGGCATCTGGCACAACCAGATCTGCGGCCATGCCACCCGCGCGGTCCTGCCTTATGACCAGCGTCTTGCGCGGCTGCCTGCCTATCTGCAGCAGCTGGAGATGGAGAGCAATGGCAAGCGCGTCGGCATGGATGGGCGCGATCTGGAACGCCAGTCCGGGCCGGTGGTCTGGGGCGAGCCGGGCACGAACGGCCAGCATGCGTTCTATCAACTGATTCATCAGGGCACGCGCGTTGTGCCTTGCGAGTTTCTGCTGGCAGCGCAGGGCCATGAGCCGGAACTGGCGCATCAGCATCGGTTGCTGGCCGCGAATTGCCTCGCGCAATCCGAAGCGCTGCTGCGGGGCCGCTCACTGGACGAGGCGCGCGCGATCATGGCCGCGAAAGGGCTGGAGGGCGCGGAACTCGACCGACAGGCGCGGCACCGGGTGTTTCCGGGCAACCGCCCCTCGACCACGCTGATCTATCCGCAACTGACGCCCGTCACTTTGGGCCAGATCATCGCGCTTTATGAACACCGCGTCTTTGTCGAAGGGGTGATCCTCGGGATCAATTCCTTCGATCAATGGGGGGTGGAGCTTGGCAAGGAACTTGCGACCGCACTCGGGCCGGTGATCGAGGGCGCGGATGCGTCCGACAAGGATCCGTCAACACAGGCGCTGGTGGCCTATCTGCGCGCCCATCAGGCGTGACCCCATGCGAAAAGCCCCGCGCGATGCGGGGCTTTTTTATGTGTCGCGCAGATCAGAAGCGCAGGATCGTCTCGAAATCGCCGATCCGGTCCTCGGCAGGGGCGATCAGATCATCGACCCCCATCTGGATCGACGCCGAAGTGCCATCTGCCGAAATCGTGCCGGTGGAGCTTTCGATCTCGCGGCCCTTGATGGTGAAACTCACCGACATGCCTGCGAACATCTGGCGCATCATGGCCAGCATCTGCGGGTCATCACCCATATCTTCCATACCGTCATTCATCGCGGCCAGCGGCAGGAAAGCCCGCGCGCGATTCTCGCCCAGATAGGTCAACTCGCCCTGAACCTCGGCGGGCGAGTCGCCAGCCCCCTCGGAGGGCATGATCTCGGCATAGGTGCCGGTCTTGTCGAAATCACAACGCGCATGGGTGTCGGTCAGGGTCAGGGTGCCGCCATCTTCTTCAGGGCAGAAACTGGCATCGCCGCCTGACATATCGAAGACCTGACGCTGCATCTGCATGAAGCCCGTCACGCGCGCCTCATCCTCGCCCAGAACCTCGACGGTCATATCGACTTCGACACAGGCCGCGAGGGCAAGAGCGGCGGGCAGGGTCAGCAAAAGGGCGCGCATGTGAAAACTCCGATGGCTATGTGCCGCGCCAGAAAAGCAGAAACGCACGCAACCCGCCAGAGGCTTTCTCAGCTTCCGGTGCAATGCGCGCCGGTCGGGGCCGCGCCAGAGCCAAGGGCAAAGGCCGACGGGGCCGTGAACAGATCCGGCGCACCGGCTGTCGCCAGATCCAGCGCAAGGATCGCAGCCACGATCCCCAGCGCCAGGAGGGCGACCATCGGACGAGAAATGCGCGCGCTCATGCGAAAGCTCCTTTCACGCTGGCAGGCCGCAGCAGGACGGGGCGCAGCTTGATGCCCAGCATCGAGCCCGCGAAGGCCGCCACCAGCCAGACCCAGCCATGCAGCGAGCCGGTGGAAATGCCGCTGAAAAACGCACCCACATTGCAGCCAAAGGCCATGCGCGCCGAATAGCCCAGGATCAGCGCCGCCCCCAGCACCGCCCCGTAGGAGGCAGGCGTCAGCGGTTGCGTCTGTGCACCGGGTTCCGCGCGCCAGCGCATGACCGCAAAAGCCCCGATCAACAGGCCGATATTGGTCAGCGAGGTCACATCGGTCAGGATTGAGGAAGACAGGCGCGCGGCATTGCCCTCGGCCGCCCAGAAGGCCGTGGCCCCCAGATCCATGCCGCCGGCCTGTGCGATCTTCGCGCCCCACAGGCCCAGACCATAGACAATCCCCCAGGGCTGGCCCGCGATCACCAGATTGGCCAGCGCCAGTGCCGCGATCAGCAAGGCCGCAATCCACAACCGGCGCGGGGGCATCCGCTTGCCGGGGGCGGCGCGGGCGATCGTGACAGCAGCCACAAGCGCCAGACCGGCCAAGGTGACGATCAGCCCCAGATTGGCACCAAACATCCCCTGCAGCGAATAGACCGGCAGCGCGCCCAAAGCAGTCCACCAACCCAAGTGCAGAGAACCCGCGAAACTGCCGCCGATGAAACCGGCCAGCGCAATCAGCCCCACCAGATTGCCGCTGCCCGCATTGACCAGCGTGCCTGACCCACAGCCCATCACAAGCTGCATCATCGCGCCAAAGACAAAGGCACCAAGGATCATCGCAATCCCGACAGGGGCATGCGCCGGGGCCAGTTCACCGGCATTGGCCGCGATCAGCGGAAAGGCGACAGCGGCAACCAGCGCAATCGCGATCAGCTGCGCGATCATCCCGCGCCCGTCGCGATCCGTCACGATCATCCGCCAGGGTCCGGCAAAGCCGAAGCGCAGCCCTTCCAAAA
Source organism: Natronohydrobacter sp. (assembly GCA_020832555.1). GTDB lineage: Bacteria > Pseudomonadota > Alphaproteobacteria > Rhodobacterales > Rhodobacteraceae > Roseinatronobacter. The sequence continues at coordinate 45,134 of JAFIEM010000002.1, read as the reverse complement.
CCAGACCAAAGCCCAGCCCGACCATGACCAGTAGCCCCGCGCGGGGACCAGCCATGACAAAGGCAAAGAGCGTGAAACCAAGAGCGACCAGCAGGACCGAAGCACGGCGCAGGAACATGGGTCAGGGCCTTTCGTGAAACGCAGGCCGCACGCTTTTGGGCGTGCGGCGTATTCGAGTATTTGGAGCAAGATGAAGCGGACAGGCGTCAGGTGCAAGCCTGTCTCAGAACAGCCCGTCAACCCAGCGCAGGGTCGAGCGCCACAGATAGGCGATCCGGCTGGGTTCATTGTCAAGCGTATGGCCGTGGATCGTGTATTCGGCCATGGACTCGGCATAGAGGCGGGTATTCTCGATACCGGCCAACTCACTGAGCGCGAACCAGTTCAGCGCCGCCCAGTGCCCGGTGTTGCAGAAAGAAACCGTGATCGGGGCATTGGTCAGCCCTTTCGCTTCCGCGATCTCGCGGGCGCGTTCGGCGCTGACCAGACGGTTGCCTTCGAAGAAATCGCCATATTCCAGGTTCTCAGCGCCGCGCACGGTGCCGGGGCGGGCGATGGACCATGTGATGCCCTCGAAAAAGCCCTTGGGGCGGCTGTCGAGCAGACGCGCTTCACCGGCTTCCACCAGCGCCGCCACTTCAGAGGTCGAGATATACCACTGATCAGTCCATTCGGCCATGAAGCCGCTTTCCTCGATCTCCGCAGGCGTGGTCGAGACGGGAAGCTGCGCCTCCTGCCATGCGGCAAAACCGCCATTCAGCAGCGCTAAGTCCTGCACGCCCAACGATTTCAGGGTCCAGTAGACGCGGGCGGCGGTGCCCATATCGGTCGGGTTTTCGCCGGAATGGACCAGAACGACCGGGGTATCCTCATCGACACCCACGCGCGCAGCTTCCAGTTCATACTCCAGTTCCGGCAGCAACGCGCCCGGATTGGACGGGCCGCCGCGCCAGTTTTCATAGGGGGAATAGGCAGCACCCGGAATATGGCCCGCCGCGAAATCGCCGCTGACATGAATGACGCGGACCGACGGATCAGCTTCCAGGATCGTGGCCAGTTCTGCGGGTTCCAGCAGCGGGCTCCAGCCTTGCGGCGTCGCAAGCGCGAGCGAGGGCAGGGCGATCAGGGACAGGGTAAGGGCAGTGTTGCGCAGCATGGCAATGCTCCTTGAGTGGGTGTGTATTCTCTGACCGAGCACCTAGTAGGGGCGCGGGGCTGTGACAAGCCTGCGCGCATTGCGCCGCCCTCGACCTTTGCAAACCCTGTTCCGAACCCGTCAGAGTGTCGCGAAACCCGGTCTGATTGCAGCAGGGAAATTGGGAAATTCTCCCGCTGCATGGCGTTTCGGATCAGAAATATTTACTTATTCGCATGAATCTTGGAGTTCGTGTGGAAATTTGTCCCGGTGCTCCATCCGCTGCCGGATCTGTGCCGTTCCGCCCTTTCCCTTGTCAATCGGACCACGGCGCTTTAGCTGGCACCACCGGCCATGCACAGGGGGCATTCGCAATGGCACAGACAGTTCTCGATCAGGCGTGGATCGACGCCGAGGCCTCTCCCGAGGACGACACGCTGCGCCTGCGCTTCTATGCGCGTCTGGTCGAGGGGGAAATCTTCCTGTTGCTGCAGGAAGAGCCGCAGGGCGATGAGATCCGGCCCAAGCTGTTCGAACTGGAAGAGGGGCCGATTGTGCTGGCCTTCGATCTGGAAGCCCGGCTGACCGAATTTACCGGACTGCCCGCACCCTATGCCGCCATGCCGGGGCGGGTGCTGGTCGAGATGCTGGCCGGCAAAGGCACCGGGCTGGGATTGAACCTTGGTGTTGCGCCGTCCTCGCGCCTGCTGCCGCCGGAAATTCTGGACTGGCTGGCACAAACCCTGTCCGAACGCCCGCAGGAGCTGACCTCGCGCATCACCGGGATGCATCCGCCCAAAGGTTTGCCCGAGGCGCTGCTGCTGGCGCTGGACCAGCGTCTTGCGCGCATGGAAGGGCTGGCGCGCATGGCCTACCTCGTGGGCACCAGCCATGAGAGCGGCGCGCGCGGGCATCTGCTGGCCTTTGTCGACGCTGCACCGGGCGCGGAAGCCACGCTTGCACGCGCGGTGCAGGGCGCGCTGAGCTTCTCCGGGGTAGAGGCCGCGCTTCTCGATGTCACCTTCCTGAGTGCCGAGGATGGCCGCGCTGCGGATTGCGCGAGAGTCGGTCTGCGCTTCGACCTGCCGCAACCCGCGCCCGCAGATGATCCGGAAACCGGCCCCGGACTGGACCCCGACCGCCCGCCGCGTCTGCGTTAGGGCTGAAAAAAGCATGGATTTATGGGGTAAAATAATACCTAAATCATAAACCATTGTTTTTAATAATATTTATGAAGAAGGTCGCTCTTGACCGGGACAGGGGAATCTGTAGAAAGCGCCCATCCCGCGCGGGATTGCCGTGCGGTTACCGGAATTTCCTGTTTCAAGGAACATGATATGAAAACCTACTCTCTCAAAGCCGGAGAGATCGACAAGAAATGGATCATCATCGATGCCGAAGGTATCGTGCTGGGCCGTCTTGCCTCGATCATCGCCATGCGCCTGCGCGGCAAGCACAAGGCGTCCTTCACCCCTCATATGGACATGGGCGATAATGTCATCGTCATCAATGCCGACAAGGTGCAGTTGACGGGCAACAAGCGCGCCAAGCCGAATTACTGGCACACCGGCTATCCCGGCGGGATCAAGTCGCGCACCACCGGCCAGATCCTCGAAGGGAAATTCCCCGAGCGCGTCGTGATGCAGGCGGTCAAGCGCATGCTGCCCGGCGGTCCCTTGTCGCGCCAGCAGATGACCCATCTTCGCGTCTATGCGGGCACTGAGCATCCGCATGAAGCACAGCAGCCCGAAGTGCTGGATGTGCGCGCGATGAACAAGAAAAACACGCGGAGTGCATGAGCATGGCTGAAGATCTCAAAACCCTCGACGATCTGAAATCGGCTGTCACCCCGGCGGCAGACGCAGCACCGGCCCGCGAACCCGTTCGCGACGCGCTGGGTCGTGCCTATGCGACCGGCAAGCGCAAGGATGCCATTGCCCGCGTCTGGATCAAGCCCGGCTCCGGCAAGGTCACGGTGAACGGCAAGGACATGGACGCCTATTTCGCGCGCCCCGTTCTGCAGATGATCCTGCGCCAGCCGTTCCAGGTGGCCGGTGTTGTCGATCAGTTCGACGTCATGGCCACTGTGGTCGGTGGCGGTCTGTCAGGTCAGGCCGGTGCGGTCAAGCACGGGATTTCGAAAGCGCTCCAGCTTTACGATCCCAGCTTGCGCGGTGCGCTGAAAGCCGCAGGCTTCCTGACCCGCGACAGCCGCGTGGTCGAGCGGAAGAAATACGGCAAGGCGAAAGCCCGCCGCAGCTTCCAGTTCTCGAAGCGCTGATTTGCCGACAAACGCATTCACCATCCGCCCCACCGGGCGGATGGTTTTTTTATGCCCAGGCAATGCGACATGCGCCTTGCCCGACTCAGGCCCCTGCCGCACAATCCGGGCATGACCGGACCGGATGAAAGCTGGCGACCCTATCTCGACCCTGAAGAGGTGATCCTCTGGCAAGGCCGGCCGCAACCCGGCTGGTCATGGCGCGCGGGCGAAAACGGAACGATCCTGCTCGGGGTCTTCATCATCGGGTTTTTGCTCTTCGTGGTCATCGAAAGCCTTGCTGCGGGTCAATCCGGCCCGATCGGCGGGCTGATCGTCTTCGCGATCATCGGTCTGGTGATAGGGGCTTCTGGCCCGGTGGCGATGGCGATGGTCCGTCAGGGCACATGGTACACGCTCACTGACCGGCGCGCGCTGATCGCGCATTGGCCGACGATTGCCGGGGTCACGCTCTATCGCGGCGTGGATTGCTACCCGATCACCGAAGTCGCGCTTGTTCCAGCCGATTTGCGCGGCTTGCAGACCGTGCAGGTCGCGCGCCTCAGCGACCGCTACACGTTCCATGACGGTTGGCGCTATGCGGGGGGCAGGGGGCGGGGCAATGCGCAGGGGCGTCACCGTGATCCGCCGGTCGGGTTCGAGCGGGTCACGGAGGGGTCGCATGTCGCGGAACTCTGCCGTCAGGTGCAGCAGACACGTCGCGGAATGCGGCCCGACAATCTGACCCCCACGCGCTAAGGGCTTGCCGCGCCTCTGCTTTCCTGATCTGATTGCAGCGATGCAGCGCAAAGGAGCGGCCATGTATAACCATCTTCTGATCACCGTCGCCTATCACGAAGGCCAGGATGCAGACCAGTCGCTGAAAATCGCCCGCAAACTTGCCGCCCCCGGCGCAAGGTTCACGCTTCTGCATGTGATGGAACCCGCGCCGGTTTTCGCGCTCAGCTACCTGCCCGAGGGCTGGAGCGAGGAAATGCGCAGCGCGATCGAGGCCGATCTCTTGCATCTGGCCGAGGGTCTGGAGACTGCCGCAACTGTCGTGACCGAGGGCGATGCAGCACATGAAATTCTGGATTTCGCCAATCTGCAAGGGGTGGATTGCATCGTGATCTCGTCGCACCGCCCCGGCACGCAAAGCCTGATCCTTGGTTCGACCGCCAGCAAGGTCGTGGGCCGCGCGCAATGCGCCGTCCATGTCGCGCGGCGCAACTGAGCCATGCTGACCGGGCTTGCGGGCAAACGCGTGCTCTTCCTGATGGCGGCAGAGGCCGAATACGGCCCCTGCCTGCGCGCGCAGTTTACGCCCGTCATGACAGGTGTGGGGCCGGTCGAGGCCGCGGTGGTCGCAACCGCCACGCTGGCAGAATTGAACCGGCAAGGCGCGCGGCCTGATCTGGTGGTCTCGCTCGGGTCGGCGGGTTCGGCACGGCTGGAACAATGCGGGGTCTATCAGGCCACCGCGTTGGCCTATCGGGACATGGATGCCTCTCCGCTTGGCTTTGAAAAAGGCGTGACGCCCTTTCTGGATCTGCCTGCGCGGGTGAATCTGGGGCATCAGATCTCCGGCCTGCCGGGGGCAAGCCTGTCCACAGGGGCGAATATCGTCTCTGGCCCGGCCTATGAGCGCATTGCCGAAGATATGGTCGATATGGAAAGCTTCGCCATCTGGCGGGCCTGCCAGCGCTTTGACCTGCCGCTGATCGTGCTGCGCGGCATTTCTGACGGGACTGAGCCGCTGGAAGGGCTGCACAGCTGGACCGAATATTTGCATATCATCGATGAAAAACTGGCTCAGGCTGTCGGACAGTTGCGCGATGCGTTTCAGGCCGGCGAGGTGTTGGGCTAGATCTGCGCCTCCCACCATCCGCGCCCGGTTTTCGGGTCTATATAGACCACGATCACGCTGCCGATGGGATGGCGCAGCAGCGTTTCCTGCGCGTCCATCATCGAACTGCCGGTGCTGCCCTTGGCGTCCTCCCAGTCGATGACATATTGCTGAACCTTGTTCTTCTGCACATTGCTGCGGCGCAGCCCGGTCACGCGCGCCTCGCGCACCTCGCCCCGCCGCAGCGCCCGCAGGACCGACAGCTTGCGCGACAGCATCCATCCGCCCAGACCCAGCGCGATCACGGCGCCAATCCCGCCCACGACACCGAACAGGATCATCCCGAACCGGTCATGTCGCGGATCCACTGTCGCGCGGTCCGGCTGGGTCCAGGCATAGGTGACAGGGATGATCTGCCCCTGCTGGACCTGCTCATACAATCTGCGGCTGATACTCTGACGTTTCGTGATGGGTTGATGATGCCCTTCGGGCAAGTAGCGGTATTGCAGATAATAGGTGACGGTTTCCCGCCCTTCCGAGTCGCGCCTTCGCTCGATCTGTCGGGCAAGCACCTCGGCCTCGCCCGTCACCCCATCGCGCGCAAGCAGGATCATCTGCGCGCTCATGCTGATCGCCACCCCGCCAAAGCCCAAGGCGAAGATCAGCGGGAAGGCCAGCCAGAACAGCCCCAGACGACGCGCGATACGCCAAAATGAAAAAGGCTTTCGTTCCATGAAAAAATGTCCAATGCCTGACTTGTCCGAATCTATCAGCGCGCAAGGGCATTTGTCACCTGTCCCGAGGGGCTTTCCCTTGGCCGCGCAGAGCGCTACAACCTGCCAGAATTTCAGGACGATGAGGCCGGACAGATGGCGATGGACAAGACTTTCGACGCAAAAGCCGCAGAGGCGCGGATCGCGGCCCAATGGGAAAAGGCAGGCGCTTTCCGCGCCGGTACCGCCAAGCGGCGCGACGAGTCTTTCTGCGTGATGATCCCGCCGCCCAATGTGACGGGAAATCTGCATATCGGTCATGCGTTTAACAACACATTGCAGGATATTCTTGTGCGCTGGCACCGGATGCGCGGTTTCGACACGCTCTGGCAACCGGGGCAGGACCATGCCGGGATTGCGACGCAGATGGTGGTCGAGCGGGAATTGGCCGCAGTGGGCCAGAAGCGCACGGATTTCTCGCGCGAGGATTTTGTTGCAAAGGTCTGGGAACAAAAACAGAAATCTGGCGGCACGATCATCGAGCAGTTGAAGCGGCTGGGCTGTTCGCTGGACTGGTCGCGCAACGCCTTCACCATGTCGGGCGCACCCGGTGCACCTGCGGGGGAAGAGGGGAATTTCCATGATGCGGTGATCAAGGTCTTTGTTGATATGTATAACAAGGGCTTGATTTACCGTGGAAAACGGCTGGTAAACTGGGATCCGAAATTCGAAACCGCGATTTCCGATCTGGAAGTCGAGAATATCGAGACCGATGGCCATATGTGGCATTTCAAATACCCGCTCGCCGGGGGCGAGACCTATGAGTATTTGGAGCAAGATGAAGACGGAAATGTGATTTTCCGCGAGATGCGGGATTATATCTCGATTGCGACGACCCGACCTGAAACCATGCTGGGGGATGGGGCGGTTGCAGTTCATCCATCGGATGAACGTTACGCGCCAATCGTCGGAAAACTATGTGAAATTCCGGTTGGACCTAAAGAGCATCGCCGCCTGATCCCGATCATCACCGATGACTACCCGGACCCGGATTTCGGCTCTGGCGCGGTGAAGATCACCGGTGCGCATGACGCCAATGACTATGGCGTGGCCAAGCGCGGGGGCATCCCGATGTACCGGCTGATGGATACCCGCGCGCAGATGCGTGACGATGGCGCACCCTATGCCGAGGCGGCGGCGATTGCGGGGGCCGTGGCGCGTGGTGAGCGGTCGCTATCCGAGGCCGAGGCGGATGCGCTGAACCTTGTGCCGGATCATTTGCGGGGGCTGGACCGATACGAGGCGCGCAAGGCGGTTGTGGAAGAGATCACGGCTGAGGGGCTGGCGGTGATGACGCGGGCGGATGATCCGCGTCTGGGGCGCAAGTTGGGGGCCGAGGATGACGGGGCGGCAGCGGTGCCGCTGGTCGAGGCGAAGAAGATCATGCAACCCTTTGGCGACCGGTCGAAAGTGGTGATCGAGCCGATGCTGACGGATCAGTGGTTTGTTGATGCCGAGAAGGTCGTTGGGCCTGCGCTCGACGCTGTGCGTTCGGGCCGGGTGAAGATCGTGCCGGAGTCGGGTGAAAAGACCTATTATCACTGGCTGGAGAATATCGAGCCTTGGTGCATCTCGCGGCAGTTGTGGTGGGGGCATCAGATTCCGGTTTGGTATGGAATGGGGTTCGACTCCACTGGCCGGGAAGCAATTTCAGGTTCGATGGGCGGTCAGATGGTCTGTGCGGCCAATGAAGTCGAAGCAAAAAGTATGTTCGTGAAGCCGGACGACTTCGAATTTGTTGTTGTAAAAGACAATACCGAGGCGGAATCAATTCGGTTTGGTGAAGTGCCCGGCAGCGCACACCCCAGAAAGTTCCCAATCTGGCGCGACCCCGACGTGCTCGACACCTGGTTCTCCTCGGGTCTCTGGCCCATCGGCACGCTGGGCTGGCCGGAACAGACCGAGGAGTTGCAGAAATACTTCCCCACGAGCGTCCTCGTCACCGGGCAGGATATCCTGTTCTTCTGGGTCGCGCGCATGATGATGATGCAGCTTGCGGTGGTCAATGAAGTCCCCTTCCGCGAGGTCTATCTGCATGGCCTCGTCCGCGATGCCAAGGGCAAGAAGATGTCCAAGAGCTTGGGTAATGTCATCGACCCGCTTGAAATCATTGACGAATACGGTGCGGATGCGCTGCGGTTTACCAATGCAGCGATGGCGAGCCTTGGGGGGGTGCTGAAACTCGATACGCAGCGGATTGCGGGCTATCGGAACTTCACCACGAAACTCTGGAATGCCTGCCGTTTTGCAGAGATGAATGGCGTCTGGGAAAATCACACCACCCAAAGCATGCCACCTGCGGCACAGGCCACTGTGAACCGCTGGATCATCGGCGAGACGGCAAAGGTGCGCGAGGCGGTGGATGCGGCGCTGGCCGAATATCGGTTCAATGATGCGGCCAATGCGCTTTATGCCTTTGTCTGGGGCAAGGTCTGCGACTGGTATGTGGAATTCGCCAAGCCCTTGTTCGACGGCGAACAGGCGGCAGAGACCCGCGCGACGATGGGCTGGGTCTTGGATCAATGCATGATCCTGCTGCATCCGATCATGCCTTTTGTGACCGAGGAGCTTTGGGGGCTGACCGGGCAGCGTGATACGCTTTGCGCCCATGCGCCCTGGCCTGAAATCGGGTCGGAACTGGTCGATGACGCAGCCATGCGCGAAATGCGCTGGGTGATCGGGCTGATCGAGGATATTCGCTCGGCCCGTGCGCAATTGCGGGTGCCGGTGGGGTTGAAGCTGAACATGGTCCAGCTTGATCTGGACGAACAGGGCCGCGCGGCGCTGGGGCGCAACATGGCGCTGGTGACGCGGCTGGCGCGGATTGCTTCGCTTGAGGAAGCGTCAAGCCTGCCCAAAGGCTCGATCACGGTCACTGTGGAAGGGGGCACGTTTGGGCTGCCGCTGGAAGGGGTGATTGACATTGCCGCCGAACGCGAGCGGCTGGAAAAGACCTGCGCCAAATCCGAGAAGGAGCTGGGCGGGATTTCCGGGCGCTTGAGCAACGCAAAATTCGTCGAGAGCGCGCCGGAAGAGGTGGTGGCTGAGGCGCGCGAGCGGGCCGAGGCGCTGCGCGAGGAAATCGTGCGGCTGAAATCGGCTATCGCGCAACTGGGCGCTGTCGGCTGACGGTTGCGCGGTCACGACAAGGGCAGGGCGGGTCTGCCCCTGATCATGAGGGGGCGCACCCGGCGGGGTTCAGGTCTGGTTGCGCGTGCAGGCGGGCTGGAAATCGACGCAGATGGATTGCATTTCCGGCAATGTCAGCAGGCTTTGCGTGCAATGGCAGTAGCTGGCGTTGCTGTCGAGATGGTTGCAATCGCCACAGGTGCCGAAAATCGGGGCTGCGCGCAGTTTAGCAAGATCCGCAACCGCCTGTGACAGGGCCGAGGCAAGGGCCATGCGCGAGGCGTCTGGTAGGGCTGCAAGAACGCAGCGCAGATCGCGCAGCGGATCGCGAAGCAGCTGGGCATGGCCTGCTTCGGTCACTTCGATCAGGGTGCTGCGCCCGTCGCTGGCATGGCTTTGGCGCGCGAGAAGTCCCATCGAGACCAGGGATTTCACGGTTTGCGACGCCGTGCCGCGTGTGGTGGCGTGAAATTCGGAAAAGGCCGAGGGCGTGCGCGAGAAGCGATTGGCTCGGGCGAAATAGCGCAGCGCCGTCCATTGCGCGGCTGTCAGTGGCGTCGTGCCTTCGGTATGGCCACAGGACTGGCCCATGCGGGCCAGATGCACGATCAGATCGGCAATGTCGGTGCCCTGAGGCGCAGTTTTCTCGGTCATGGGCGGGAGATAGGCTGTGTCCTCATACTTGACAAGCCCGGCAGCATAATGATAGCGATACGATACTATATCGAGTCGAAACAAAGGACCGGTCAGATGCAACCACGGGATCCGCGCACCAGTCAGTTCATCCGTGCCTCGATGGCGCGCGAGATGCTTGATGCCGAGACCGAGCATCGTCTGGCGCTTGCCTGGCGCGACCAACGCGATGAGGCGGCGCTGCACCGGCTGATCGCGGCCTATACGCGGCTGGCGGTCTCGGTTGCCACGCGCTACCGGCGTTATGGCATGCCGCTGGATGATCTGATCCAGCAGGGCAATCTGGGGCTGATGCGCGCGGCGGAGAAATATGACCCCGAGAATGGCGCGCGGTTTTCGACCTATGCGGCCTGGTGGATCCGGGCCTCGATGCAGGAATATGTGATGCGCAACTGGTCGGTTGTGCGCACGGCGACCAATGCTGCGCAAAAGAAGCTGTTCTTTCATCTGCGCAAGACCTTGATCAAGCTCGACGATGGCGAAATCCGGCGCGAGGGTCTTTCGACCTCGGTCGCGCGCGAGCTGGATGTGCCCGAAGAGCAGGTCGAGATCATGCTGGGGCGGATGTCGGGGCAGGATCTGTCGCTGAATGTGACGCAGAATGGCGAAGAGGACGGGCGCGACTGGATGGAAGCGCTGGAGGATGACTCGGTCGAAACCGAGGCGCAGGTGCTGGAGGATCTGGAAGTGCAGCATCGCCGCGCGCTTCTGCATTCCGCTGTGCAGGAACTGCCCGAGCGGGAACAGCGTATCATCACCGAACGCCATCTGAGCGAAAGCCCGAGGACATTGGCCGAGATCGGGGTTGATCTGGGGATTTCCAAGGAGCGCGTGCGCCAGTTGGAAGAGCGGGCGGTGTCGCGGATCACCAAAGCCGTTCAAGAGGCCGCGAGAGCAGAGGTTCCTGCTTGAACCTGTCGTCCATGCATGCGACCTGCGGGGCCTGACGCCAGAGCGGGGACGCAAAGAGTGACGGGATTACGGGTCGCAGAGATCGTCGGGTATGGGCTGGCGATTGGATTTGCCATAATCGGGACGGCGCTGATGCTCGCCCCGGCAGGGCCTGATGTACCGCCCCCTTTTCCGCATTTCGACAAGCTGGTGCATTTCGTGGTGTTCTTCCTGATCGTCTTGCCGGCTGTTGCGGTACGGCCCGGATCATGGGCCGTGATCGTCCTCGGTGCCAGCGCTCTGGGGGGCGCGATCGAACTGATCCAGCCGCTTGTCGGGCGCGAGCGCGAATTGGGGGATTTCGTGGCAGATGTGGCAGGCGCTTTCGCGGCGGTTCCGCTGGGGCATGCAATCGCGCGCAGAGTCTCAAAACCGCGGCAGTTGAGCGAGGGCAAAGGGGCCTAACGACAGCACCTGATCGCGCAGGTCCAGCGGCAAGGTGACGGCATGCGTCCCAGGTGCTGCCTGCCCGGCAAGAAACATCCCGGCAAGCATTGCGGCATCCGGTGGCAGGATACCGTTCGCGATCAAAAGGGCATGGAAGGGGCGCCAGTCCTGTAGCACAAGCTGGATCTGGCCGTCCATCATCCCGGTCGCATTGCGGGTCAGCCTGCCGGTCATGGAGGCCTGAAGCGCGCCCCAATCAAGCCGGGCGTCGATCACATCCAGCGCCTGCAACTCGGGCCAGGGCATCTGCACAGGCAGTGGTCGCGCAAATTCCGCCTCTGCCCTGAGTGTGAGATGGTCCATATGCTCGGGCAAGGAGGCGTCAGGACTGACAAGGGCAAGGGTTTCCGGCGTGAGGCGCAGATCCTGTGTCTGTGCGTCGAAGGCATAGCGTGGCCCGTCGATCTGGTGCAGCGCGAGCGCGGTTCGTCCCATGCCGGTCACAGGCGCAGCGGGACCGAGGTCTGAGCGCGCAACCTGCAGATCTGCCGCGCGCAGAGATTGATCTGCGCCCAGTGCAAGAGCGCCCCGCATGTCGCGTGCCTCAAGCACCATGTCGATCCCGCCGAGTCTGAGAGTTTGCGACGCGGGGAAGGTCGCGCTGATCCGGTTGGGCTGGTGGCTGGCGGAGGCCAGCGCCAGTTCGGATGCCGCCCAGCCCGAAAGCCCGTCGTGACTGCGCCAGACAGGTGCTTCGATGGTCGTGCGAAAATTCAGCGGGAAACCAGTGACAGGCTGCAGGCGACCGTCAAGCTGCGTGCTGTTGTTCATTATCGCGGAACCCTGACGCTCGATCATCTGCGCGGCAAAGACCCAATAGCCGCCGAAAAGCAGCGCGGCTGTCAGGATCATAAGCAAAAGCAACCGCATCGACCGAGCCTCTCTTTTCTTGCCCTTCAAAGCCTAATACACCCAAGGCGCAGGAAAGGACCAGTCACATGCGCGCGCAGGACTCGCTTTGGATATTCGGCTATGGCTCTCTGATCTGGGAGCCGGGCTTTGCCTATCAAAGCCGCCAGATCGCGCGGCTGGAGGGCTATCATCGCAGCTTCTGCATGCGTTCGATCCATCATCGCGGCACGGTGGACAGTCCGGGACTGGTGCTGGCGCTGGATGAGGGGCCGGGCGGCTGCGAGGGCGTGGCCTTCGAGATACCTGCGCGGATCGCAGAGGAAAGTCTGGAATATCTGCGGGCGCGCGAGTTGATTTCGGCGGCCTATCTGGAACGGCACGCGCCTGTGACCTTGCAGGACGGGCGCGCGGTCGAGGCTGTGACTTATGTGATTGATCCGGAGCATGATCAGTATTGCGCAGGGCTCACGCTGGAAGAACAGGCGCAGATCATTGCGCGGGCCGCGGGCGGGCGGGGGCCGAATTGCGCCTATCTGTTCAACACGGCGGCGCATCTGGCAGAGCTGGGGTTGTGCGACCCGGATCTGGACTGGCTGGCGGCGCGCGTGCGGGCGCTGCGCGCGGGGGTGAGGTAAGGTGCGTGCTGAGCACGCACCCTACGCGCGGGTCAGAAGCGGAGTGCGTGATGCAGGATAACGGGCACGACCAGTTCTTCTTCATCGACCAGATGGCGGTCGAGAAAACGCTCGAACCCGTCCAGCCGTTTCAACATCGCGCCTGCGCTTGATTTTGTATCCGCATTGCCATCCTGCAGCGCGCGCAGATGGGTGTTGGCCGCGTCCGTCAGCGCTGCAAGCTGGCTGTCGAGCGCGTGGTGATCCGCGTCGAGCAGATCAAACCCATGTGCAAGGCGCTTTTCTGCCGCTGCGAGAGTCGGGAAATAATGCGCATCCTCGATCTGGTGATGGCCGTGCAGTTCATTGATCAGAAAGCCGCCGATCCGTGCGGTCATCTGCCCATGTGCGCGGGCGTCGCGCCTCTTGTCCAGAAAACCACGCGTGTCGTCCTGCCATTGCGCCAGTGCGCGGCGGAACATCAGGTGTCGCTCCAGCCAGAATCGGGTCAGCCCGTCGAAATTCCGGTGGCTTTCCCAAAGCGCGCGCGGGTAGTGTTCGAGCAGCACGCGCAGCGCATCGGGCAGTTTCTCGCGGCGGGCGAGGTCGGTCAGGGTCATGAAGCAGGGCCTTTCGTCAGCGATAGCGTTCAGCTAACCTCATGACCGGCAGGGTCAATCGCTAATCGCCTCGACACTCTGGATCGTGGGCAGGTGGCGGGCGATCTCGACCCAGCTTGCGCCCTCGTCGAAACTGCCAAAGACCGATCCGCTATTCGTGCCGAAATAGACGGCCGGGTTTACCCCCTCATCGCTGGCCATGGCCTGTCGCAGCACGGTGAAGAAACAGAATTTCTGCGGCAGGCCGTTGCGCTGTGCCTGCCATGTTTTGCCACCATTGTCGGAATGCCAGACAGCGGCCTGTGCGTCCGGGGGAAAGCGCCCCTCCATGTCGCCATTCAGCGGAAAGACCCAGAGTTTCTGCGGGTCATGCGGATGGACCACGATGGGAAAGCCGAATGTCGAGGGCAGGCCCTCGGTCACATCCTCCCATGAACGGCCCCCGTCGGGACTGCGCCAGACCCCGTGATGGTTCTGCTGATAGAGCAGATCGCCCGCCCCCGAAGGGGCGCGGGCAAGACTGTGCACGCAATGACCGATCTCACCCCCCGAAGGCGCGGCAGGGTGGTGGTGATGCGCGCAGGCTCTCGCGTTTGACAGCCGGTTGCGCCGTTCCCAGCTTGCGCCGCCATCTTCTGTGGCAAAAACACCAGCGGCGGAAATGCCGACCCAAAGCTTGCCGGGACTGGCAGGTTCCGAGACGATGGAATGCAGGATCAGCCCGGCTGCGCCCGGTTGCCAGTCGGGGCGTGACGGATGCGCGCAAAGTCCTTCCACCCGTGAGAAGCTGGCGCCATCATCGCGGCTTTCCAGCAGATCCGCCGGTTTTGTGCCCGCATAGAGGCGGTCCTCCGACGGGTGCAGCGACCAGATCTGCGACATCTCTTTGCCGAAGGGCAGGTCGGTTTTCTGCCAGCCGATCATCGCGGCGAATTCGGAATCCTGTTCTGCCCAGTCATCCATCTGCCCCGGAGACAGGCGGGTGAGCGTCCATGTCTCACCCCCGTCGCTGGAGTGCCACACGCCCGCACCGAACCATTCGCCGCCACCACCGGCCCAGAGTTTGCCGGTGCCGGGCTGGCCGATCACATGGTTGATGGGCCAGCCATCGCAATGCGGTCCACTGACGGTGAAGCTGCCATCCGGCTGCTGGCGCAGCACGAAGGCCCCTTTGGTCGTCCCGATCAGCACCTTGCGCGCCATGACACCCTCCTGCGGCTGATGCGGCAGGATGTCGCAGCTTGCGGGGCTGCGTCAAGCGGGCTGTCAGTGACCGGCGTAAATCTGCGCAATCCGGTCCACGGCGGCCTCGGGCGACATCTCTTCGCTTTCGCCTGTGCGGCGGCTGGTCAGTTCGACCACGCCCTTTTCCAGCCCGCGCGGGCCGACCGTGATGCGCCAGGGCAGGCCGATCAGATCCATGGTCGCGAATTTCGCGCCTGCGCGTTCGGCGCGGTCATCATAGAGCGGCTCCAGCCCCTTGGCGGTCAGCGCCTTGTAAAGCCCCTCGCAGGCCGCATCCGCCGCCGCGTCGCCCTGCTTGAGGTTCACGATCCCACAATGGAAGGGGGTGACACCTTCGGGCCAGATGATGCCGCGGTCGTCATGGCTGGCTTCGATGATCGCACCCAGCAGGCGCGAGACGCCGATGCCGTGGCTGCCCATATGCACCGGGGAGCGGCTGCCGTCAGGGCCCACGACATTGGCCCCCATCGCCTCGGAATACTTTGTGCCGAAATAGAAGATCTGGCCAACCTCGATGCCGCGCGCCGTGCGGCGCCGGGCTTCGGGCACCTGTGCGTGGAAGGTGGCCTCGTCATGGGTTTCATCGGTGCGGGCATAGCGCGAGGTGAATTCCTCCAGCACCGCCTGACATTCGGGCACGCTGTCATAATCGACCGCGCGATCCCCGAATTTCAGATCGGTGATTTCGCTGTCATAGAACACTTCCGACTCGCCGGTTTCGGCCAGCACCAGGAATTCATGCGTATAATCGCCGCCAATCGGGCCACCATCGGCGCGCATCGGGATCGCTTGCAGACCCATGCGTTCATAGCTGCGCAGATAGCTGACCAGATGGCGGTTATAGGCGTGCAGCGCCGCGTCCTTGTCGATGTCGAAATTATAGCCATCCTTCATCAGGAATTCGCGGCCGCGCATGACGCCGAAACGGGGACGGATCTCGTCGCGGAATTTCCACTGGATATGATAGAGCGTCAGCGGCAGATCCTTGTAGCTGCTGACATGGGACCGGAAGATATCGGTGATCAGCTCTTCATTGGTCGGACCATAGAGCATGTCGCGGTCATGGCGGTCCTTGATGCGCAGCATTTCCTGACCGTAATCATCATAGCGCCCGCTTTCGCGCCAGAGATCCGCTGATTGCAGCGTGGGCATGAGCATCGGAATATGGCCTGCGCGGATCTGTTCCTCATGCACGATCTGTTCGATGCGTTTCAGAACCTTGTAGCCTAAGGGCAGCCAGGAATAGATGCCCGCGCTTGCCTGCTTGATCATGCCCGCACGCAGCATCATGCGGTGGCTGACGATCTGGGCCTCGGACGGGGTTTCTTTCAGGACGGGCAGGAAGTAGCGGGTCAGGCGCATGGATCAGCCTTTGCATGAAGGGGCAAGTTGGGCTTGGGTTTATGCGAGGATGCGCGCAGGGGCAAGGTCGCGCGCGCGGGGGAAGGTGCGTGCGGGAGCACGCACCCTACAGGCGCCCGATGGCAGGCGCTCGAAAACGCAAAAGGGCGCATCTTGAGATGCGCCCTTGTCAGATTGCGTCTGGAGCGAGCTTATTCTTGCTGGCCCATGAACATCAGCAGGAACTGGAACATGTTCAGGAAGCTGATATACAGCGACAGCGCCCCGTCCACAGCGGCCTTGTCCAGCCATTCCTGATCGCCAGCGGCAGCATGGGCCACATATTCCGATTTGATCGTCTGGGTGTAGAACGCCGTCAGACCGGCGAAGATCAGGATACCGATGGCAGAGATCGCGAACATCATTGCAGGGGACTGCAGGAAGATGTTGATGATCATCGCCACGATCAGACCGATCACACCCATGATCAGGAAGGTGCCCATGCCCGAAAGATCCTTCTTCGTGGTGTAGCCATAGAGGCTGAGACCCGCGAAGGCGATGGCGGTCACAAGGAAGGTCTGCACGATCGAGTAGCTTGTGAAGACAAGGAAGATCGAGCTGAGCGACAGGCCGATGGCAGCCGCGAAGACGAAGAAGCCCAGTTGCACACCTGCGGCCGATGCACGGCGCATCAGCGCGCCCCAGCCGAACAGGATGAAGGCGAGAGGCGCGAACATGATGACCCAGCGCAGCGGCGAGAGATAGATCGTCGCGCCAAACTGGTTCAGCATCGTGCCGTTGCCCAGTTGCGCGACAGCCATGCTGGCGTCGGTCGTGGTGGTCAGACCCGAAATCGCCCATGCCGCCGCAGCCGTGATCAGCATGCCGACGGACATGGTGCCATAGACCTTGTTCATATGGGCGCGCAGCCCTGCGTCGATTTCTGCGGCGCGGGTCGTGCTGATCGTCTGTGCCCGCATGGTGTTGTAATCTGCCATGTGTACCTCCGTGAAAAATTTGTCAGACTGCGCGGGTGCGCAGGGACTTGCGGCTAATATCGTCAAGCTTGACCCGAGTTTCAAGGATTTCCGGAGTCAATTGGACAGGAATTGATCGCGTGGTTACGAAGCTGCGGCCTGATTGATCATGCGGTCAGGTCAATCACCACTTTGCCGGTCGATTTTCGGTCCCTGAGCAGGGCGAATCCGTCCAGAACCTGATCCAGTGGCAGGACATGGCTGACATGGGGCACAATCTTGCCCGCCGCATACCAGTCCATCAGCCGCGCCAGGGAACCCGTCAGCGCATCCGGCGCGAATTTCAGATAGCCACCCCAGTAGAGCCCGATCACGGTCAGGTTTTTCACAAGCAGGATATTGGCCGGAAATTGCGGCACGGTTCCGCCCGCGAAACCGATGGCGAGGAATCGCCCCTCGGGACGCAGCGCGCGCAGGGCAGGGGTGGCGAGCGGTTCGCCAATGGCATCATAGACCACATCGACCCCGCCAAGGGCCTTGAGTTCCGCACGCAGGTCGATCCCCTCGCTGTCCAGGCAGATGGCTGCGCCTTTCTCGCGGGCGATGGCCAGTTTGTCGGCCCCGCGCGCAACCGCGATCACGCGCGCGCCCATCGCCACACCAATCTCGACCGCTGTCAGCCCGACCCCGCCTGCGGCCCCCAGCACCAGCAGCGTTTCGCCCGGTTGCAGATGCGCACGGTGATCCAGGGCCAGATGCGAGGTGCCATAGGCGACCAGAAACCCCGCAGCATCCACGAAGGACATGCTGTCGGGAAGGGGCACGCAACGATTGGCCGGGCAGAGTGCCTGCTCGGCCAGTCCGCCCTGTCCCGCAAAGGCTGCCACGCGCTGACCTTTGTGAAGCCCGGTCACACCGTCGCCGCAGGCGATGACCGTGCCGGAAATCTCCATGCCCATGACGAAGGGCAGGGGCGGGCGCTCCTGATACTGGCCGCGCTGCATCAGCAGATCGGCAAAATTCAGTCCGCAGGCCGCCACGGAGATGAGAACCTCTCCGGGTCCGGGCCGGGGGGCGGCGATTTCTGAAATCCGTGGAGGAGAATCGATTTCCTGCAGAATGAGGGCGCGCATGTTGAGTCCTTCGTGATCACGACCCGAAGGTGCCGTGATGCGGGTTCGAGTGCAAGCCGGTCGCGACGCGGGCGATTGCGAGCTGCGAAATTCAGCCAGAGGTTGTTTGCAAAATGCAATGCAATTTGCAAAAGTGACCTGAGTATCGGAGGCATAAGTCTATTTCTCGTGCATTGTGACGTGTTTTCACTACATCTGACCGGAAGCCGTTTCGTGGCGTCTGCATTTTTCTGCGTGCTGTGTTGCCTCAGTTTTTCTGGTGCGGCTTGTTCTGATTATAATTCCCCGCCGACAGTATCGCCGGCAAAAAAGACAGGGTAGCATTGTGAGCCATATGGTAGATGTACATGTTGGTCAGAAAATCCGTCATCGCAGATGGCTGGTGGGTATGACGCAACAACAGCTTGCAGACGCAGTAGGGATCAAGTTCCAACAAATTCAGAAATACGAGACAGGCGCGAATCGCGTCTCTGCTTCTCGCCTGTGGGACATTTCGCAAGCGCTTGATGTCATGCCAAGTTACTTCTTTGACGGCTTGCAACAGGAAGAGTCCGCATCTGCTGGTGATGACGACATGCTGAATCGCAAGGAAACGCTGGAATTGCTGCGCACCTATTATGCGATCCCCGAAGGCCAGCGCAAACGTCTGTTCGATCTGGCGCGCGCTCTGGGGCAAGCTGCCTGAGATTGCCCGGCTGAAACGGGCTCGCTTGCCAATAGTCGCAAAGCATGGCAACGGCGCGGGGGTAGTCCCTGCGCCGGAGCTTTTTCAGATGGACCGACATGCGCTCACGCCGCAAGAGCAGGCCAGTTTCCTCGCGCTGATCGAAAGACTCGCCGATCTGGCCCGTCCCCGGACCCTTGAATGGTTCCGGCACCCTGATCTGAATGCGCAGAACAAGCTCGCTGACGGGTTCGATCCCGTCACCCAGGCTGACCGCGCCACTGAGGCGGCGATCCGGGCCTGTCTGGCAAAGCACCGACCGAAAGACGCGGTTCTGGGGGAAGAACTGGGCCGTGCGGCGGGCGAATCGGGTCTGACATGGATCATCGACCCGATTGACGGCACACGCGCCTATCTGGCGGGCACGCCCTGCTGGGGGGTGCTTATCGCCCTTGCGGATGCCGGGGGGCCGTTTCTGGGTGTGATCGACCAGCCCTATATCGGCGAGCGGTTTCTTGGGGGGTTGGGGCATGCACGCATGACCGGGCCGCAGGGAGAAAAACCGCTCAGGACCCGCGCGACGGAAACGCTGGATGCGGCAATATTGTTCACGACATTTCCGGAAATCGGCAGCGATGCCGAGCGCGCCGCTTTCGAGCGCGTTGCGGCGCGCGTGAAGCTGACCCGGTTCGGGATGGATTGCTACGCCTATGCGCTGCTTGCCGCAGGACATGTCGATCTGGTGATCGAGGCCGGATTGAACCCCTATGATATTGCCGCCCCCATCGCGCTGATCGAAGCCGCAGGCGGGATTGTCACCGATTGGCAGGGCGGGCCTGTGGGCGGGAGCGGGCAGGTGGTCGCGGCGGCAAATGCCGCGCTGCATGCACAGGCTTTGGCGGTTCTGAACGCGCAAGATTAACGAATGGCAGGGGCTGTCCGGGGTAAGGTGCGTGCTCAGCACGCACCCTACGGGGCGGGTTGCGTGCCGTCGGGCCGTTCACTCACCTCGTTGATGGCCCGCGCGATCAGGTCCAGACAGTCCGGCGTCGAGAAGCGGTGATCTGCGCCTTTCACCAGTGTCAGGCGCATGTCGGGGCAGTCGGCATGATCCAGCAGGCGCAGCGGTACCGAGGTCGCCACGGCCTCATCCTGCGTGCCCTGCACCAGCCGCACAGGGAAGGGCAGGGAAAGCGGGCTGCGCAGCACGAGCTGGTCGCGCCCATCCTCGAACAGTCGGCGGGTCAGGATATAGGGGCGGTCATCATAGCTGTTCGGAACCGCTGTCTGGCCTTTGGCTGTGATTTCACGACGCTGTGCATCGGTCAGGCCGGGCCACATGCTGTCTTCGGTGAAATCAGGGGCGGCGGCGATGCCGACCAGCCCGGCCACCCGTTCCGGAAGACGCCGTGCCAGCAACAGTGCGATCCAGCCGCCCATGGAAGAGCCAACAAGGATCTGCGGCCCCTTGGTCAGCTGGGTCACGGCCTGATACGCATCTTCCGCCCAATCGCCGATACATCCCTCCTCGAACGCGCCAGAACTTTCGCCATGGCCGGAATAGTCGAAGCGCAGGAAAGCACGGCCCTGATCGCGTGCCCATTCCTCCAGCCAGATGGCCTTGGTGCCGGACATATCTGACATGAAGCCGCCCAGAAACACGATCCCCGGCCCGGCGCCGTCCGTGCGGTGATAGGCGAGTCTGCGCCCCTGTGGTGTTTCAAGCCTGTTCGCCATCGCCCAGTTCCTTCAATCCATAGGCCGTGAGCGCGCCCGCCACGGCCATCGCTGTAAAAAGTGCCAGAGTTGCGCCCGATCCCGCAAGGGCAGCAACCGCCCCGAACACCCCGCTTGCGAGCAGGATAACGCCGATGACCGTATTGGCAATCGCGGTATAGACGGCGCGCAGGCCGGGGCCAACCATATCGACCAGATAGGTGGATCGCCCCAACCGCACCCCCTGATGCGCGATCATCAGGACAAACAGCGCGAGCGGCATGGCCCAGAGCGTGTCTGCAAGGCCAAGGCTTGCGAAACCCAGCGTCAGCACCATGGCGACGGCCCCGCTCAGGCCCGTCAGGATCAGCACCTGCCGCGACGACCGGTCCGCAAGCCGCCCCCAGACATAGCTCGACACCAGTGCGGCAAGGCTGGAGGCCAGCACCAGCGCGCCCAGTCCTTCAAGGGCCGCACCACTGTCGCCCGAGGCGAGAACCACCAGATAGGGCGGGGCGAGGGCGGTCGAGGTCAGCAATCCACGCGCGAGGATGAAGCGGGCAAGCTGGCGGTCCTCGCGCAGGTAGCGCAGATTGGCGATGGCGTCGGAAAAGCTGTTCTTTCCGCCCTCGGTCGCGCCTTTCTCCTCGGTCAGTCCGGCAAAGACCATGCCTGCCATGACCCAGCCAATCGCGGCAATCGCGAGGGCCGCTGTCACGATGACAGCGCGATTGTCCGAGAAGGCGATCAGCACCAATGCGAAAGCGATGACCACGACAGCTGACCAACTGCCCGCGACCCCTGTCACGGTGCCGCGCTGGCCCTTGTCGATGGTCTTGCCCAGCACGTCCTTGTAGGCGACCGAGGCTACCGAGCGCGAGAGCGCCAGTACGCACAGCCCTGTCAGGATCACCGCGCCCGCCAGTGCGCCCTCTAGCGTCAGCGCGGCAAGGAAGATGATGGCCGCGCCAATCCCCTGACCGATTGCAGCCGCGGACCATGCCCCCTTGCGCAACGGCAAGGCACGGATGCGCGCGGCGGTGAAGAGTTGCGGCAGCAGGGATCCCGCCTCGCGGATCGGGACCAGCAGGCCCACCAGCGCCGCCGGCGCGCCCAGATGGGTCATCAGCCAGGACAGGACCAGTTTCGGATCGGCCAGACCATCGGCGGATTTCGACAGACCAAGTGCAATACTGTGGCGCATGAAGTTCTGCGGCTGCGCCTTGCAGGCGGCGTCAGGTATGTCGCGGCAGGACCGGCCGTCATCCTCGGCGGCGAGCGCTTCATGGGCCATGGTGACGGTGGTTCGTTGGCTGGGCAAGGCTGGCTCTCCTGTCACGGTTCGGGCAATGGCGTGGATTTTCAACGCGCCCCGCTTGACTTTCGTTCCGCGCCCCGCGAATGACTGTGCCCGACATAACCCGCAACCGGGCGTTCCGTGGGCGCCAAAACGACGAGGACCGGCCAATGGCCCAGATTTCCCTGACTTTCCCCGATGGCAATAAACGCGACTATGATGCGGGCGTGACGCCTGCACAAGTCGCCGAGAGCATCGCGCCCTCGCTGGCGAAGAAAGCGATTTCCGCCAGTGTGAACGGCGCGCATTACGATCTGCAATGGCCGATCATGGCAGATGCCGCCATCGCCATCCACACGATGCAGGATGACGCGCAGGCGCTGGAGCTGATCCGGCATGATCTGGCGCATATCATGGCGCGTGCGGTGCAGGAGATCTGGCCGGATGTCAAAGTCACCATCGGCCCGGTGCGTGACAAGGGCTGGTTTTACGATTTCGACCGCGCTGACCCGTTCGTGCCGGAAGATCTGGCGCAGATCGAGGCGAAGATGCGCCAGATCATCGAGGCGCGCGAGCCGGTGACGACCGAGGTCTGGGACCGCGCCCGCGCGATTGCGCATTACGAGGCAGCGAATGAGCCCTTCAAGATCGAGTTGATCAACCGCATCCCCGAGGGCGAGGATTTGCGGATGTACTGGCATGGCGACTGGCAGGATCTGTGCCGGGGGCCGCATTTGCAGAATACGGGGCAGGTGCCGGTTGATGCCTTCAAGCTGATGTCGATTGCAGGGGCCTATTGGCTGGGCGACAGCACGCGGCCCCAGTTGCAGCGGATCTATGGGGTTGCCTTCAAGAACCGCAATGACCTGAAAGCGCATCTGACGATGCTGGAGGAAGCGGCCAAGCGCGACCACCGCAAACTGGGGCGCGAGATGGACCTGTTCCACATGCAGGAAGAAGCGCCGGGGCAGATTTTCTGGCACCCGAATGGCTGGAATATCTACACGACGCTGCAGGATTACATGCGCCGCAAGCAGCGCGCGGATGGCTATGTCGAGGTGAACACGCCGCAGGTGGTCAGCCGCAAGCTGTGGGAAGCCTCTGGGCATTGGGACAATTATCAGGAAAACATGTTCATCGTCGAAGTCGAAGAGGAACATGCCAAGACCAAATCGATCAATGCCCTGAAGCCGATGAACTGTCCCTGCCATGTGCAGGTGTTCAATCACGGCCTGAAATCCTATCGCGATCTGCCCCTGCGCATGGCCGAGTTCGGGTCGTGCAACCGCTACGAGCCGTCAGGTGCGCTGCACGGGATCATGCGGGTGCGTGGTTTCACGCAGGATGACGCGCATATTTTCTGCACCGAAGATCAGATCGAGGCGGAATCGAAGAAATTCATCGATTTTCTGGCGGGGATCTATGCGGATCTGGGCTTCGACAACTGGCGCATCAAGCTCTCGACCCGGCCTGAAAAGCGGATCGGCAGCGATGAAAGCTGGGATCGTGTCGAGGCCGCCCTTGGCAATGCCTGCAAGGCTGCGGGGCATGAGTATGAATTGTTCCCCGGCGAGGGGGCCTTTTATGGTCCCAAACTGGAATTCGTGCTGACCGATGCGATCGGCCGTGACTGGCAATGCGGCACCTTGCAGGTGGACCCCAATCTGCCGGAACGGCTGGATGCCACCTATATCGGGCAGGACGGTGCCAAACACCGCCCGATCATGCTGCACCGGGCCGTGCTGGGCAGTTTCGAGCGCTTCATCGGCATCCTGATCGAAGAACATGCGGGCAAGCTGCCCTTCTGGCTGGCCCCGCGTCAGGTGGTCGTGGCCTCTATCGTGTCCGATGCCGATGACTATTGCCGCGAGGTTCTGGCCGCCTTGCAGGCGGCTGGTATCCGGGCGGAACTGGATCTGCGCAACGAGAAGATCAATTACAAGGTGCGCGAGCATTCGCTGGGCAAGGTGCCGGTCATTCTGGCCATCGGCGCGCGGGAAGTGGAAGAGCGCACGGTCTCGGTGCGGCGTCTGGGGGAGCAACGGACCCGGACCGAGGCGCTTGATATGCTGGTAGAGGCGCTGGCGGGAGAAGCTACCCCGCCGGATTTGCGCTGAGCCCGGAAAAGCTGAGCCCGGAAAAGCTGAGCCAGAAAAAAGGTGCGTGCAAGAGCACGCACCCTACGGAAAAGCCGCTATCCGTCATCTTGGGGCGGGTGCAAGCCCGCCTGAGAGGTCAGATCAGTCGCGCAGCGCCTGCGCGGTTTCGATCAGCACATCCGCGTCCACGAAGCCACGGATCATTTCGGTTTCCATCACGAAAGTCGGGGTGCCGCTGATCTGCAACCGCTGCGCCAGTGCACGGTTCTCGGCCAGCACGGTCGTCACGGCTTCGCTGTCCATCTCGGCCACGATGGCCTCGAAATCCAGATCGAAAGCGCCCGCCAGTTCGTCCAGATATTCCGGCGTGATCGCCCCGTCATGGCGCATCAGCAGATCATGGATTTCCTCATAGGTCTCATCCCCGGCCAGGCGCAGCGTGGCGACTGCGAAGCGTGAGGCCAGTTCGGACTCCGGCCCGAGGATCGGGAATTCCTTGATAATCAGGCGGATATTGCCATCCGCTTCGAGCAATGTCGCAATCTCGTCATGCGCGCGCTTGCAAAAGCCGCAGCGATAATCGAGGAACTCGACCAGCGTGATATCGCCATCGGGATTGCCACCGACCCAGGAATGCCCGTCATTGAACAGCGCCTCGGCATTGGCCTCCAGAATCGCGCGGTCCATATCGGCCTGCGCTGCGGCATTGCGCTGTTCATAGACGGCGACGGCCTCGAAGATCACTTCCGGGTTCTGCAGCAGATAGGCGCGGACGCGCTGACCAAATTCCGCATCTGCATCGTCAACCGGAGCCGGGGCGACTGCATCTGCAGTGCTGATTTCGGGAGCCGGTTCCGCCACGGGTGCCGATGTGGCGTTGCTGCCGCTGCCCGGCGCAGTCAGCACCAGAAGCCCCAGCGCTGCCGCTGCGAAACAGGTTCCGATCAGCCCGGAATCGGTCAGTTGAAGCGATCCGCTCTTGGTGGTGGTGTCAGAAGATCCTGCCATCTGTGCAATCCTGTCTTGCTGGGGCGCGATGGTCGAACCTGCCGCGCGCATCGTATCCTGTTCTGAATTCTGCTGCTCTTAAAGCCTGCGCGTGGCGTGGAATCAACCCTTGGCAGCGCGGCAAAACGGCGCTTTCGGAAATGTGAGCGCTATTTCGGGGGGCAGTCGGCGGGAAAGCGGTTTTCTGCTGCCGGGTGAAGATGTATCACGTCATGACAAGGGCAGGCGCCAGAACACTGGCAGGGGCAGATCGTGACACCAGATCGGATCGGATTGCATCGGAGGTTTGTGATGCTGGCCGCGCTGCTGGCGCTTCTGTGGGGGGAGGCGGCGGCGGCGCAATCAGGCCTTGGCGTTCAGGCGCGCCTGCTGGACGAGGGAACTTCGCTGACCACCAGTCGCGACGTGATTGCGCTACGGCTTGCGCTTAGCCAGCCTGTGCCATTCCGGGTGCGGATGCTGGCCAATCCACCGCGCATGGTGCTGGATGTGAACACGCTTGACTGGGGT
This sequence comes from Natronohydrobacter sp., assembly GCA_020832555.1. GTDB lineage: Bacteria > Pseudomonadota > Alphaproteobacteria > Rhodobacterales > Rhodobacteraceae > Roseinatronobacter. The sequence goes on along the minus strand of JAFIEM010000002.1, from coordinate 19,824 downwards.
GGCACAAGGCTGGGTGCGGATCTGTCGCAGCGGGTGCCGGTCGGGGCGGTGCGCACGGGGCATCTGTCCGATGGCTGGGCGCGTCTGGTGGTGGATCTGACCGCGCCCTTCGCGCTGCACCTGTCAGAACAGCGTGTGACCGAAGAAACGGGCCGTGCGGTGATCAATCTCGATCTGCACCGGGTGACTTTGGAAGAATTCGAACGGCTTGCACAAAACGAGGTCGAGTTTGCCGCCCGTACCAGCGCGGCCCTTCTGCATCCTGATGCGCCTGTCTTGCCAGCGCCTGCCGAGAGCGCCCGAAAGCCACTGGTGATGCTGGATCCGGGTCACGGCGGGATCGATCCGGGCGCCGAGCGGGGCGGGGTGCGGGAAGCTGATCTTGTGCTCGATTTCGCGCGCGAATTGCGCGAAGTGCTGCTGCGGCGCGGCGTGTTCGAGGTCGGCATGACGCGCAATGCAGATGAGTTCGTGTCGCTGGATGGACGCATCCGGGCCGCGCGCGCGGCGGGGGCTGACCTGCTGCTGTCGCTGCATGCCGATGCCTTGCCCGAAGGCATTGCGACCGGAACCGTGATCTATCTGCTGGGGGACGAGGCAAGTGATGACTCTGCCGCCTATCTGGCAGAACGCCATGACCGTGCGGATCTGCTGGCGGGGGTCGATCTGAACCGCAACACCGACGAGATTGCGCGCGTGCTGATGTCAGTGGCATGGCAGGACACTGCGCCGCGTGCGCGCGGACTGGCCGATGCGCTGGTTGCGGGCATGGGAGCTGCCGATATCCGGCTGCACCGGCGTCCGGTCCAGTCCGGGGCCTTTACCGTGTTGCGGGCCGTGGACATGCCCTCGGCGCTGATCGAACTGGGGTTCATGTCTAGTCCGCGCGATCTGGCCAATCTGCAGGATGCTGCATGGCGGCAGCGCATGGCCGAAGCCATTGCGGATGGGCTGGAGATCTGGCATCGCGAAGACTTGGCGCAGCAGGCGCTTCGGCGGCACTGACGGGCGGGCGGCACGATCCGTATTCTGCTGGATCATTGTCCAGCCATGATCAAATTTCTGTTGACCGGCCCGTGTTTTGACCTGACGGGCCAAAGCGCTTATCGTATAGAGCGCAAAGTGCAGTATGAGGTACGCGTGCTCAGAGCGATTCTATCTTTCTTTGGCGGAATTTTCAGTTTCGTCATAACCGGCGCCGTTTTCGTTGCGGTCGCGGTCGGGGGTGTATTCTGGTTCTACAGTCAGGATCTGCCCAGCCATGAGCAGCTTGCCAGCTATGCCCCGCCCACGATCAGCCGAATCTATTCGGGCGAAGGCCGCCTGATCGACGAATTTGCGCTGGAACGGCGTCTGTTTACTCCGATTGACGATATTCCTGAGCAGGTGAAGAATGCCTTCATTGCAGCGGAAGACCGGAATTTTTATGTCCATACCGGTTTTGACGCGCGCGCCATTGCCGTTGCGGCCTACGAAGCTGTTGCGTCGCGCGGCGAGAATGTGCGCGGGGCCTCGACGATCACGCAGCAGGTGATGAAGAACTTCCTGCTGTCGGGCGACCGCACGGGCGAGCGCAAGATCAAGGAACTGATTCTCGCCAGCCGGGTCGAGGGGACGCTGAGCAAGGACCAGATCCTCGAATTGTATCTGAACGAGATTTTCCTGGGTCAGAATTCCTATGGTGTGACCGCTGCGGCGCAGACTTATTTCAACAAGACACTGGATGATCTGGAATTGCATGAAATGGCGTTTCTCGCGGCGCTGCCGCAGGCGCCTTCCAGCTACCACCCGGTGCGCAACCGCGACCGCGTGACGGCACGGCGCAACTACGTTCTGGGCGAGATGCTGCGCAATGGCTTCATCACCCGCGCCGAACATGATGCCGCGCGCGACAAGCCGCTGCTGACCGTGCAATCGGGCGATTTCCCCAATCCGCGCGCCTCGATGCCGCCGCGCGACTACTTCACTGATGAAGTGCGCCGCCAGTTGTCAGGCACTTTCGGCGAGGAAGAGTTTTTCGCCGGTGGTCTGTCGATCCGCGCGACCATCGACCCGGAAATGCAGATCCACGCAGCCCATGCGCTGCAGCGTGCGCTTGAACAGTATGATCGCGGTCTGGGGCGGTTGCGGACCACGGGGCAGACCATCGACCCTGCGCTTCTGGGCGATGAGGACGCCTGGCGCGAGGCTCTCGCCGATCTGGAACTGGCCCGCGACATCACGCTGGGCAATCGCTGGTATCCGGCCGTGGTGCTCGAAGTCACTGCGGATCGCGCGCGCCTCGGGATCGAGGCTGTGGCGAATGACTATCACGCGCCGCATGTGGTGGAACGCCCCGATATCAACTGGGCGCGGGGCTCGCTGTCAGACAATCTGAATGTGGGGGATGTGGTCTATGTGCGTCGCGTCACATCTGACAGTGACGGCAGCCATATTCGCTGGTCCTTGCGGCAAGTGCCGAATGTGCAGGGCGGTTTCATGGCGATGGACGTCAATACCGGTCGTGTGATTGCCATGCAGGGCGGGTTTTCCTATCAGCATTCGGTGTTCAACCGCGCAACACAGGCGCAGCGTCAGCCGGGCTCTGCTTACAAGCCCTTTGTCTATGCCGCAGCGCTCGACAGCGGATTCACGCCTGCCACGATTGTCAATGATGCGCCGATCGAGGTGAACACGCCGCAGGGCATCTGGCGCCCCACCAATGCCTCGAACCAGTTCTACGGGCCAACCCCGGTACGGCGCGGGGTCGAGATGTCGCGCAACCTGATGACGATTCGCCTGGCGCAGGAAATCGGCATGGATGTGGTCGGCGGCTATGCCGAGCGTTTTGGCGTTTATGACCGCGCGCAGCAGTTTCTGGCGGCCTCGCTTGGGTCGCAGGAGACCACGCTGTTCCGCATGGTCGCGGCCTATGCCATGTTCGCCAATGGTGGCGAGCGGGTGGAACCCACACTGGTCGACCGCGTGCAGGACCGCTGGGGAAATACGATCTACCGCCATGACCAGCGCAACTGCGTCGATTGCGACGAACGTGCGCTGCCTTCGGGACGGACGCCTTGGATCACGCACAGGCGGGCGCGGGTAATGGATGCGGTGACGGCCTATCAGCTGACCTCGATGATGCAGGGTGTGGTCGAGCGGGGCACGGCCGCGCGCACCGTGAACCTGCCTGTGCCGACCGCCGGCAAGACCGGGACCACCAATGAAGCCCGCGATGTCTGGTTTGTGGGCTATACCTCGAATATCGTCGCCGGGTGTTATATCGGCTATGACCAACCGCGCCCGCTGGGGCGTGGGGCAGGCGGGGGCACGATCTGCGGTCCGGTCTTCAACGAGTTCATGCTGGAAGCGGTCAAGAAATTCGGTGGCGGGCGTTTCCGCGTGCCCGAAGGCGGCTATTTCATGAAGATTGACCGCAACACTGGCGCGCGTCTGCCTGACGATGCGACGGGCCCGAATGTGGTGATGGAGTTCTTCCGCGAAGGCGTTGAGCCGATCTTCGGGCTGGCGGCTGTGATCGACGGTGGCTTCTCACTGGGGTCTGACCTGCCGATGTTCACACCGGGCGAAAGCTATGAAGCCTTGCAGAACCCCGATGCCGGACGTGGACAGGTGCAGCGTGCGCCTGCAAGCCTTGGCACGATCTCGACGGGTGGGCTGTACTGAGGCGCGCTTGCCCCTTGGAGCGCGGCACGCTATGCACGCGCTCGAACAGACTGATCAGCGAATGGTGAGACGGAATGCGCTCTGAGACGCAAGGCCATATTGATGCGATCCGCAAATCCCTGGCCCTGTTGGGCCAGCGGATGGACATTGAAACGGCCCCGCACCGGCTGGAAGAATTCGACGCCATGTCCGAAGACCCGGCCCTGTGGAATGACCCCGCACGCGCGCAGGCGCTGATGCGGGACCGGCGTTTGCTGGCGGATGCGCTGGAAACCTATCGGTCGCTCTCGCGCGAGTTGGAGGATCAGGTCGGTCTGATCGAACTGGGCGAAGCCGAGGGCGATGCAGAGATCGTCACGGAAGCCGAGGCCGAGCTTGCGAAACTGGCCAAGGTTGCCGCCGAGAAAGAGCTTGAGGCGCTTCTGAACGGTGAGGCTGACAGCAATGATACCTTCCTTGAGATCAACGCGGGCGCGGGCGGGACGGAAAGCTGCGACTGGGCCTCGATGCTGGCGCGCATGTATGTCCGCTGGGCCGAGAAGCGCGGCTATACCGTCGAAATGATGAGTGAAAGTGCGGGCGAGGAAGCGGGTATCCGCTCGGTCGCCTACAAGATCAGCGGCCATAATGCCTATGGTTGGCTGAAATCGGAATCCGGCGTGCACCGTCTGGTGCGGATTTCGCCCTATGACAGTTCAGCGCGGCGGCATACCTCGTTCAGCTCGGTCTGGGTCTATCCGGTGGTCGATGACAATATCGAAATCGAGATCAACCCGTCCGATATCCGCATCGACACTTACCGGTCGTCCGGCGCAGGTGGGCAGCATGTCAACACGACGGATTCGGCGGTGCGGATCACCCATATCCCGACAGGCATCGTGACCACATCGAGCCAGAAATCACAGCACCAGAACCGCGAGATTGCGATGAATGCGCTGAAATCGCGGCTCTATGAGATGGAATTGCGCAAACGCACCGAGGCCATCGAGGCTGCGCATGATGCCAAGGGCGATGCAGGCTGGGGCAATCAGATCCGCTCTTATGTGCTGCATCCGTATCAGATGGTGAAAGACCTGCGCACAGGCTTCGAGACTTCGGACACGCAGGGCGTGCTGGACGGTGCGCTGGACGGGCTGATGGCGGCCACGCTTGCCCGTGATGTGGCCGGGAAGTCGCGCGCCGAGGCCACAGCGGGCGATTAGGCGCAGCTAACCCGGATGTGACTGCGATCCGCAGACCGGCGCGGCGGATTTTCTTGCGCGGCAGCGTGTCGCAGGCTTAAACTTCTGGCATTGCAGGTCAGAAGAGGAGTCTGTCGCATGTCCGATACCACGCTTCATTCATCCGGTGCGCAACCGGCCAGCCCACGCCAGCTTGAGATATCAGATTTGCGCGCGGCGCTTGCCGCAGGCGTTGCGGATTTCAAGGCAGCTCCGGCCTATGGGCTGTTTTTCGCGCTGGTCTATGTGCTGGGCGGGCTGGCGCTCTGGTTCGGGCTTGGGGCAGCGGGGCAACCGGTCTGGTTCATCCCGATTGCCGCTGGCTTCCCGCTACTGGCCCCGTTTGCCGCGATCGGCCTCTATGAAGTCAGTCGTCGGCGCGAAATGGGTGAACCTTTGTCCTGGGGGCCAGTCTTGGGTGCGCTGAAGGGGCGCGGCGATGGGCAGCTTGCGCTGATGGCCGTGGGCGTTCTGATCATCTTCGGTTTCTGGATCATTCTTGCGCGCGGTATCTTCGCGATCTTCATGGCGCAAAGCGGAATCGGATTCGATAGCCTTGGGTTGCTGCTTTCAGGTAGTGGCATCCTGATGTTGCTTGTGGGAACTCTGGTGGGCGCTGTCGTGGCCTTGGTGCTGTTTTCGATCACGGTCATCAGTTTGCCGATGCTTCTGGATCGCGAAGTGGATTTCGTCACCGCCATGATCACCAGTGTCGAGACGGTGCGCAGCAACCCGCAGGTCATGCTGCGTTGGGCGGCCTTGATTGCAGCGATCATGATTGTCGCCATGATCCCGGCTTTTCTTGGTCTGTTCATTGCGCTGCCTGTGCTTGGCCATGCGACATGGCATCTTTACCGGCGCGCGGTTTCGGACTGATCAGATGTGATTTCGCGCCCGATGCACTGACATCTGGCGCGAATTTCCTTGCACGACTTTCGGGCACGGTTCTATCCTTGCAGGCAGGGAACCGGAGGAAGAAGAATGTCTGATCAGATGTCGAGCGCAGTAAACCTGCCACCATCACCTATTCCAGCACCGCAGAAACTGAACTACGCCGATCTTGCAGATGTGTTGCGGGCCGGCTTGCGTGATTTTCGGCGCGCGCCGATCTTCGGCATCGTCTTTTCGCTGGTCTATGTGCTCGGCGGGCTGGTGCTCTATGCGGTGTTTCTGGCCTCCGGGCAAAGCTGGTGGTTCATCCCTATCGCGGTCGGGTTTCCGCTGCTTGCGCCATTCGCGGCGACCGGCCTCTATGAAGTCAGCCGCAGGCTGGAGCAGAATGAGCCGTTGAACTGGAATGCTGTCGCCGGGTGTGTTCTCGCGCAAAAGGACCGGCAGGTGCCGTCCATGGCGATGGTGATCATGCTGGCCTTCATGTTCTGGGTTTTCGTGGCGCATACGATCTTCGCGCTGTTCTTCGGCCTGCGCCCGATCACGAGCTCCTCGGCGGAAATGCTGCTTTCGGGTCCAGGGCTGATGATGCTGCTGGTGGGCGGCACGATCGGCGGGGTGATGGCCGCGACGCTTTTTGCGCTGACGGTTGTTTCGCTGCCGTTGCTGCTGGATCGCGAGGTCGATTTCATCACGGCAATGATCACCTCTTTCAAGGTCGTGACGACAAATTTCGCGGTGATGGCGGTCTGGGCCGTGCTGATTGCGGGATTGCTTTTCATCGGCATGTTGCCGTTGTTTCTGGGGCTGTTTCTGGTCTTGCCGGTGTTGGGTCATGCAACCTGGCATCTGTATCGCAAGGCGCTTCCCTGAGGTGTGATTCGCGGTCGAACAGACTGCGCGCGGAGATCCCACTTCTTTTTCGCGTGCAGGTTGAGTAGCCGATAGGGCGATACGCGCAAGCCGAAAGGTGACACTCTCCGGCTTGCGGGGATTTACTGACAAACTCGGAAAATTTCGTCTCTTTGTTTCCGCATCGAGAACAATAATGCAATGTTTTCAGCGGAATCCTACCAATGCGCCATGTTTTCGCCGCAAACTTGAGGCAAAGTTCTATAGGTTAAGATATGATGTACTGTGGGGGGCGAGTCCGCACGACGCAGGACTTGAAACACATGGCTTTGGCTCAGATGCAGCGCGACGCTGCTCTCGTTCTTGGTGGAAGGTGAACCGCGATGCCTTTGGTAACAATCAATGACCTCATCATGACCCGGGGTTCCGGCATTACGACGGATACCCCGATGGGGACGACATTTACCTATGATGACCACCCGGATCTGTCCGAACTCAAGGAAGTGCGCGACGGTCTGGTTTTCGAGACACCTGAGGGCACTTTCGGCAATCTTGTCCCTGTCGGATCGACTGTCGAAATCGACGGTGTGACCTACACGCTGGTCGGGGTGCATGAATTCTGGGGCACCTATACGAAGATCGACCCGGAAACGGGCGAAACCTTCACCCAGCAGGGCCAGACGGTCGCGCTGACGCTTGAAGGGCCGGATGGCAATACGATCAACTTCCTGTCCCCCTCTGACACGTTCAACCTGGATGATCCGTGGCTGCCAGGCGATATCGTGAGCATCGAAGTCTCGTCACCGCCTGTCGATGAAGGGGTCATCAACCTGACACCGGGCAGCGATGACAGCAAGCTGAGCAATGATGACGATGTTGAAATCCCCTGCTTCGTTGCAGGCACCTTGATCGACACCGCAGAAGGGCGCAAAGCTGTTGAGACGCTCAAGGCGGGTGATCTGGTTCTGACGCGGGATCACGGCTACATGCCGCTTGTCTGGGCGGGTCAGCGCAGCATTGACGCCGCTGAACTGGCGGCACAGCCGGAATTTGCCTCTGTGCTGTTGCGCGCCGGATCGCTTGGGCTGAACACGCCCGAGATTGATACGCGCGTCTCGCCCGCACACCGCGTTCTGATCTGCGGTGCACAGGCGGAAATGCTGTTTGGCGAAAAGGAAGTGCTTGTTCCGGCCGGACATCTGGTCGGCCAGCCGGGTATCGAGCGCGACAGCCGTCCGGTCAGCTATGTGCATATCATGTTCGAATCGCACCAGATCGTGCTTGGTGACGGCATGTGGAGCGAGAGCTTCCAGCCGGCGGACCACTCGCTTGATGGGCTGGGTGCAGAGCAACGTGACGAGATTCTGGCCCTTTTCCCCGAACTGGCCGGAAAAGCCGGTCAGACTGCATACAAGGCGGCGCGCATGACGCTCAAGGCGCACGAAGCCCGCCTGTTGTTCGCAGCCTGATTTACACTGACAGCCGAAGCAAAGCGCTCTGCCACTGGCAGGGCGCTTTTCCTTTTGCTCCGCTCCGCTAAGTTCAAGCGCGAGGGCTGGACAGTCTGGGCCACTCAGGGCAATCTGCCCGTAAAGAAGGAGTTTTCCATGCCAGCAGCACAGGGCCGCAGTTTTCTCACCACCATTTTCGGAGTTGTCGGGCTTTTCTGGTTTGCCTTTCATGCGGTTGAATATGTCCATGCGCGCTACGATGCGCTCTCTGGCTATCTGCCCTTGCCCGCGCCGATGGGGCTGGATGGTCTTTTCGAGACCATGCCGCAATGGGCAGCACTGGCACTGACCCTGACCATCTGGACCGGTCTTCTTGGCGCCTTGCTTTTGCTGTTGGGGGACCGCGCGTCGGTATTGTTGCTGGCGCTGACACTTCTCGCGGCTTTTGTGACACTGGTCTGGGGCGTTCTGGCCTTTGCGCAGGGACTGGCGGTGCTGGGTCAGATCAGTCCGCTGTTCTTTGGTGCGGGACAGGCAGCGATGGCCTTTGGATTATGGCTGTTTGCGCGTACCGCCAAACGCTACGGCACGATCTGACGCCTGTTTTTTCGCCCCGGTCACAGTTGCGTCAGGGGCGCTTGCAATCGCGCACCGCTTTAGAGACGGTGCGCAACATTGTCATCGGAGTCTGACATGACGCTTCATGCAAACCTGTCCGCCGCGATCGGGAATACGCCACTGATCCGCCTGAACAAGGCCAGCGCGGCCACGGGCTGCGAGATCCTTGGCAAAGCCGAGTTCCTGAATCCCGGCCAGTCGGTCAAGGATCGCGCAGCGCTCTATATCATCCGTGACGCAGTGGCGCGCGGGGCGCTCAAGCCTGGCGGCACGATTGTCGAGGGGACAGCGGGCAATACCGGGATCGGGCTTGCACTGGTCGGGGCCTCGCTGGGGTTTCGCACAGTCATCGTGATCCCGGAGACGCAGAGTCAGGAAAAGAAGGATATGCTGCGGCTTGCGGGTGCAGAACTGGTTGAAGTGCCTGCCGCGCCCTATCGCAATCCCAACAATTATGTGCGCTATTCCGGGCGGCTGGCAGAGGAGCTGGCAAAGACCGAACCCTATGGGGCGATCTGGGCGAACCAGTTCGACAATGTGGCCAACCGGCAGGCGCATGTGGAAACCACCGGCCCCGAGATCTGGGACCAGACCGGCGGCAAGGTCGATGGCTTCATCTGCGCAGTGGGTTCTGGTGGCACGCTTGCCGGGGTGGCGCAGGCGCTGCAGCCGAAGGGGGTGAAAATCGGGCTCGCCGATCCGATGGGGGCGGCGCTCTATAACTTCTACACCACCGGCGAGATGACATCTGAGGGCACGTCGATCACCGAAGGGATAGGTCAGGGGCGGATCACGGCCAATCTTGAAGGGTTGCGCCCGGATTTCTGCGCACAGATCCCCGATGAAGAAGCCCTGCCGATTGTCTTTGAGCTGCTGGCCGAGGAAGGCTTGTGCCTTGGTGGCTCGTCCGGGGTGAATGTGGCAGGCGCGATCCGGATGGCGCGCGAGATGGGGCCAGGGCATACCATCGTGACCATCCTGTGCGATTATGGCACGCGATATCAGTCGAAACTGTTCAACCCCGAGTTTCTGCGTGGCAAGGGGCTGCCTGTGCCAGAGTGGCTGGCGCGCTCTGCCCGGTCATTGCCGACAGTGTTCGAGGATGCATAAAGGACCGTAATGTTTCTGTTCCGCATCATTGCGCTGGCGCTGTTTTGCACGCTTTCGGGCGTCGCAACACCCGCGCAGGCTCAAGACCCGACTGCCTCGTTTGAACGCAACTCTGGTTCGGCGCCATCCTCTGCGCCGGATTACGAGGCGTGGCGCAGCTTTGCACAGCGCGTTGAAAGCCAACTTGACGGGCGACAGATCACCAGCGAACAACTGGCAGAGCTGCGCGCGGAACTCGTCATGTTCCGGACCCGGTTTCTGGCAGCGCAAGACGCCAATCAGACCCGGATTGCCAGCCTGCGCGAGCAGATCGCCGCCCTGGGCCCACCACCGGAAGACGGGGCGACAGAGGCCCCGGAAATCGCCGAACGCCGGGCTGAACTGGCAGAGCAGCTGACTGCGCTTCAGGCGCCGGGGATTGCTGCGCAAGAAGCGTTTCGCCGGGCGGATGGTCTGATCCGTCAGATCGATACGACCCTGCGGGAGCGCGACGCCGAAGCCTTGCTCACGCTCTGGCCCTCTCCGGTCAATCCGGTGAACTGGGTCGCGGCTGCGGATGCGGTCTGGGGCACCAGTTTCGTTTTCGGGACGCAAGTCCTTGGGGTGGTCGATGATCCCGCCCGCATGCGCGAATTGCGCTCGAACTTGCCAGTGACGCTGTTGTTGCTGGTGGTCTCTGGCTTCGTGCTGCTGCGAGGGCGGCGCTGGATCGAACAGATCGTGGCGCGCTGGCTGAGCGATGGCGGGTCACGGCGCGGGAAGCGGGCTCTGGCGCGGCTGTTGTCGCTGACCCAGATCATTGTGCCTGTGACGGCGGTCTTCGCCATCAGCATCGCGCTTGAACTCAGTTCGCTTCTTGGGACTGCCAGCGATGCCGTGACCACTGGTCTGTGGGTTGCGGGGATTGCCTATTTCACGGCCCGTTGGGCCGGGCGTCAGATGTTCCCGGTGGAGGACACGACCTCCGCACCTTTGGATCTGCCTGCAAACCGTCGCCGGGAAGGGCGTTTCTGGGCGAATATGATCGGCTTGGCGCTGGCGGTGTCTGCCCTGTTCGAGGAATTCTTTCCGGTCGAGACCAATTCGGATGCCGCCAATGCCGTGCTGGCTTTCCCGATTCTGGTCTTTATCGGGCTGGTTCTGGTCCGCATAGGCATGTTGCTTGGCCAGCACAGCCAGGCCATTCACAGCGACAGCGCGCGTGACGTGCGCTTCATGGACCGGATGATTTCGGTCCTTGGCAAGATCGTGATGGTCATTGGGGCAGGGGCACCGCTCTTTGCGGCAGTCGGCTATGTGCAGGCGGCAGAGGCGCTGCTTTATTCGACGGTCACTTCGCTGGGGCTGATTGTTGTGCTGCTCTTCCTGATGCAGCTTGACGAAGACGTTTACTGCGTCGTCACCAAATCTGAGGAAGGCGCGGACTCGGCCCTGATCCCGTCACTTTTCAACTTCGCTCTGGTGATCCTGTCGCTGCCGGTTTTCGCCCTGATCTGGGGCGTGCGCCCGACCGAGTTGCTGGAATTCCTGCAGGTGCTGCGCGAAGGCTTCCGTATCGGCGATACGCGCATCTCACCGACGAATATTCTGAGCTTCGTCGTTGTGTTCTCGATCGGTTTCGTGCTCACACGGATTTTGCAAGGGGCGCTTGAAAGCTCGGTTCTGCCCAAGACCAAGATCGACAAGGGCGGGCAGAAGGCGATCATCTCTGGCACCGGCTATGTGGGTATCTTCATTGCGGCTCTGGTGGCGATTTCGACTGCCGGGATTGATCTGTCCGGTCTGGCGATTGTCGCGGGTGCGCTGTCGGTGGGCATTGGCTTCGGTCTGCAGAATATCGTGTCGAATTTCATCTCTGGTGTGATCCTGCTGATCGAGCGCCCGGTTGCTGAAGGGGACTGGATCGAGGTGGGTGGCACGATGGGTACTGTGCGCTCGATCTCGGTGCGCTCGACCGTGATCGAGACCTTTGACCGGACAGATGTGATCGTGCCGAATGCGGATCTGATTCAGGGGACGGTGACGAACTGGACGCGCTACAACTCGCTTGGGCGCATTACGATACCGGTGGGAGTGGCCTATGGATCTGACACGCGAAAGGTGGCGCGCATCCTTAAGGAGATTGGTGAAAACGAGCCATTGGCGCTGATCGATCCTGCGCCGCAGGTTCATTTTGTTGATTTTGGCGCAGATTCGTTGGATTTCGAATTGCGGATGGTTCTGAGCGATGTCAGCTTCGGGATGTCGGTGCGTACCGAATTGCGCCACCAGATCAGCGAGCGCTTCAAGGAAGAAGGCATCGAGATACCGTTTGCACAGCGCGATATCTGGCTTCGAAACCCCGAAGCCCTGCGCGGTGAGGCCCCGACCGAGAAGGTTGAGCCGCCGCGTGATCCGCGTGATGAGAATGCCCGGACCGAGATGGTGCGCGATGAGGTTCTTGATGCGACCGAAAGTGACGGAGACGGGGATCGTTGACCGGCGATTTGTGGCAGATCAAGGTTATCTTTTGAGCGTGTGATAAACTGCAAGGGACATCACGAAACCGAGGAGATTGATATGTCCCATACACCGCACGAACTTGCGGAAGAATTCCCGCTGGCAGCAGAGCTGATCCATCGACTCAAGCAGGAGAATGCGCATTTTGCGCGTCTGGCTGAAGAGTATCACGACGTGAATCGCGCGATTCATCGGGCGGAAACGCTGGTTGAGCCTGTGGCCGAGTCCCATGAGAGTGAATTGCGCCGCACAAGGATGCGTCTGAAGGATGAAATCGCGCGCATTCTTGGCGCGACAGCGTGATCAGAAGGTCAGGGTGGGGCATACCCATCCTGACCCGGCGCGCGTCTATCGAGCCGTGAGGGCGCGCGGCAAACCGGATTTACCCTTTGGAAATCTCTTCCAGGCGATCACGCGACAATTCCCCCGGAACAATGGTAATCGGGATCGGCAGGCTGCCTGAACTGCGCGCAAGCTGCGTGACCAATGGCCCCGGCGAATTGCCCTCGGTCCCTGCGCCGAGCACCAGAATCCCGATTTCGCGATCTTCCGCGATCTGGGCAAGGATTTCGTCCACCGGCTCGCCCTCGCGGATCACCAGTTCCGGGTTGATGCCTTGCCGGTCACGCATCCATTTGGCGAAAACCTCGAAATGCGCCTCGATCCGCTCGCGCGCTTCGGCCCGCATCAGATCCGCAACCCCCGCCCAGCCCTGAAACTCTTCGGGCGAGACAATCGACAGGATCTGCACCTGCTCGCCCGTGCGCGCCGCGCGCAATGCCGCGAAACGCATCGCGTTCAGACATTCGCGGCTGTCATCGAGGATCACCAGAAACTTGCGCATCATTGCCCCTTGTGCCGGCTCAATCGCGCCATATTGGCGCAAGCCTGCAGGACTGTAAACTGTTTCAACCCCAGGTCACGTCACCCAGAAAGATATATCCTGCGCCATAGATCGTCTTGATCAGTCGCGGATTGCGCGGGTCTTCGCCCAGTTTCGTGCGCAGCCGCGAGATCCGCACATCCATGGCCCGGTCGAAACTTTCGCCCGCAGCGCCGCCCAGCGCGTCCAGCATCTGCGTGCGCGAGATCAGCCGTTTGGGACTTTCCAGAAACAGCCGCAGGACTTCGCCCTCGGCATGGCTGAAGGGGATTTCCGTGCCGTCATCCGGGATCAGCACATAGCGGTCAAACTCTGCCACCCAGCCATTGAAGCGCGCGCGACTGGTGCGCGCTTCGGGCTGAGGGCCGGGCTTGCGCAGCCGTGCGCGGATACGCGCCACGACCTCGGCGGGATCGAAAGGCTTGATGATATAGTCATCTGCGCCCAGTTCCAGTCCTGTCACCCGGTCCTGCACCTGCGCGCGCCCCGAGATGATGATGATCGTCGCCCCGGATTCCAGCGCCAGTCGATGCACCAGCGCCAGCCCGTCGCGATCCGGCAGGCCCAGATCGACCAGACAGACATCGGGGGTCATACGGCGCAGCGCGGCTTCGAACTCGGTCGCGCGGCCATAGGTCGAGGTCTGGAACCCCGCTTCCTGCAAGGCGGTCGAGAGCACCTGACGGATTTCCGGCTCATCGTCCAGAATGGCGACATGGGGCTGACTCATGGGGTGGTCTCCAGCGCATTGCGAAGATCGTTCAGGGTGAAGGGCTTGGGCAGAACCGGGAATTCGGCGCGTGCGCGGGCATGCAGCGCATCCGTGGGGGGCAGGGCGGTCATCAGATGCAGCCGCGTCTTGCCACGCGCACGGCAGGCGCGCAACAGATCAAGCCCGGATGCCCCCTGTCCCAGATTGATATCCGACAGCACCAGATCCAAACCGGGCAGGTCCAGAAGCGAGAGCGCCTCGTCATGGCTGGCAGCTTCGATCACCGAATGGCCCAGATCGCGCAGCATCTCGCGCACGGATTCGCGGATCAGGTCGGTGTCTTCGACCAGCAGCACCATCCCGCCCGCGCTGTCGCACCGGGTTGCCGCAGGCTTGAAGGGCAGACGCAGGGTCACTTCGGCGCCCCCCTGCGGACGGTTGCAAAGTCTGACGGTCCCGCCCGAAAGCGTGATCTGGTCATAGACCATTGCCAGCCCCAGCCCGGTACCCGCGCTGCCCTTCGTGGTAAAGAACGGGTCCAATGCATGACGAAGGGCTTCGGTGCTGAAGCCAGTTCCGGAATCAGCCACGGCCAGTTCCAGCCATGTATCGCCCAGCCTGCGCGCGCTTATGGCTATTTCGCCCCCCTGAGCCCCCAGCGCATCGCGGGCATTCAGGATCAGGTTCAGCAAACTGTCCTGCAACACGCCCTGATCCAGCATCAATAGCGGCAGATCGTCTATTCTGACATGCACCGCTATTTCCGGCGGCAGGGCGGGGCGGGCCATAAGTTGCAGATCATCGAGCAACGCTGCAAGATCGGTCGGCTGGGGACGCATTTCGCGCGCGCCGGACATGGTGGCGATGCGTTCCAGCAGCACGCCCCCGCGCCGGGCGGCGGCAATCGTTGACTGAACCGCCTGCGTGATGTGTTCGGGCAAATCCGTGCGGCGGGCCAACTGGCCCTGAAGCCCCAGAATGATGGTCAGCAGATTGCCGAAATCATGCGCAAGCCCTGAGGAAAGCTGCGCCGCAAGTTCCCGCTTGCGCGTCTGCACCAGGGCTGCACGGGCCTGTGCCTCTTCGGTGACATCCATCGACATGACATAGATGCCATTGATCGGCCCGTCGCCCAGCCGGTCCGGGGTCAGCGCCAGTCGGATGCGTCGGCCGCTCTCTTCATGGGTGAATTCCTGCACCAGATTTTCACCTTCGAGCACCCGGTCCAGCCAGGGGCTGATCTGGTCGAACACCGCCCCCAATGCCTCGCGCGCAGGCAGGCCCACGATATTCTGGGGCAGTCCGGGAAAGACCGAGGACAGCCGCCGGTTCGAGAAGGTGTAGCGCAAGTCGCGGTCCAGATGTGCGATATGCGCAGGCATCATTTCCGTGGTCAGGCGGGTGCGCGCTTCCATCTCGGTCAGTTCGCGCTTGGCCTGTTCCAGCGACGCATTCGACGCGGCCAGTGCCCGGTTGGTCTGGGCCAGCCGTTCGGCATGGGCCAGAACCTCGCTCGACAATTCCTCGGAATGGGCCTGCAACAGGCGTTCCTGAAGCTTCACTTCGGTAATATCCGTATAAACCGTGACCCAGCCGCCTTGTGGCAGGGGCGCGCCTTCGACACTGATCCAGCGGCCATTGGCCCGTTCGCGTTCCATGTAATGCGGCACGAAAGCGCGCGCGGCCTCAACGCGGATGCGTACCGCGTCCTCGATATCCTCGACGGCACCATATTCGCCGCGTGTGACCAGAAAGCGGATCGTGTCTTCGAATGATGCGCCGGGTTGGGCAAGCGCATCAGGCAGGTCGAACATGGTCTGGTAGCGGCGGTTGCTGACTGACAGCCGCAGGTCACTGTCGAAGATTGACAGCGCCTGCTGGATCATGTTCAGCCCCGCGCCCATCAGTTTGATGCGGGTTTCTTCCTGCACGGCCATTGAACTCTCCCTTGAGCCCTGATGCTAGCGAGGTCCGGGGCGCAGGAAAAGCACGGAAAACGCGCCGTTACAATTCGTAAGGATTGGGTAAAACTGCGGCAAGAATCGCGCCCGCAGATAGGCGCAGGGAGACGGGCGGCACGCAAGGAGGCGTGACTGCCCCATACACCAAGAGGAGGAGCCCCGTGAGCACCACGGAGACCGCCAGCGCTGCGCTGGGTGAGCTTTGTTCCATTCCGGCGCTGCTTGCGCGCAATGCAAAACGCTATGGCATGCAGGCCGCGTATCGCGAAAAGGAATTCGGCATCTGGCAGGCCTGGACCTGGGCCGAGACACATGCCGAGGTGCGAGCGATGGCGCTGGGTTTTCTGGTGCTGGGCATGCGCGAGGGGGATTACGTCGCCATCATCGGGCGTAACCGTCCGGCGCTTTATTGGGCGATGGTCGCCGCGCAATCGGTTGGCGCGATCCCGGTACCGCTGTATCAGGACGCGGTGGCCGAAGAGATGGCCTATGTTCTGGACCATTGCGGCGCGCGTTTCGTGATCTGCGGCGATCAGGAGCAGGTGGACAAGGTTCTGGAAGTGCAGGAGAAAGTCACCTGCATCGAGGAAATCGCCTATCTCGACAAGCGCGGCATGCGTAAATACGACCACAGCCACATGAACTGGCTTGAAGATGTAATGCGCGAGGGCCGCGCGGCTGAAACCCGGCTGGGGGCGGAACTGGACCGCCGCACGAGCGCGCTGACGCTCGATCATACCTGCGTCATGCTTTACACCTCGGGGACGACCGGCAAGCCCAAGGGCGTTGTGCTGTCGAACCGCAATATCATCGTGACCTCGAAGAACTCCTCCGAGTTTGACAAGCTGCGTCCGGGTGACGAGATTCTGGCTTATTTGCCAATGGCTTGGGTGGGGGATTTCATCTTCGCCATCGGGCAGGCTTATTGGACGGGTTTTTGCGTGAACTGTCCGGAATCGGCGCAGACCATGCTGACCGATCTTCGCGAAATCGGGCCGACCTATTATTTCGCCCCGCCGCGTGTGTTTGAGAACATGCTGACCACGGTCATGATCCGCATGGAGGATGCCTCGCCGCTCAAGCGCAAGATTTTCCATCATTTCATGGGGTTTGCGCGCGATGTTGGGCCAAAGCTTCTGGATGGCAAGCCGGTCGGGATCGGCGACAAGCTGAAATACGGGCTGGGCAATCTGCTGGTTTATGGCCCGCTCAAAGACACGCTCGGGCTACGCCGTATCCGAGTGGCCTATACCGCCGGTGAAGCGATCGGGCCTGAGATTTTTGATTTCTACCGCTCGCTTGGCATCAACCTGAAACAGCTTTACGGCCAGACCGAAGCCTCAGTGTTCATCACCCAGCAGCCTGATGGTGAAGTGCGCTCGGATACGGTGGGCGTGCCCTCACCCGGCGTTGAGGTACGCATCGCTGACAGTGGCGAGGTGTTCTACCGCTCGCCGGGCACCTTCGAGAGCTATTACAAGAACGCAGAAAGCACGGCTTCGACCAAAGACCCGGAAGGCTGGGTCGCAACGGGCGATGCGGGCTTTTTCGAGGAAGGCTCTGGTCATCTGCGGATCATCGACCGCGCGAAGGATGTGGGCAAGATGGCCGATGGCAGCCTGTTCGCGCCGAAATATGTTGAGAACAAGCTGAAATTCTTCCCCAATATTCTGGAAGCAGTTGTGTTCGGCAATGATCGCGACCGTTGCGTGGCCTTCATCAATATCGACCTGACCGCTGTCGGGTCTTGGGCCGAGCGCAACAATATCGCCTATTCCAGCTATCAGGAACTCGCGGGCCTCAAGCGCGTGCTCGATACGATTCAGGAGCATGTCGAGCAGGTCAATGAAAGTGTGGCACAGGACAAGATGCTGTCGGGCTGCCAGATCCATCGCTTTCTGGTGCTGCATAAGGAACTGGACGCCGATGATGGTGAAATGACCCGCACGCGCAAGGTGCGCCGCCGGATCGTCGAGGACAAATTCGCCGATCTGATCGACGCGCTCTATGCAGGCAAGGACAGCGTCTATACCGAAACCGAAGTCACCTATGAGGACGGGCGCAAAGGCAAGCTGAAAGCGACGCTTGAATTGCGCGATGCCAAGGTCTTTGGCCAGACCTCTGCCCGGATGGCGGCGGAATGAGCGAGCAGGGAGGGGACATGCTCGATACACAATCAGACGACGGCTACATCACGGCAGATGGTCGCAAGATCGGCGGTGTGGCCATGGAGATGCGCAATATCACGCTGCGGTTTGGCGGTGTGGTGGCGATCAAGGATATCAGTTTCGATATTCGCTGGGGGGAAATCCGCACGATCATCGGGCCGAATGGCGCAGGCAAATCGTCCATGCTGAACGTCATCTCGGGCTTCTATCACCCGCAAGAGGGCGAGGTGATCTATAAGGGCTACAAGCGCCCGAAGATGAAGCCCTATCAGGTTGCGCGTCAGGGGATTGCGCGCACTTTCCAGAATATCGCGCTGTTCGAGGGCATGTCGGTTCTCGACAATATCATGACCGGCCGGATGCACCACATGAAGGCCAATATGCTGCAACAGGCGCTCTGGTGGGGCAAGGCCCAACGCGAGGAAGACGAGAACCGCGCGCAGGTCGAGAAGATCATCGACTTTCTGGAGATCCAGCATATCCGCAAGACCCCTGTGGCGCGGCTGCCCTACGGGTTGAAGAAGCGTGTGGAACTGGCGCGGGCGCTGGCCGCGGAACCGTCGATCCTGCTGCTCGATGAACCGATGGCGGGCATGAATGTCGAAGAGAAAGAGGACATGTGCCGCTTCATCCTTGATGTGAACGACGAATTCGGGACGACCACAGTGCTGATCGAGCACGATATGGGTGTGGTGATGGACCTTTCGGACCGCGTGGTGGTCATGGATTACGGCAAGAAGATCGGCGACGGCACCCCGGACGAGGTGCGCAACAATGAAGATGTGATCCGCGCCTATCTGGGTGTGGCCCATGACTGAGCTGACATTCAAGGGGGGCGTGCACCATGTCGGATAACCTGCTTTTCGCGATGGAGGCCACGCTGAACGGCCTGACCGCAGGCGTGATGTATGCGCTGGTGGCATTAGGCTTTGTGTTGATTTTCAAGGCCAGCGGCATCTTCAACTTTGCCCAAGGGGTGATGGCGCTTTTTGCCGCGCTGACGCTTGTGGGGCTGCAATCGGGGCAGGTGCCGTTTGCGCATCTGATCAACGCGATTTTTGGCACGCGGATCCATCATTTCGGCTGGAACATGCCCACGCTTCTGGCCATCCCGGCCACAGTGCTGGTGATGATTGGCCTCGCCATTCTGGTGGAACGCTTCATCCTGAAGCATCTGGTAAATCAGGAACCCATCATCCTGTTCATGGCGACCATCGGTCTGGCCTATCTGCTGGAGGGCATTGGTGATGTGATGTGGGGTGCCGAGGTCAAGGCGCTGGATGTCGGTCTGCCCAAGGGCATGTCGAGCACGGTGGATGATCTGACTTTCGGCTGGTTCGGCTACGGTTTCTATATCGACCGGCTGGAGCTATGGGCGGCAGGAATCGCAGCAGTTCTCGTGGCTTCACTGACGATCTTCTCGCAATACACGAAGCAGGGCCGGGCGCTGCGCGCGGTGGCTGACGACCATCAGGCGGCACTTTCGGTCGGCATCTCGCTGCGCTTCATCTGGGTGCTCACCTGGTCGATTGCGGGCATCGTGGCTCTGGTTGCAGGCATCATGTGGGGATCGAAATCCGGCGTGCAGTTCTCGCTCTCGCTGATTGCACTCAAGGCGCTGCCGGTGCTGATCCTGGGAGGCTTCACCTCGATCCCCGGTGCGATTGTCGGCGGGCTGATCATCGGTGTGGGCGAGAAGCTTTTTGACTTCTACATGCAGCCGATCATCGGCGGGGCTACGGAAAACTGGTTCGCCTATATGCTCGCGCTCGTCTTCCTGCTGTTCCGACCGC
>JAFIEM010000231.1 GCA_020832555.1 Natronohydrobacter sp. | reverse complement strand
CTTCCATTCCTGAGAAAGGATCGCACCATCAAACCATGGGATCAAACACCTAAGGTTGAATTCGATGGTCTTTGCAGTGCTGATATGTATCCCATTCAAGCCTTGATTGACCGAGAATTTTTGGTGCGCTGTATGATCACACACTATTTCGTTGATCAGGCTGTGAGCGAAGACAACCGTGTCGCGATGCCAAAGATCAATCAGGCGGCACTCTCTGATATTTTGATCCCTGTCCCACCCCTCGCCGAACAACACCGCATCGTCACCAAGGTCGATGCCCTCATGGCGCTGTGTGACCAGTTGGAAACGGCCCTGACCACCACCGCCACCACCCGCTCCCGCCTGCTCGACACGCTCATCCGTTCCGCTCTGACCCCTGACATCGCATTGCCGGAGGTCGCTGAGTAATGCCCATCCAACACGCTGTCTGGACCGTGTCGCAGACCCCGACCGAAATCTCTCAAGGCGTTCTACCATCTGAACAACTGTTGGAGGACATGATCGTCGCCCAGCCGCGCATCCTGTCATCGGAATGGATGCTGATCGGACGCTAGATCGATACCGGACAAGGGGGCCGGATTGATCTGCTGGCCATCGCGCCAGATGGATCGCTGGTGCTTGTGGAACTCAAACGCGACCGCACGCCACGCGAGGTGGTGGCGCAGGCCCTCGACTATGCATCATGGGTCGGAGAACTGGACGCGGAACATATCGCCGCGATCTATGGGCGGTTCAAAACGGGCCAAAGCCTCGCCACTGATTTTCAGGCGCGGTTTGGTCAGCCGCTTGACGAAGACACGATCAACGAAAGCCATCAGGTGGTGATCGTGGCCGCTGTGCTCGACTCCAGCAGCGAGCGGATCGTGAATTACCTGAATGGGCGTGGCGTGGGCATCAACGTGCTGTTTTTTCAGGTGTTCAACCATGGTGAGCAACAACTTCTGAGCCGCGCATGGCTGATCGATCCGGGTGAAGTTCAGGTGCAGGCCGCGAGTTCCGGCCATCGCGGCGAGAAAGAGCCGTGGAACGGTGAGTTCTATGTCAGCTACGGCGCAAGCGAAACGCGCCTTTGGGAAGAGGCACGGCAACACGGTTTCATCTGCGGCGGGGGCGGGACGTGGTATAGCAACTCCCTGCGGATGCTGGAGGAAGGCGACCGTGTCTGGGTAAAGGTTCCGGGCAAAGGTTTCGTCGGCGTTGGCCGGGTGACAGGGCCGCGCGTCATGGCGAAGGATTTTCAGATCGGTGATCAGTCTGCACTTGACGTGCTGCGGGGCAGCTATCATCGCGAATTTCCAGATGACCCAGAGCAGTCGGAATATTTCGTTCCGGTGGAATGGCTGCACACAGTCCCCGAAAGCCAAGCGGTGCAGGAGGTTGGCATGTTCGGGAACCAGAACACCGTCTGCAAACCAGTGACACCAAAATGGAGAACGACTGTGGATCAGTTGAAGGCGAAGTTTCGTGTGAGTTGACTTGCGGATGAACAAATTTGTCCTGCGTTTCAATACGCAGGATCACACACAAGTCCGCAACGTTGTAAAATTCAGCACCGACTCAGACCAACATGGGAACATGCATGGGATCGTAAGATCGATTTTCAAGGATTTCCTTTATATTTCATATGCTTATATAGGTGATTTGGCGGACAGTGAGGGATTCGAACCCTCGAGACGGTTCCCCGCCTACACACTTTCCAGGCGTGCGCCTTCGACCACTCGGCCAACTGTCCAACGGATGCCTCATACAGCGGGTGTGTCATGACTTGCAAGCCAAGAGTTACCCGAATTCAAGGCAATGCAGCATGTCTGTTGACATCCTTGTAGAGCAAGTACCGGAATGGTTCCGGTCCACCTGCGTAACAAGCCTGCGGGCAGAAGGCGCGCAACCACATGTAGTCGCCCGCCTCGACCTCGACCCAGTTCTGATTCAGATGATAGACACCTTTACCCTGAAGTACATAAAGCCCGTGTTCCATGACATGAGTTTCCGCAAAGGGGATCACCGCACCGGGTTCCAAGGTTACAATGGTCACATGCATGTCGTGGCGCAGGTCGCTCGGCTCCATGAAGCGCGTCGTTGCCCATCCGCCATTCGTTTCGGGCATCGGTGCGGGTGCGATGTCGTTTTCGTTCTTGAAGAAGGCGTCCGGGGCGTCCAGCCCCTGTACCGCAAGATATCGCTTTCGGATCCAGTGGAAGACGCAGCCATGCGCATCAGCCTGAAGGCTCCAGTCCTGCCCGGCGGGCAGGTAGGCGAAGCCACCGGCGCTCAGGAAGTGGCTCTCGCCGGATAGAGTTATGCTCAGGTTGCCCTCGACCACAAAGATCACCCCTTCAGCGCAGGGATCGGTTTCAGGATTCGAACTGCCGCCCTCGGGGCCAAGCTCCACGATGTATTGCGAGAATGTTTCGGCAAATCCACTCAATGGGCGGGCCAAGACCCAGAAACGAGCCTTATCCCAGAAGGGCAGGGCGCTTGTCACGATATCTGACAGCACGCCCTTGGGAATGACGGCATAAGCTTCGGTGAACACCGCACGGTCTGACACGAGTTGCGCCTGGGGGGGAAGCCCACCCCGTGGAACATAATAGCTGTGCTTGGCAGGTTTTGTGTCAGATGGCATGTCGGGCCTCTCGGGTCACTGTTTCCCAAGCCCTAACATGGCGTTGCCGTAGCCAACTAGGCAGATTTTCGGAATAGACTTTCCTGATATTCCAATGAGTAGACCCTGCAATGCGCTTCGAGAGTTCACGCGGTGAGGCAAGAGAACCTCACCGCTTTCAGACCAGAACCCTCGACAGACTTGCCAGAGTCAGTCCGGCATGATGCGCAGCAAAGGAACATTCTCGCCATCAGCCAGCACATATATGAATCCGTCATCAGGGCCGACCGCCACATCCCGGATGCGAAGATCCCTGTCCTCAAGCAATCGTGTCACTTCGGTCAGTCCAGCGTCACTTTCAGAATAAAGACCAAGATATCGGTGGAACAGATTTCCCAACAGAAGATGGCCTTGCCATTCGGGAAACGCATCCCCCGTGTAGAAGGTCATTCCGGATGGTGGATTATGCGCTTCGCGTCCGGCGGGCCAGTGATGGATCGGAGCAATAAAGCCATCGCCCTCCTGATGAGGCGGGGCGAATTCGTCACCGCCGCGATAAGTCACCCCGAAAGAGGCGAGCGGCCAGCCGAAATTTCCACCACGCTCGACGATATTGACCTCATCTCCCCCGGCTTCGCCGTGTTCCGCGAGCCAGATCGCACCGGTCTGCGGGTGAATTGTCATGGCCTGAATGTTGCGATGCCCATAGGACCATATCGCACCTGCCGCCCCTTCGCGGTCGACAAATGGGTTGTCCGATGGGATTTCTCCATCCAGCGTAATGCGGATCACCGCACCGTTCTCGCTGCTCAGATCCTGCGAAATATGCGCCTCGGTAAAATCCTTGCTGCCGCGGTCGCCGAACCCTGCATAAAGGTAGCCATCCTGAAACACGATGCGCGATCCGAAATGCGCGCCGCTGTCGATTGCAGGCTGAACGACATGCAGAACTTCAAAATCCGTCAACGCAGCTGCGTCGCGATCAAGCCGTGCGCGCCCGACATGCGTCGTGCTTCCTCCGTCAACGGCCCCTGCCCAGGTCATATAGACAAAGCCGGTATCTTCGAAGTCAGGTCCGATGGCGACATCCAACAGGCCCCCTTGGCCCTGTGTCACGACTTCGGGAGCCCCGCTGATTGGCGTGATGTTATCTTCGGGATTCCAAAGCAGCAGATTCCCGCCGCGCAATGTCACGATCAGATCGCCCTGGTCGGGCAGAAAGGCCATGCCCCAGGGGCGGTCCAGCCCCTCGGCCAGAGTTTCGACAGTATAGACCTGATCTGAAAATGCCGGGAGCGACAGTGCCAGAACTGTAGCGGCACTGCCCAGTGCTGCACGGTACGTCATCTTTCTCTCCTTTTTCTGTTCCAATTCAAAGCTTGTGGCGCAGATGTGAAAGATCAAGTCACGAAACTGCAAGTGCTCAGTCCTGATCGCTTGACTCCAACAGCTTTCAGGCGTAACGCCTGCCCATCTATCCGGAGGTTCACGCTTCCGGTCCTTGTTCATGTCAAGGATCGCCACCCATCAGCGCGTTGCGCCCATGGGTGCAACACTGGTTTG
>JAFIEM010000181.1 GCA_020832555.1 Natronohydrobacter sp. | reverse complement strand
AACGCAACCGCTACAGTGTCCCAGCATCATTTGCGAACCGGCCTGTCAGCCTTCGCGTCTACGCCGACCGGCTGGTCGTGGCCGCTGAGGGCAACCAAGGTTCCCGGCCTACAAGGACCTCGCGGGCTTTGACTTCGCCGCCAGCGAGATCAACGAGGCTACCGTTCGGACCCTCCACCGCGGTGAGTTCATGGACGGTGCCCAGAATGTTGTGCTGATCGGGGGGCCAGGAACCGGTAAGACCCATGTCGCGACGGCCCTCGGTATCCAGGCCATCGAGCATCATCGCCGCAAGGTCCGTTTCTTCTCCACCATCGAACTGGTCAATGCCCTCGAACAGGAAAAGGCCAAGGGCAAGGCCGGACAGATTGCAGAAGGCCTGACCAGGCTCGACCTCGTAATCCTCGATGAATTGGGCTATCTGCCGTTTAGCGCCTCGGGCGGCGCCTTGCTGTTCCACCTCTGGAGCAAGCTATACGAGCGCACCAGCGTCGTGATCACTACCAACCTCAGCTTCAGCGAATGGGCAACGGTCTTTGGCGACGCCAAGATGACCACGGCCTTGCTCGACCGCCTCACCCACCGCTGCCACATCTTGGAAACCGGAAACGACAGCTTCCGCTTCAAGGCCAGCTCAGCCGCAACAACCCGAAAAAAGAAGGAGTGAAATCTGCTCTTGACCCACGACTGACGCGAAATCCATAATCAGAAGTGGCTCACTTCTCGGTGAAAAAAACGGCTCAGTTCTGAGTGAAAATCAACATGCCGCCATATCCGCGCGCAAATCGGCAGACGCGAAGCTGCAAACCACCGAGCTGGAAGCCGCTGCGCAGTTGAAGCTGCAACAGGCTCAGATCGAAGCCCTGCAACAGCGCATAGCGGCCGAAAACCAGCGCAAGCCAGAACTTCTGGCGCATGAAGCCGAGCTTGCACGGCTGGAGGCAATGCCAAAGATCGTGGCCGAAATGGTCAAGCCAGCCGAGAAGATCGGCAAGATCGATATCACCCAGGTTGGCAGCGTCGAAGGCTCTCGCGGGGCGGTGCTGCAGGCGCTGGAATCCGTACTGGAGCAGACCGTTCACGCGCCGGGTCTGAGCCGGCTGCTGGAACGTGTGCATGAGGATATCCGCTATGACGAGCCGCGCCGCACACGCACACGGGATGATTGATATGACGAATATGTATACAAAAGTAAAGCTATACAGCATGATAGCGCCAAAATTTGCAATTTTTGCGATACAATGTATACAATGTAGCGTGTGGAGGAGATATAATGACATATCCGAATCGTGCGACGACCGGCGCCGACTTGCTACAGGGTTATTCCATCGAGGTCATGCCGCGCACGGCCTCGAAAATTGAAGATTTCAAGACGCTGCTTCCCGTCGGTACGCGGGTCTATATTGCGCATATTGACGGCACACCGATTGATGACATGGTCGCAATCGCGCGCCGCCTTGCGCAGGACGGGTTCGAAGTCATGCCGCATTTCCCGGCACGTTCAATACCTGATCTTGCCACGCTGCACGACTGGGTTGCCCGTTATCAGCGTGAGGCGGGCATAGATCAGGCGCTGGTCCTTGCAGGCGGCAACAAGAAACCCGTAGGCGATTTCACCTCCTCCATCGAGTTGCTGCAAAGCGGGATATTCCATAAGGCGGGCTTCAAGCGGTTGCATGTGGCGGGCCATCCCGAGGGTAATCGCGACATTGAACCCGATGGCAGCACCATGCAGGTAGATGCTGCGCTGCGCTGGAAAGCGCAGCACGCCAAGGATACCGGGGTGGATATGGCGCTTGTCACGCAATTCATGTTTGACGCCCGCGTTGCAAGCGACTGGATCGCGGGTCTGCGGCGCAATGGCATTGACCTGCCGGTGCATCTGGGTCTGGCCGGGCCTGCCAGGCTTCAAACCCTCATCAAATTCGCCATCGCCTGCGGTGTCGGCCCGTCGCTTGCGGTTCTGAAGAAGCGCGCGCGCGACCTTAGCAAGCTGCTTGTTCCCTTTGAACCCGACGAGATCCTTGAGGATCTGGCCCGCAATGCTAAGGCCGACCCCGACATGTCACCTGCGCTGATCCACCTTTTCCCTCTTGGTGGGATCAAGGCTAGTGCAGAATGGGCAAGCCGTCAGGGGGCGGGTCATTTGCGGCGTGTTGTGGGCTAGATTAGTCCGAAAGGAAGCAAGATGGTCAAGATCGAACAAGGCAGGATCCTGAAAGCGCCGGAATGCTTCTTTATCAATGGCGAATGGGTGCAGCCTGCCTCTGACAAGCGGATCGATGTGATTTCGCCCGTGACCGAGGAAAAGCTGCTCAGCTACCCCGAGGCCACGCATGCCGATATGGACCGTGCCATTTCCGCTGCGCGTACGGCCTTTCATGAAGGCCCGTGGCCACGGATGCCCGCGCGCGAACGGGCCGCCGCCCTGTACCGGGTGGCAAGTCTGATCACCGAACGGCTGGAGGAAATCGCTTGGGCATGGTCAGCCCAGGTCGGCGCGCCGATCAGCCTGACGCGCAAACTGGTTCCACAGAACGCCACTCTGTTTTCGCACTATGCCGATCTGATCGAATCTTACCCCTTTCTTGACATCCGCCAGCGTGATGATGGCGGCGAAGTGCGCGTTCTGCGCGAACCTGTCGGTGTCTGCGCGGCGATATCGCCATGGAACGCGCCGATGATGCTGCTCAGCTACAAGATCGCGGCGGGGCTTGCTGCGGGGTGTACGATGGTTGCCAAACCCTCGCCCGAAACTCCGTTGGAAGCCTATATCCTTGCAGAATGTATCGAGGCAGCGGGCCTGCCGCGCGGGGTTTTCAATCTTGTGCCTGCAGGGAGCGAAGGGGGCGACTATCTGATCCGCCACCGTGATGTTGAAAAGGTAGCCTTCACCGGTTCCACGGGTGTTGGCAAACATATCATGCGTGTCTGCGCCGACCGATTGGCACGCGTGTCGCTTGAACTGGGTGGGAAATCCGCCGCCGTCTTGCTACCCGATGCAGATTTTCCCAAAGCGCTGCCCAGCCTGATGGTCTATTCCATGCCGATCACGGGACAGGTCTGTTTCTCGCTCACCCGCCTTCTGGTGCCCGAGGCGCGCAAAGCCGAATTTCTGGACATGTTCCTGCCCGCAGTGCGCGCCATCAGGCTGGGTAACCCGGCCGATCCGGCCACGCAGATGGGGCCGCTCGCCATGGCCCGCCAACGTGACCGGGTCGAAGACTATATCGCCGCCGGGCGCGCGGGCGGCGCGCATTTGGCCTGTGGCGGCAAGCGGCCACAGGCGTTGGAGACAGGCTATTTCATTGAACCCACCGTCTTCACCGAAGTCACCCCGGAGATGAAGATCGCACAGGAAGAGATCTTTGGCCCGGTTGTCTCTGTCATTGGCTATAGCGACGAAGATGATGCCGCGCGCAAGGCAAATGCCACCCCCTATGGGCTGAAAGGTGCGGTCTATTCTGCCGATCCGGAACGCGCCTTTGCCTTTGCGCGGCGGATGCGCACAGGCGGGCTGACCGTGAACGGGCTTATCGTTGACCCCAAGCACCCGTTTGGCGGCTACCGCGAATCCGGCATGGGGCGCGAAGGCGGCCCTGAAGGGCTGGAAAACTACCTGGAAGTCAAAACAGTCCATATGGCGGGCTGAGCGGGTATGGAACTGCACACGGACCGATTGATCCTGCGCCCGCCAGAGCCTGCGGATTTTCCAGCGTTCAAGGCGTATTTCATGTCCGACCGCGCTCGGTTCACCGGGGGCAGCCCCGACCCGATTCTCGCGTGGAACCGTTTCTGCATCACGCTGGGGCATCGCATCATGCGCGGCTATGGTGTGTATATCATCGTCCACCGCGCCACTGGCCAGCCTATCGGTGCGGTCGGGCCGTTCTTTCCCGAAGGCTGGCCCGAGCCTGAAATCGCCTGGCAGATATGGATCGCCGAGGCAGAGGGAAAAGGCTATGCATATGAAGCCGTTAGCGCCGCGCGGGGTGAAGCGGCCAAAACGCTTGGCTGGATGCGCCCAGCAAGCTTGATCGCGCCCGGAAACAGTCGTTCACAGGCGCTGGCGCGGCGGTTGGGTTGCCAATATGAACGCGATTTTGCCCATCCGCATTTCGGAACGCTTCAGGTCTGGCGTCATCCGTCCCCCTGATTTCATTCTTGTGTCAAATATCCTCAGCGTGGGGGGGGGGGGGGGGGGGGG
>JAFIEM010000180.1 GCA_020832555.1 Natronohydrobacter sp. | reverse complement strand
CATTGGGGGCCATATCCTCGGCATGATCGATCGCGCCCTGCATGGCCTCAGTCAGTGTGGCGAAACGGGCAAGGACCATGGGCGCGGCCCGGCCCGACATCTGCGCAGCGGGCAAGGGGTTTGAGACTGTCAGCGCAAAGGGGCGGCAGGGGTCAGCGGTGCCATTTGGGCTGTGTGGCGCGGGGCCGCTTGGGCGAGGGGTCGGGTGAAACGGCAGGGGCAAGTCGAACATGGCTCATATCTCCGACGGCGCGGAAAGCCTCTCTCCCCGCTTCAAACCGTCAAAGACCAAACCGCCGCCCTCTTCCTCGAAAGGGGGCGGCGGCGTTGATGTGGATAGCCATGCAGAATGTGAAACGGACGTGGCCGCCCGTTGCCCTGGGCGGCCACGTTCAAAAGGATCGTGTCAGCCGACCCGGTCGAGCAGCTTTTTCGCGCGCCCTTCCATGTCGAGGCGGGCATCCTGCTGGGTCTTGTCGCGCGCAAGCCGCGTGATCCCCTGCACAAAATCGAACACGGTCTCGGGCAGCCGATTTGACTCCATGAGCACCTGCTCGATGATCTTGGCGGACTCGGGCCTGGAGAAGCCGCGCTTGCGCAGGAATTCCGCGCGATCCTCATCCGTGCGCGCCACGATCTGCTGCCGCGCGGCCTTGATGCCGTTCACAAACCCCTGCGGCGAAGAATTGGCGAACCGCGTCAGCGCCGGGGCCGCCTCATGTGCGAAACGCGATGCGGCGTATTTCGAATGCCGGATCTTGATCTCCTGAAAATCCTCGACGCCCCATAGGTTCCGGTTCTGACACACAGCGCGCAGGTAGAAGCTCGCCATGCCGAGGGTCTTCGCGCCGACCTCGGAGTTCCAGCAGTAAAATCCCCGGAAGTAGAGATCGGGGGAGCCGTCGGGCAGCTTGCCCGCCTCGATCGGGTTGCGATCATCGACCAGGAACAGGAAGACATCGCGGTCCGAGGCATAGAGCGTGGTCGTGTCGCGGCTGATCTCGACATCGGGGTTGTAGACCCCGGTCGACCAGTCGAGCACACCCGGCACCTTCCAGCGCGTGTCGCCCGTGCCATTGCCCGCGATGCGCTGCACCGCTTCGACCAACTCGAAATCGTGGATGCGGCCATAATCGGGGCCGGTCACCGCGCGCAGTTCCGTGCGGCCATCTTCGGTCTCGAAGGTTTTGACCTGTTCGGCCCGATGATTGGTCAGCCCGTATTGCAGGTTGATCCCTGCCAGCGGCGCGGGCAGCTGCCGCAGATATGACGCCGGGGCGCCAACAATGCTGGCAAGCTGGCCAAAGGCCCAGTGCGTGGGGGCAACAGGTTCATGTGCTTTCGGCAGCATCAGGTGCAACCGTTCTGGGTTGTCGCGCGCGGCCTCGACGCGAATGTCCGCCGTCTGCACAACCCGGCTGCGGCTGCGCTCGGACCGACCCTTCACATCGGCCCAGAGATCGTCGAGCGACAGATACCGCTCATCATCGGGCCGGTTGAACCATTCGGACGACACCCGCCCGTTCCGCTCACCCCGGCTCACATCCACTTTCCAGCCACCAGCCCGCGTCGGCGCGACTGGATCCAGAACTTCTACAACGCCCATCGGTATTCCTCCGTGACAGGCGCCGGGAGCCACTCTCCCAGCCCTCAACCCGTCACCAGGAAAACAGCACTCCTCTTACTCTCGCGCTGTAACTTGCTCGGTCGATAAGGTCAGAAGCTGCGGAGGGTTCAACTAGGGTGTCGGCCTACCGGACTTCAGCCAATCGCTCGGGCTTTGGGCAGTCACGCGCAGGAATTCGCGGTTGAAGTTTGACTTGGTGTTGAACCCCGAAGCCAGCATCGCCTCGGTCACAGTCTCCCCACGCAGGAGGAGGGACTGTGCATGACAGATGCGTTGCTCATTGACAAAGCGCGACACATTTTCGCCGGTTGCACGGTTGATCGTGGCCGATAGCGCCTTGGCCGGAACACGCAGTTTTCGGGCCAGTTGCGCGAGCGTCAAGTTCGGGTCGAGGTACGGCCTTTCCCGCGCCATGAGAGCCTGCAGCCGCTCCCATAGCTCGGTATCCGGCTCGGGGGTTTCCTCATCGGGCTCTTCCGCTTCCGGCTGTTCTGTCCGAAGATATGGGGACAGCGCGAACAGGCCGATCAACAGCAGATTGCCAACCGAAAAGACGGTGATGATCCAGCCGCGCGCTTCGGCCCGCCCTGTGGCCTGCGCCAGCACGATCAACAGGTCGCTCAGCGCAGATGCGACCAGCGCTGCGCCGATCACCAGCCAGATACGCGCCGGCAGGTTGTCATGCGCAAGGAGCGCCTGGGGCTGCGCGTCAGCACCCCGCATGGCCTGCATCAGGATCGCGATGCCGTAGCCTACGAAAGCCGCGGGCAGCAGCACGTCAAGGAATGCGGGCGCCACCAGCAGCGCCGCCAGTGCCGCCAGCGGAACAAGGCCGTGCAGCAGATCACCACGCGCCGCTGGCCGCAGGGCCGTGATGACATAGGCAAGCCAGGCAATCGGCGGCACAAGGGCGGCACTGACAGGCTGCACCCATCGCATACCCGGCACCATGTAGTGCTGCGCCAGCGCGATGATGAACGACTGAGCCGCACACAGCGCCAGAAGCAGCCCGAGGATGCTCAGGCGTCGCTGTTCCACACACAGGCGCAGGCACGCAAAGGCCAGCAGGAAGGATACGAAAACTGGGATGGGAAGGGTGGGCATCAACGAGTCACGGCGCTAGGGAACAGCCCATGCCTAGTCCCAAATCCGGATCGTGGCGACCTTTATCCGGATTTAGGACGCGGGCGGCGGCGGTTCCGGGCGAGGCAAGGGTCACCTGAAACCCCGGATCGGAGACCCGAGATGAAGACCACCGCCCTTGCCCTTGCCCTTTCCACCCTCGCCAGCGGCGCCCTTGCCGAAGGCGCGGGCCTGAAGATCGCCCACATTCAGATGCCCCACCATGACGCCGAGGCGCGTGTGGCGATCTGGTATCCCCGTGGCACTGGCGGCACAGAGACCGTCTATGCCGAGAACCCCGTCTTTCGCGGAGTGGAGGCCTTCACCGATGCCGAACCGGCAGTCGGCGTGCATCCCGTCGTGCTGTTCAGCCACGGGATGGGCGGTACCGACCGGGCGCAAGCCTGGCTCGCCTCGGCGCTGGCGGAGCGGGGCGCCATCGTGGTGATGGTGAACCATCCGGGCTCGACCTGGGGCGATCATGACATGGCGCGCGGCGTGCGGCACTGGACCCGCGCGGCCGATCTGTCGCGGGCGCTGGACGTGCTGACGGATGACCCAGACCTTGGCCCGCATCTTGACCTGACGCGGGTGATGGCGGCGGGGTTTTCCTTTGGCGGCTGGACGGCGCTGTCGCTGGGTGGTGCGACCGGCAATCTTGACGGGATCGTCGCGGCCTGTACCGCCCAAATCGAGACGATGGAGGCCTGCGACATGTTACTGTCCGACCGCGTCGGGATGCAGCGGCAGGACCCGGACATGTGGAAGGCGAGCTACGCCGATCCGCGTGTGACCTCGGTGGTGGCCATCGACCCCGGTTTCGTGTGGGGCCTTGAGGCGGCAGACGTGGCTGGTCTTGTACCGGATGCTGTGCTGATCGGCCTGGGCGACAGCGAGACGCAAATGTCTGCCACCGACTTCACCGAAAGCGGTCTTGCCGCCCTGATCCCCGATGCCCGGGCCTTGCAGCTTGCCCCGGCCTTCCACTTCACCGCGATGCCGCTCTGCCAGCCTGAAGGTGTAGCAATCCTCGAAGCGGAACAGGATGACCCGGTGTGCACCGACCCTTCGGGCACGGAGCGGGAAGCGGTTCATACAGCGATCGTGGATACCATCGCCGAGGGCCTTGGCCTTTGAATGAACCCGGCGGGTTGCCCCCGCCGGGCCCGAGGGGGAGACCCCGTTCTTTTCAGAACGGGATCTCGTCGTCGCGGTCGACCAGCTCGGGGTTTTCACTCTCGGCCGATTTCGGGCGGCTGAGGAAATCGACCTTTTCGGCGATGATTTCGCAGCCGTAGCGGTCATTGCCTGCGGCGTCGGTCCATTTGGTGTAGTGGATGCGGCCATGGACGAGGACTTTCATGCCCTTTTCGCAGTGCTCCGCGACCGTCTTGCCGAGGCCATTGAAACAGGTGATGCGGTGCCATTCGGTGTCC
The DNA here is from genome assembly GCA_020832555.1 of Natronohydrobacter sp. Taxonomy (GTDB): domain Bacteria; phylum Pseudomonadota; class Alphaproteobacteria; order Rhodobacterales; family Rhodobacteraceae; genus Roseinatronobacter. Next base: position 28 of record JAFIEM010000180.1, on the reverse strand, counting down.
ATGACCCGGTAGCCGTTCTCGTCGCGCA
>JAFIEM010000179.1 GCA_020832555.1 Natronohydrobacter sp. | reverse complement strand
ATTCGCGGACGATGAATTGCATGACCTCGCGCGCCGTGCCGTCGCTCAGGACCAGCTCCCAGCGGCCGGGGCGGGTCATCTGGCCAGAGGCCGAGAGCGCACCGTCACTGTCGGGGCCAGCATCGAGCGGGATGGCCTGCCCGCCGACCGGGCGCAGCGCGATTTGCGGGGTCTGGGTGTCGTCATGGGTGACGGTCAGTTCCACCCGGTAGCCGCCATCAATCGCGACCGCCGTGCGGATCTGCGGGGTGATCTCGGTCGAGTGCAGGAGTAGCGTCTGGTTCGCGCCGACGATGGGCAGGGGGTCGCGCACGAAGAACGTGACCGAGGCCATCAGGAGGATGAAACCCATGACAAGGCCGAGCAGCGTCAGGGCGATGATGCGGGTGGGCATGGGCGGCTTCCTTCGTGGCTTATGGGGGGTAAGTGCCATGAAGGGGGGCGGGGGGCAAGGGAGGCTGAGGCGGAAGGGCCTGGCGAAGCTAACTGCTGGGGGGACGAAAGGAGCACGGAACCGCCATGCTGTTACTTATCTTTTGACGTCGGTTCGTGGCCAGATCCCCCTCGTCAGAAGTAACCTAATAATGCCCCTTTGTCTTAATTATCTTCTTCTTGAGTGCTTCAAGGTACGCTTTGCGGTCTGAGTAAATCTCCGTCAAGGCGTCTTCATAAAGCTCCAAGGCATCCAATAGAGCTTCCCGAGAAAGCTCTGCAGTATGAGACCCAATGTTTCCGATCATTCTCAAGGCATGGAAGGTCTGAGCATGGTCTGGTGATTGCTTCTCTAGGTGCTGAATACGTCTATTGAGATCAAGATCAATCATAGCTCCTTTTTTCTGATCTAATACCTGTCGAGGAACGTGAAGGTCGTCGAGAACCCCTTCCAAACTGGATCGCAACCGATTGCCAGCGCTCCCAATGTCAACCCAGAATAATGCGAATACCTTCCGCATCTGCCGAATGACCGCAGCAGGGAGATTAGTAGGTAGAGCAATGATCGGTGGAGCAGGAGCAATGGAACTGGGCTGTAAGACCGAAACAAGTCCCCAGCCAAACTCATCGTTATATTCCTCAACCAAAGTTGTTTTACCATGAATTGTAACGATTTCTCCGCAATCTTCGTTATCGCAAAGTAGTCTATGTGAAAACCGTTCTACATCCCAGTCTGGTTCCCAATTGTTGTGCGACTTTGCAACCTTCGAATAAATTGGCTCGCCAATGAAAAGACTGCCTTCTTGAGCGATCAGGCGTCCATCTTCACACGATGGGCAGGGGAATTTAGGAATGTTTTCTCGCGGAAATGACTCTGTCCACAAGGTGCGTTTGAAGGTCATATTCTAAGCTCCATAAGTGCTCTTACTCCGAATACGCCGCGCTTTTCCAACGCAATATAGGCTCGCAACCGCCGATTTGTAAGCAAGAAATTGCTTCTGGTCGACCCTGTCCAACCCCAGCGCAGGGCTACGACATCACGGAGCGACTGTCCCCTTCGTCCCGCATAGCAGCCGTTGGCGCTATATCCCCCGCGCGGCGGCGCAGTCTGCGGTCGGCTCTGCGCCTATTCTGTGCGACGCGTTCACCGCGCGGCGCGGTCCAGCACATCCTCGGCCCATTGGTTCAGGCTCTTGCCCGCGAGTTCGGCGGCCAGCGCCGCGCGGCGGTGCACTTCGGGGCTGACGCGGAACATGACCTGCCCGGAATAGGTTTTCTGCGGCTCCTTGCCGATCTTCGCGCAGGTGTCGATGTAATCCTCGACCGCCTCATGAAACGCTTCGCGCAGGGCTTCAACCGTGTCGGCATGAAAGCCCACGCGGTCGCGGATGCCTGCGATCTGGCCAGTGAAGATGCCGTCTTCGTCATCATAGGCGATGCGGGCGGAATAGCCTTTGTAGCTCATGGTGTTGGTCATGGTGTTACCCCGATCCGTTCGAGAAAGTCGCGGGCATCGCGGAGCTGATAGCGCTTGGCTTCCTTGGCCGGGTGGGGGCGGTGGAAGGTGGCGACCTCGCCATCCTTCTCGAACCGGACCCGCGAGCCGCGCCCTTCGATCAGGCGCGCGCCTGCGGCGAGGAGGAGGCTTTCAATCGAGGCCCATTCGAGCGTGCCTGAAACCGGATCGGTGAAGACAAGGGCAAGGGTCTTGCGATGCTTGCTGTTCATGGCGACGAAGATAGGGGTTGCTTGCGAAAAATGCAAGCGTTTGGGGGTGAGGCAAGAAAAACCCCGGCACAAAGGCCGGGGTTTTCCGTATCAGTCGGTGGGGGCGGGGTTACGCCGCGCCCGCCAGATCGCGCAGCACATAGTGCAGCACGCCGCCATGTTCGACATATTCCTTCTCGATGGCGGTATCGATCCGGCATTTCAGCATGATCGTCTTCTCGGTGCCGTCGGCATAGGTGATCGTGCAGGGCACTTCGGAGAGCGGTTTCAGATCGCCTTCCAGCCCGGTGATCGAGACGGTCTCATCGCCCGTCAGACCCAGCGATTTGCGGGTGTCGCCGCTGGTGAATTCAAACGGGATGACGCCCATGCCCACAAGGTTCGAGCGGTGGATGCGCTCGAAGCTTTCCGCCACCACGGCCTTGACGCCCAGAAGCGAGGTGCCCTTGGCCGCCCAGTCGCGCGACGAGCCTGCGCCGTATTCCTTGCCGCCGAAGATCACCAGCGGAACGCCAGCCTCCTGATAGGCCATTGCAGCGTCATAGATCGAGGTCTGGGTGCCGTCGGGGCCTTTGGTATAGCCGCCTTCGACGCCTTCCAGCATCTCGTTCTTGATGCGGATATTGGCGAAGGTGCCGCGCATCATGACTTCGTGGTTGCCGCGACGCGAGCCGTAGGAGTTGAATTCGCGCACCGGGACCTGGCGTTCTTCGAGGTAGCGGCCTGCGGGCGTGGTCTGCTTGAAGCTGCCTGCGGGGCTGATGTGGTCGGTGGTGATCATGTCGCCCAAGATCGCGAGGACGCGCGCGCCCTTCACATCGCTGATGACGCCGGGGTCTTTCGACATGCCCTGGAAATAGGGCGGGTTCTGGATATAGGTCGAGGATGCGGGCCAGTCATAGGTTTCGGCTTCGGGGATCTGGACGCCCTGCCATTTCTCGTCGCCCTTGAACACATCGGCGTATTTCGACTGGAACGCCTGACGGGTGACGGTGCGTTCGACCAGTTCGGCCACTTCCTGCGAGGTGGGCCAGATGTCTTTCAGGTAGACATCGCTGCCTTCGGGGGTTTGCGCGATGGGGTCGCGGGTGATGTCGATATTCATGTCACCGGCCAGCGCATAGGCCACGACGAGGGGCGGCGAGGCGAGGTAGTTGGCGCGCACGTCGGGGGAGATGCGGCCTTCGAAATTGCGGTTGCCGGAGAGGACCGAGGTCGCGATCAGGTCGTTTTCGTTGATCGCTTTCGAGATTTCCTCTTGCAGGGGCCCGGAGTTGCCGATGCAGGTGGTGCAGCCATAGCCAACAAGGTTGAAACCGATGGCGTCGAGATCCTCTTGCAGTTCTGCCGCCTCCAGATAGGCGGACACGACCTGTGAGCCGGGCGCGAGCGAGGTTTTCACCCAGGGCTTGCGGGTCAGCCCCAGTGCGCGGGCCTTGCGGGCCACGAGACCGGCGCCGATCATGACATAGGGGTTCGAAGTGTTGGTGCAGGATGTGATCGAGGCGATTACGACCGAGCCATCGCGCAGCGTGTAATCCTCGCCTGCGACGGCGGCGGATTTGCGCGGGTCGGCGGGGGCAGAGGGGGCCGGGCCTTCATCGGCCATGTCCTGCGCTGCGGCGTCAGCAGCAGTGCCGCGATATTCGTTCACGACCTTGAGGAAGTTTTGCGCCGCCAGATCAAGCGGCGTGTGGTCCTGCGGGCGCTTGGGGCCAGAGATGGCGGGGACGACCGTGCCCATGTCGAGTTCCAGCGTGTCGGTATAGATCGGTGCGTAATCCGCCCCGCGCCAGAAGCCGTTTTCCTTGGCGTAAGCCTCGACCAGCGCGATACGCTCTTCCGAGCGACCGGTGCCGCGCAGGTAGCGGAGCGTTTCGTCGTCGATCGGGAAGAAGCCGCAGGTCGCGCCATATTCCGGGGCCATGTTGGCGATGGTCGCGCGGTCGGCCAGCGGCAGCTTGTCCAGACCGGGGCCGTAGAATTCGACGAATTTGCCGACAACGCCCTTGGCGCGCAGCATCTGCACGACTTTCAGAACCAGATCGGTGCCGGTGGTGCC
>JAFIEM010000038.1 GCA_020832555.1 Natronohydrobacter sp. | reverse complement strand
ATTAAATCTAATATGGTGTCGAAGGTATTCCCGCCGAATGAGCAGCACCGCGACTATAGCCTGGTTTGGAAAGGCCGGGGGGCCAGCCCCCCGGACCCCCCGGAGTATTTTTTGCAAGATGAAGGGAAAGTCACAATGAGCCCCAGAGATGAGATACCCGACCTGAAAGGGCGCGATGGTGAGGGCTCGGTGCAGGTGCATCTGGACCCCGCTACGAAGATCGAGGGCGCGAAAGTGTTTTCGGTCTATGGCAAGGGCGGGATCGGGAAATCGACGACCAGTTCCAACCTGTCTGCCGCCTTTGCGGCGCAAGGCAAGCGGGTGTTGCAGATCGGCTGTGACCCCAAGCATGACAGCACCTTCACGCTGACAGGCCGGTTGCAGCCCACCGTGATCGACATTCTGAAAGAGGTGGATTTTCACCCCGAAGAACTGCGCCCCGAGGACTTCGTGACCGAAGGCTGGGGCGGCGTGATGTGTGTGGAAGCAGGCGGACCGCCCGCAGGCACCGGCTGCGGCGGTTATGTCGTGGGTCAGACCGTGAAACTTTTGAAACAGCATCATCTGCTGGATGACACGGATGTGGTGATCTTCGATGTGCTTGGGGATGTGGTTTGCGGTGGCTTTGCAGCCCCCTTGCAGCATGCCGACAAGGCGGTGATCGTCACTGCCAATGATTTCGACAGCATCTATGCGATGAACCGGATCATTGCCGCCGTGCAGGCGAAATCTGCCAATTACAAGGTGCGGCTGGCAGGCTGCATTGCGAACCGGTCGCGCGCAACCGATGAAGTCGATCGGTTCTGCGACACAGTCGGCTTCAAGCGGATCGGCCATATGCCAGATGTGGATGCGATCCGCCGTTCGCGTCTGAAGAAGAAGACGCTCTTCGAGATGGACCCGGATGAGGACGTGCTGGCCTGTCGCGCGGAATACATGCGGCTGGCCGAGGCGCTTTACAACGGCACCGACGCGATGAACCCCGCCCCCCTGCCCGACCGCGATATTTTCGAGCTGCTTGGATTTGACTGATGCGCGATCTGACGCCCACCTCCAGCTATGATGCGACCCGCACGCGGGTGGCGAGCTATTTTGACGGCACGGCGACGCGCGTCTGGGAACGGCTGACCTCGGATGCGCCGGTCTCGCGTATTCGTCAGACGGTGCGCGAGGGCCGCGACACGATGCGCGCGATGATGCTGGCGCAGCTTCCCGGCGATCTGCGCGGCGCGCGGGTGCTGGATGCAGGCTGCGGCACTGGCGCCGCAACTGCGGAACTGGCCGCGCGGGGGGCGGATGTGGTGGCCATCGACATCTCGCCCAAGCTGGTCGAGATCGCAGCCAAGCGTCTGCCCGAAGAATTGGCGGGTCGGGTGGATTTCCGTTCCGGCGATATGTTGAGCGCCGCATTGGGACGTTTCGATCATGTCATCGCGATGGACAGCTTGATCTATTACACGCGCCCTGATCTGGAGGCCGCGCTGGACAGCTTGAGCGCACGCGCAAGCCAGATCGTGTTCACACTCGCGCCGCGCACGCCGCTTCTGATGACCATGTGGCATGCGGGCCGCCTGTTTCCGCGTGCCGACCGCTCGCCCACCATGATCCCGCATGACCATCGCCGGATCAATGTGTCGGGGCTGAGCCGCGTGGGCCGGGTGTCGCGGGGTTTCTACATCTCTGAATGTCTGCGGGTGGCGTCATGATCATTCCAAAGGCTATGTTCAGCAAGATCGGCATGTCCTGGCTGCCCTTCGCGGATGCGGCCTCCGAAGGGTTGCCGCTACGCCAGATCCTGCGCCTGTCACTGTTTCAAGTGTCGGTGGGCATGGCGACCGTGCTGCTTCTGGGCACGCTGAACCGCGTGATGATCGTGGAATTGTCGCTGGCCGCCAGCATCGTGGCGTTCATGATCGCGCTGCCAGTGCTGATCGCGCCGTTTCGCGCGCTCCTGGGGTTCAAGTCGGACAATCACCGCTCGGCCATAGGCTGGAAACGTGTTCCCTATCTGTGGTTCGGCTCGCTCTGGCAATTCGGCGGGCTGGCGATCATGCCTTTCGCGCTGCTGGTTCTGACCGGCGATGTCGTCCATGACGTCCCCTTCGCGGGCGAGGTTATCGCGGCGCTGGCCTTTCTGATGACCGGTTTCGGGCTGCATATGACCCAGACGGCGGGCATTGCGCTGGCGGCGGATCGTGCCGATGATGAAACGCGCCCGCGTGTCGTGGCGCTGCTTTATGTGACTTTCCTGGCAGGCATGGCGATTTCGGCGCTGATCGTGGGCTACCTGCTGCGCGATTTCAGTGATTTGCGGCTGATTCAGGTGGTGCAGGGCTGCGCGGTGTTCACACTGGCGCTGAATGTCATCGCGCTGTGGAAGCAGGAAAAGATCAAACCCATGACCCGCGAAGAGCGCGCGGCCCCGAAACCTGCCTTCCGTGATGCATGGCGCGACTACATGTCAGGCGGTCAGGCGGGGCGGTTGCTGGCGGTCGTGTTCGTGGGTGGTCTGGCCTTCAACATGCAGGATGTGCTGCTGGAACCCTATGGCGGCGAGATTCTTGGACTGTCCGTCGCCGCGACCACCACGCTGACGGCGGTCTGGGCCGTGGGTGCGCTGATCGGCTTCTGGCTGGCGGCGCGCTGGCTGGCGGCAGGCATGGACCAGTTCCGCATGGCCGCGCGCGGGATTCTGGCAGGTATCTTCGCCTTTTCCGCCGTGATCTTCGCCGGGCCGCTGCAATCGGCTGGTATCTTCTATGCTGGCGCATTCGGGATCGGTTTCGGCCTTGGCCTGTTTGCTGTGGCGACCCTGACCGCGGCGATGGAAATGCCCCGGCGCGGTGTTGTCGGTGGTGGCATGGCGCTTGGCGCATGGGGTGCGGCGCAGGCGACGGCTGCAGGGTTGGCCGTCGCTTTGGGCGGCGGCATCCGCGACACGGTGCAGGGGCTGGCCAATGCGGGCCACCTGGGCGCGGGCCTGATGACCCCCGATATCGGCTATTCCGTCGTTTACCATATCGAGATCGGGCTTCTGTTCCTGACGCTCGTCATCCTTGGCCCGCTGGTGCGGACCCGGATTTTCGACCCCAACCAAAATCGCAATCAACGGATCGGCCTGGCCGATTTCCCAACCTGACCCCACGGAGGAAAGACCATGGACACTCCCTATGGCTGGCTGTTTTTCGGCAATTTCGATCTGGCGCTGATCTCTCTCTACATGTTCTGGATCTTCTTCGCCGGGCTGATCTACTACATCCAGCGCGAGAACCAGCGCGAAGGCTATCCGCTGGAAAACGAGGACGGCACTCTGACGGGATCGAACCTGTCGGTGCCCGAACCCAAGACCTTTATCCTGCCGCATGGCCGGGGCGAATACAAAGCCCCGAATTTCGAGCGTGAAGCGCGTGATCTGGCGCTGGCGCCGACTTCGGGCGGCACTGGCTTTCCCTTCGCGCCCACCGGCAATGCCCTGAAGGACGGGGTTGGTCCGGCGGCCTGGTCCGCGCGCCGGGACGAGGCGGAACTGGATGGGCACGGCCATGCCAAAATTCAACCGATGGCGAAAGTCGGCGAATTTGCGGTTTCCGCAGGGCGTGATCCGCGTGGGCTGGCGGTGATGTGCCATGACCGCAAGAGCCCCGGCAAGGTCAGCGATATGTGGGTCGATGTGCCCGAGCAGATGGTGCGCTATCTGGAAGTGACGCTGGATGATGGCGGCAAGCGGCTGGTGCCGATGGCGCTGGCCAAGATCAAGGCAGACCGGGTGATCGTAAATGCGCTCGACTCCGAGAGTTTCCGCGACATACCGACAATCGCATCGGATGCGCAGATCACCAAACTCGAAGAGGACAAGGTCTCGGCCTATGTCGCGGGCGGCTATCTCTACACCGCTGACAAGCGCGCCTCGCAGTGGAAGGCGCTTTCCAAGGCCATGACCGATCCGGTCTGAGGCCAGATACCTTTCGACCCATAACAAAAAAGGGACCGACCCATGTCACATGATGATTTCGCCTTTGAACCCGTGAAGGGATTGCCGGAACGGCCCCCGGAGCATGAGATCATCCTGTGGCAGGGTCGGCCTGACACTTTCGCGCTGGCGCGGGACGCGTTCAAGATCACCTGGATCACCGCCTATTTTGTGGTGATCGTGGGCTGGCGTGCCTCGGTCGGGGCTGCGGATGCAGGGCTTGCGGGCGCTATCGCCTTTGGACTGCCCTATGTCGGGCTGTGGCTGGCGGCGATGGCGGTGATCCTTGCACTGGCGGCTGTGGTCGCGCGCAGCACTGTCTATACTGTGACCTCGGCCCGTGTTGCGATGCGGATCGGGGCGGCGCTGACAGTCACGCTGAACCTGCCCTTCCGCCAGATTGCCCGCGCCGATCTGACCACGCAGCGCAATGGGACCGGCACGATTGCGCTAGAGACACTGGGTGAGACGAAGTTCTCTTACCTGATCCTCTGGCCGCATTGCCGCCCCGGCCATGTGCGCGTGACCAAGCCCGCGCTGCGCGCCATCCCCGAGGCCGCGAAAGTTGCCGCCATTCTGGCCGAAGCCGCCGAAGCGCGCCTGAGCCAGCCTGTCATCGAACGCCAGACGCCTGCGCGCGATCTGGTCGCAGCGGAGTGAGGTTCTGACATGCCGATGCAACCGTCACCGAATTTCAAGCGTACTGACAATAACGACATGATCCCGATTGGTCTGGTGCGTGCCATGTTTGCCCTGCCGGTCGCGGCGCTTGTGATGGTGGGCTATGCCAGCCTGACCGACCGGCCACAGGTTGCCGTGCCGCAGGCCGCACCTATCGTGGAAAGCTGGACCATCAGCCTGATCGGCAATGATGCGCAAGCCGTTACGGTGCTGGATGCCGAGGGCAATCTGATTGCGGATATGGCGCATGGCGGGTTTGTCACGGTCATCCAGAATGGATTGATGACCATGCGTCGCCGTCACGGCATAGACCCCGGCCTGCCGATTGAGATCGTGCGTTTCGAGAATGGCCGTCTGGCCGCCATCGATCCGTTGACAGATTACCGCGTCGAGCTGACCCAGTTCGGCAGCGACAACAAGGCCGCATTCGAACGGCTGCTGAATATCCAATAAGACCACCACAAAAACAAAGGGAATAAATCAATGTCACTCTTCTCTCGAAAGGTCGAACAGGTGCCCTGCACTGTCGAAGTGTCGCACCGCTTTGAAGCTCTGCATGCCCATGTCCGGTTCAATGATGGCTCTGTCATTCATCCCGGCGACGAGGTGCTGGTTCAGGGGCCGCCCGTGCTGGCGGCCTGGGGCGAGCTGATCGTCGAGGACCGGATGGCCACCATCACGCGGGCCACCGCTCTGGAACGGCTCTGGACACGGCTGACGGGCGATTTCGAATTCATGGAACTCTGTGAATTCTCTTTCTCAGAGGAGATGAGCGTATGAACATGCATGCCACCACACATGACGAGCTGCACGCCGAGATTGCCGACAAGTTCGACACTGACGCGATGGCGCAGGAATCGACCCTGCTGAACCCGCGTTTCTACACCACCGATTTCGACGAGTTGGACCGGATCGACGTGACACCTGTGCGCGCGGAATGGGATAAGCTGATCGGGCAGATGAAAGCGGACCCCAACAAGGGCCATTTCAAGAAGACCGAAGCTTGGGACAAGGTCGATTGGGACAATATGGAGCCGAAGCTGAAGCGCGAGTTCATCGACTTTCTGGTGTCCTCCTGCACGGCGGAATTTTCGGGCTGCGTGCTTTACAAGGAAATGAAGCGCCGCGGCAAGAACCCCGACATCTGCGAGCTGTTCAACTACATGGCCCGCGACGAGGCGCGGCACGCAGGGTTCATCAATGACGCGCTGCGCGAAGCGGGTGTTGCCGTCAATCTGGGCTTTCTGACCAAGGCCAAGAAATACACCTATTTCCGGCCCAAGTTCATCTATTACGCCACTTACCTCAGCGAAAAGATCGGCTATGCGCGCTATATCACCATCTATCGCCATCTCGAGGCGAACCCGGATCAGCGCTTTCACCCGATTTTCAAATGGTTCAAGGAATGGTGCAATGACGAGTTCAGCCATGGTGAGGCATTTGCGCTCTTGATGCGTACCGATCCCAAGCTGACGACGAGTTTCGCCAACAAGCTGTGGATCCGCTTCTTCCTGACGGCGGTCTATTCCACCATGTATGTGCGCGATCATGCGCGGCCTGCGTTCCATGAAGCGCTTGGTGTCGATATCGACTGGTATGACCAGGAAGTATTCCGCAAGACATCCGAGATCGCGAAACAGGTTTTCCCGATGGAACTGGATATCGACCATCCGCGCTGGATGCCGAACCTCAAGCGCATGGAACGCGCATTCCGCAAGATGGAAGCGGCAGAGAAACAGGGCGGGCTTGGTGGCCAGCTTGCGAAGCTGACAGCCGGCGCATCGGCGGCTCTGGCCTTTGCCAGCCTCTACACGATCCCGGTGAAGAAGAGCACGCCCCCCGCCTCGGTCCGACTGGAACCGGCCTACTGAACCGTAGGGTGCGTGCTGAGCACGCACCTTACCCCAGCTCGCAGGAGACAGCCCATGTATGAGACCCCCTGGATCGCCGCACTCGCTGCGCTCTTCCTGTGGTGGTTTGCAACGGGCATCCTGTTGTGGCGCGTCCATAGTGCTGACAAGGGCGGGCCGGATCAGCATATCTGGTCCGTCCTTCTGTCCCTGCCGCTGCTCGCGGCAGGCGCGCTTGGTGTCAGTGCAACTCTCAACGAAGCAAGCCCGCAGAATGTCTGGTTAGCCTTCCTGTCGGCGCTCGCGCTCTGGGGATGGGTGGAGCTTGCTTTCCTGTCCGGGGTCATCACCGGGCCCAATACTGCCCCCTGCCCTGCCCTCTTGACACCCGGCCAACGCTTCTGGGCCGCATTCAGAACAGTTGCTTGGCATGAATTATTATTGTTTTCAATACTTTGCGCGCTTTTCTTCGCGTCATTCACGGCTGATAACGGGTTTGCCCTCTGGACTTTTCTGGTACTCTTTCTTGCGCGTATCTCGGCCAAGCTGAATCTTTTCCTTGGTGTGCCACGCATCAACACGGATTTCCTGCCCAAGCCACTGTCGCATCTGTCCAGTTATTTCCGTCAGGGCCCGGTCAGCGGTTTCTTTCCGCTCTCGGTCACGCTTCTTGCGCTGGCTGTGGGCTGTTTTCTCGAACGCCTCTGGCGCGCGCATGGCGCAGCCGATCAGGGCGCCATCATCGGCTTCACGCTGCTATCCATGCTCACGGCGCTGGCGCTGCTGGAACATTGGTTCATGGTCTGGCGCGTGCGCGATGACAAACTCTGGCGCTGGATGATTCCGGCCACTTCACCAAAACAACCAAAAACATGACCGAGGGGATCCCAATGGACTTTGATCAGCATTTCAAACAGGCGTTGGAGACGCTCAAGCGCGAAGGCAATTACCGCGTCTTTGCCGAAGTCGAGCGCCAATGCGGAAATTTCCCCAAGGTGAAGCGCTACATTGGCGAGGAGGTTCAGGAAGTCACTGTCTGGTGCTCGAATGACTATCTGGGCATGGGCCATCACGCCGATGTGGTCGGGACGATGGTCGATGCCGTGCAAAGCTGCGGCACCGGCGCTGGCGGCACCCGGAACATCTCTGGCAACAACCATATGCACCGGTTGCTGGAAGAAGAGCTCGCCGATCTGCATGGCAAGGAACAGGCGCTGCTGTTCACCAGTGGCTATGTCTCGAACTGGGCTGCTCTGTCGACTCTTGGCGCGAAAATACCGGGTGCGGTGATCCTCTCGGATGAAGGCAACCATGCCAGCATGATCGAAGGCATCCGCCATTCCCGCGCCGACAAGGTGCTTTGGAAGCATAACGACTGGCGCGACCTGGATCGCAAGCTGAGAGCTGTCGGCGACCGGCCGAAGATCGTGGCGTTTGAATCCGTCTATTCCATGGATGGCGATATCTGCCCGATGCGCGAGATCGTGGAAGTGGCCGAGGCCCACGGGGCCATGACCTATCTGGATGAGGTGCATGCCGTCGGCATGTATGGCCCACGCGGTGGCGGTATTTCAGAGGAGCGTGGGCTTGCGGATCGCATCACATTGATCGAGGGCACGCTGGGCAAGGCTTACGGCGTCGTGGGCGGATATATCACCGGCTCGACGGCACTGTGTGACTTCATCCGGTCCTTTGCCTCTGGCTTCATCTTCACGACCGCCCTGCCCCCGGCCTGTGCCGCCGCTGCCACAGCGTCGATCCGGCACCTGAAAGCCTCGACCCAGGAGCGGCTGGTACAGCGCGATCGTGTCGCGAAGCTGCGCGCGAAACTTGATGCACAGGGCATTCCGCATATGGCCAATGACAGCCATATCATTCCTGTCATGATCGGTGATCCGGTCAAGTGCCGGATGATCTCGGACATTCTGATGCAGGACTGGGGCATCTATGTACAACCGATCAACTATCCAACTGTTCCCAAAGGCACCGAACGGTTGCGCATCACGCCGGGACCGCTGCATTCGGATGCAGATATCGATCATCTTGTGGCGGCGCTGGCTTCGCTTTGGCGGCAATGCGCCCTGGCTCATGCAGTTGCGTGATACACCCTTGACTAATTGATCCGGAACTACAGCTAAACCATCTCATACAGTCGGGAGGCTACCTAAATGACCTACAGAATGCGTGCCACTCTTGGCGCAGTTGTCCTTGGCCTGTCATCCCTTTCGGCACATGCCGGGGATATCGAAGCTGGCGCAAGCGCGTTTCAGAGCCAGTGCCAGAACTGCCACAATGTGACGGATGCGGAGGGCGAAGTTCTCGCCGGGCGTCCGAATGTCCGCACTGGCCCAAATCTTTACGGTGTCATCGGACGTCAGGCTGGAAGCTATGATGGTTTCCGCTTTGGAGCTTCCATCGTTGAAGCCGGTGAAGCAGGGCTTGTCTGGGACGAGGCAGAGATGGTGGGCTACCTTCTGGACCCGAATACCTATCTGCGTGAAAAGCTTGGCAGCAACCGGGCGCGTAGCCAGATGTCGTTCCGGGTGCGGGATGAAGCAACAGCAAATGATATCATCGCGTTCCTTGCACAGTTCGGGACTGTCGAGGAAGGTGATGAAGAAGAGCCAAGCGGAAGCTAAGTTTCCATAGATTTGGATTTCGAAGCCCCGAGAGATCATTCTCGGGGCTTTTTCATGCGCAATAGGCTTGCAGGGTAAGTTGACATGCAATTCATTGATTTTATTATGTTTACGTGAGCATTTCGGTGTGAAAGCGTGTTCTGCGCCCATTCCAATCTGTATTGACCAGCTCCCTGCCCTTCCAAGCCCCGCGCGTCCGCATGGATCACCCAAACTGTCATGTGAAAATCCGGTCAACACAGCGGGATGGCCAGTTGGCCATGGCCAACTCGCTTCGTTCTGTTGACCACACGTTGCGCATAGGCATCAAAATCGTTGATAGCATCGCTTTTCCCGGCCATTTGGTCTTGCAGGGTCAATGTTCCTCTGGTCCCGATTCGCGCAATTGCATCGGTTAACGTGTCTTGGGTTATTCTCAGCATCTTTCCGAATTCGAAAATGATCTGGAGTGTCCTGTGCTCGGACTTGGGAGGTTCCGGATAGAAGCTGTGCAAATGTTGAAGTTCGCTCCAGAATTCCGGGTCCGTGTCGGTGTTGGTTTTTTTTGTATATGGGTTTTGTGTCTCTTTGTGGCGGACGTTTTGTCCGTCAGAGGCGGACATTCCTGATGATTCTATCAAGGTGCATGGTTCCGGATTGGCCACGGTTTCAGGTTCTTGCGCGCTGTTCTTTCTGGCTGGTTGTGATGCGCATTCCTCCAGGATTGCGGTCAGTTGTGCGATCAGCGTGCGGGCGTGAATCACTGTGGTCGAAGCCCTGCGCATCGCGTTTCGCGTCGCTTCCAGGAATTCCTGGACCTCGGCACTCAGGGCCAGGCGCTGGCAGTCCTGCCGCAGTTTCTGGATACAGGCGCGCAATCCGCGCAGCTCTGTTGCTTCTGCACGCCGCTTCTCTGCCAGTGCGCGGAGTTCTTCGGATCTTGTGAGCAGTGGCGACAGATCAATTCCAAACGCCCCGATGACGCGACCATTGCGCAGGACGGGAAACCGTTTGCCGTTGGCGCTGTCCTTGCGCTGGATCAGGCCGATCTCTTCAAGCCGTTCCAGATGACGCCTGAGTTGTCGATCCGTGATCCCCTTTGCGCGAAAACAGAGGGTGGTATTGGCGGCAAAGACGGTCAGCAATGTGGACGGTGTGATCGGATTATCCTGTCCGGTCGTCCGATCCTTGCAGGGCAGGCAGCTGAGCAATGCGTCAATGACCACCACCGAGGCCGCGCGTAGACCAATGTCTTTGGCAACGGTGTTGACCGCGGCCATCAGCGCGCGTCTGGTGATGGGTCTGAAGTGAGGTTGATGTGCGATAGCGCCCATACCGTCGAAGGGCAGGGGGTCCGACAAGGCACAGGTGTTCTGTGCCTCGACCGGTTGGGTCGTGACATTTGCTTCTTGCATGTGATTTCAGACGGCAAAAATCGACCGTTCACCAAAATCGGTGTTGCAGGGAGACGTATTTAGGGGTACCAATAAAGTGCTAGTAAATCGGGACCCTCTGGAGTGCTTCACCGCCTTCGGGGGGTTTCTTTTTGCGTTTCAGTCTGCCTCCTTTGTTGTTTTTTCCTCTGCCTCATCAAGTTGACCATGGTCAACCTAATAAAATCAATGTCTTAGCCTGAAGCCTTGCCTCAGCTTTGTTTGCCTTTCCAATCGTCATAGAGACGTTCCAGGTTCTCTTCGACAAAACTGATGAAACCCTGTTCCGTGCGCTCTGCGACTTCGATCACAAGGCGCCGACCTTTCGCCTTGACGGCCACCGGTGCCGCACCCAGCGATCTTGGTGCAGCGGGCGGCGGTCGTTTCGACTGTGATCGTGATGTTGCCAGCGCCGCGCTCTCGATCTTCTGCAAGGCTGTGATCGTTGCGGAAAGCTTCTCGGCGGGCGTGCCTTGTTCCGGGATCAGCGACAGCAAGGTTTCCGTGGCAGGGGCGTTCTCGATCTTGATCAAGCGCCGGAGTTCCAGCCACGGTCGGCGACCGGCGTCATGAGCGGCACCGATCCTGTAGATGACCTTATCGGGCACTTCACGCGCAACACTAAGCAGCTTGCTCAGCGTGCCCTTGTCCACGGCCAATACATCGCCGATTTCGGCGCGTGAAAAACCTTGCTCTTCCAACCGTGTTGCGAAGATGGCCTGTTCGATGAAGCTGCGCTCAAGCCGTGCGGAGTTCTCCAGTGCTTGAGAGACCAGCGCCTCGCGCTGATCCATCTCCTTGATATAGGCCTTGACCTTGATCCCGAGCGCGCGGCAGGCGGCGATACGGCGGCGACCATAGACTACCTCGTAGCGGGGTCCGGCACCGCGCCGATAGCGCAGCAGGGCAGGGAGCTGCTGCCCGGAACTGCGGATGGACTCGATCAGGTCGTCGAGCCCCTCATGCACATCGAAACGGTCGGCAATTTCGGAATCGGCGATATCGGCGACATCTACATCCTGCGCCGATTGCGCGGAAACCTGCGACAGCACGTCAGACATGCTTTTCAGCGAACGCGGGGCTTCGCCCAGTGGTTTGGTCGGCGTTTCGGGTTGTTCGGCGGTCTTGCTGCCCATCTGCGCGAGGCTCTTGGCGAGAAGATCACGTTTCATCGGCACCTCCACGACCCCAGGCTTTCTGGATCATCTTCTCGATGTCATCGGAGAAGCTGATCACCGATTCCAGCGCGCGGTCATATGTTTTCCTGTTCTTAGTTCCAGCGAGATCGACTTCGAAGATGGTTTTCTGGGACAGCCCGGCCTCGCTGACGGCGGATGACTTGACAAATGGTGTTCTGATCACGCTGTCGCCCAGCAATTGACGGATCCATTCCGCCAGATCCTGCTGGGTGCTGATTGCCGTGTCAAAGCGGGTCAGAAGATAGGCGAAATTGTCATATGACCCGATCCCGCCATTGGAATGCAGCACTTCAAGCACACCGGAGGCCATGGTCAGGAACTGGCTTGCAGAGGCCAGATCGACGCGCTCGGGGATGATGGTCATCAAGAGCGAAGTCGAGGCACAGACAGCCGCCATCGTCAGATAGCCAAGCTGCGGCGGGCAGTCGATCAGGACGATATCGTAATCATCTTCGACCTGCCGCAGCGAGTCGCGGATGCGATTGAAGAATACCGGCTGCTCGCCCCGGCTCAGGGCTGTCGGTGTCTCGGTCTCGAATTCCGACAGCATGATACCGCCGGGCACGAGATCCAGATTAGGGAAATAGGTCTTGCGCAAGACTTCCGTGATCGGGCGACGCGAGATGTCGCCATCGTTGTAGCGGATCGCGTCGTAGAGCGTGCCTCCATGACGGAAATCAATCTCGGGCTGGTAGCCGAAAAAGGTCGTCAGCGAGGCTTGCGGATCAGCGTCGACCAGACAGACACGATACCCCCTCAAGGCCAGTCGCATGCCGAGAGTGACAGTGGTGGTCGTCTTGCTGGAGCCGCCCTTGAAATTCACCGTCGACCAGATTTGCAGTTTGTCGCCCGACCGTCTGCCAGGAAGAAACTGATAGGGATCCTTGGCGTTCTGGGACAGGATTTGCCTGATCTCCAGAATGTTCTCGGCGGTGTAGAGGCGCTTGTTGTTTGGGCCTTGCGTGACTTCGGGGATGCGGGCGTCGAAATGCGCCTTGCGCAGATAGCCGTCGCTGACCCGCAGCAATTCCGCGACTTCGGCGGTTGTGAAGCTACGCAGTGTCTTTTCTTCCTTGGGGGCAAGGAAGAGTTTTGACATATGCTCAAGCGCCTCTGAAAGGCGCTCTGCGTCTTGCCTAAGCTTGTCATGCAGCACAGGGTGCATATGTGTCCGCCCGATTTGGTGCCCGATCTGCGTTACTTGGTTCAGGAAGGGCTGCCCGGCCTCAAGAAACGCGAACGATGCATTATTTATTCTTTTCGCGTTACGAATATGCAGGCAGTCGGGTGGAGACTCAAGGAAAATTATCGCCGCGCATCTTGCGATTGATGGTTTCGATTCCACAAGATCAAGCGAACGGTTTGATCCGTGCTTTCTTTGTCTTGCATAACGCAATGAATTACAACGATAAATCTGGTGCAAGTTATCCACAGCGAACTTTGCTTGTGGTGCGACCAATGGATGGTGATTTGTGGATAGTAACGCTATCCGCAGCTTGAGGGGTGTTTTCAAGCATCTATTTACTTACTGGTTGATTCTCTATGACCTGTCGTTTCCGAGACGATTTCGCGCGGAATCAACGCTCAATGCGTTACATTCACCCAAGGCGGATATTCGCGCGGGTTTCGGAAGCAAGGAAGGGCAGGGGGCGCAGAAGCCGCAGGAGAAAGCACAGCGTTCTTGCCAATGCGTAGGTTATGACCTATATGTTGGTCATTTCTGGAGGGTATCATGCAGATCGCGATTGCCGAGGCAAAGGCGCAGTTCGCCGAACTCATTCGTCGTGCGGAAGCGGGGGAGGCGATTGAGCTGACGCGCTATGGCCGCCCGGTTGCGCGGATCGTTGCGGCTGAGCGCCCTGTGGGGCAGCCGCTGATCGGGGCGATGAAGGGTGGCTTTGTCTTGCCAGAGGACATGTTTGCCGGTGATGACGAGATTGCGGCCATGTTCGATCAAAGCCGGGACGATTGAGTGCGTATTCTGCTGGATACGCATGTGTTGCTCTGGGCTGTCCTTGACGATCCGCGCCTGTCGATTGCACAGCGACAGGCCATCGACGCGGGCGAGATCTATCTTTCCGCGGCCAGTGTCTGGGAAATCGGGATCAAACGGGCGCTTGGCAAGCTGGAGGTTCCGGACGAGATATTCCGTATCGCGCAGGATGCGGGATGTCGTCCCTTGCCAATATCCTGGGTCCATGCGGAAACAGCGGCGGCGTTGCCGCCACATCATTCCGATCCGTTCGACCGCATGCTGATTGCGCAAGCACGTTGCGAGGGGTTGAATCTGCTGAGTTCCGATATGCGCATCGCGGCTTATGATGTCGAACTGATCAGGTAGCGGATCGGCGTTTTTCTGCATCCATCGCGGCCTTGTCAGCGCGGCAATCGGAGGTTTCATCCGCGTTTAGGAACCTTTTTGGGCGAGACATTCGCTGCCATTAGTTTGTGTCCGATAATGCAGGATTACCGGACATGAAGGTAAATCATAAGTCGCAGCGCTTTATGTCGAAAAACCATGAGAAAGCGCCGCAACGTTTCATATAGATGCCACGACACCCGCCTGACGACACGATCCATCCCGCTGATCCGCCGCATAAAAGAAACAAACAAATCCTAACATAAAACACTTGTTGCAATCTTATCGGAGCATGATAGCTTACCTCTATGGGAGAATCCTTTACTCAAACTCTTGCCGCACGATTTGACAGCCTGCCTGCGCAGTTGCAGAAGGCTGCGCGCTGGATCGAGGCGCATCCCCATGATGCGGCGCTGTTATCCATGCGTGAACAGGCGGGTCGGGCAGGTGTTCAGCCCGCGACCATGACCCGGCTCGCACAGGCGTTGGGGTATGACGGCTATGATACGGTGCGTGCTCTGCATGCGGATGCGCTGCGTCATGCCCGACAGCCCGGTCTTGTTGCCACGGCGGCGCGGCGCAACAAGCTTCAGGCGGGTACGAGAGAGGCCGCAGCGCAGGCTATGGTGCAGCACGGGGCTGCACAGATTGGCGCGCTTGGTGATCCAGCGACATTGACCGCGCTTTCTCAGGCCGCCAGCCTGATGGCTGGGGCAGGACGGATTTTCTGCCTTGGCATGCGGTCCAGTCACGCTGTGGCGTGGCATGTCTGGTATGCGCTTTCGCTGATTTCGGATCGCGCGGTTCTGCTTGATGGTGTTGGCGGTGTGGGGTTCGACGCGCTCGTGCAGGCACGCCCGTCCGATGTGCTGTTTGTCTGTGGGGTGGCTCCCTACACACGCGCCGTGGTCGAGGCGGTCATGCAAGCGCGCGCGGGAGGGCTGCGCGTTATTGCGTTGACGGATTCACCGCTGTCTCCGTTGATTTCCCAAGGAGAACCTGCGCTGATTGTGCCAACTGACAGCGCATCTTTCCTGCATAGCATGGCACCGGCTTTCACCCTTGCGGAAATTCTGGTGGCCCTTGTCGCGCGCGGCGATGATCCCGCGCTTCTGGCGCGATTGGACGGTCTGGACCGCCAGCTTGCCGCCTTCAACACCTATCATCCCTCGAAAGGCTGAGAAACATCATGACCCACCTGTTGCACCGCTCGATCCACACACCGCCACGCCGTGCTGTCAGTGCGTCCGGGATTTCGTTCACAGATGACAAGGGCAATCGCTATATTGACGCCTCTGGCGGGGCCGCCGTGTCCTGTCTGGGGCACGCCCATCCCGATGTGATCGCGGCGCTGCATGCGCAACTCGACAAGCTTGCCTATGCGCATACAGGGTTTTTCACAACGGAGGTGGCGGAAGAGCTTGCAGACAATCTGATCGCGGATGCGCCCGAGGGGCTGGATCATGTCTATCTGTTGTCGGGAGGGTCCGAGGCGGTCGAAGCGGCGCTGAAAATGGCGCGGCAGTATTTCACCGAGACGGGCCAGCCGCAGCGTCGCCATATCATCGCGCGGCGGCAGAGCTATCACGGCAATACACTGGGTGCACTGGCGGCGGGTGGCAATGAATGGCGGCGGGCGCAGTTCAAGCCCCTGCTGATGGAGGCGCATCACATCGCGCCTTGTTTCGCATATCGCGAACAGCATGAAGGCGAAACCGATACGGACTATGCAGCCCGCGCGGCGGGTGAGCTGGAGGCGAAAATTCTGGAGCTTGGCCCCGAAACAGTTGCGGCCTTCATCGCTGAGCCTGTTGTCGGGGCCACGGCTGGCGCTGTGCCGGCGGTCGGGGATTACTTCAAGCGCATCCGGGCGATCTGTGACCGCTATGGGGTTCTGCTGATCCTTGATGAAGTCATGTGCGGCATGGGGCGCACAGGTTATCGCTATGCCTGCGAATATGACGGGATCGCGCCGGATCTTCTGACGATTGCCAAGGGCTTGGGCGGAGGGTTTCAGCCCATCGGCGCTACACTACTGAGCCGCAAGATTTTCGACGCCTTCGCCAGCGGCACCGGGTTTTTCCAGCACGGTCATACCTATATGGGCCATCCGATGGCGGCAGCAGCGGGGCTGGCGGTGCAACAAGTGATCGCACGAGACAACCTGCTGGCGAATGTGCAGGCCATGGGCACAGCGTTGCACGCGCAGTTACAAGCCGCTTTCGGGCAACATAGCCATGTGGGGGATATCCGGGGCAGGGGGCTTTTTCAGGCCATTGAACTGGTGGCAGATCGCGACACCAAAGCGCCCTTCGATCCGTCGCGCAAGCTGCATGCGAAGATCAAGTCCGAAGCGATGGCGCGTGGGCTGATGGTTTATCCGATGGGCGGCACGATTGACGGAGTGCGCGGCGATCATGTGCTGCTTGCGCCGCCTTTCATCGTGACCGAGGCTGACCTTTCCGAGATCACCGGACGGTTGGCAGAGGCGGTTGAGGCTGCGTTGCGCAAATGACCTTTGCGCCCGCGGACCGATTTGCGCATGCATATCGTCCGAAAAACCGCCCTGCGCCAGCGCGTCGAAATAGCGATCTTGCGATTCGCTTACAGGTTGGGCAGCGACCATGAGTGAGGTTAGCGTGTGATCCGCAGCCTGCGCGGCGCGCTTTGCATTCCAAGACCTGAGACTTGACTATTTTGCGCAGAACCCATACGCCCCTGACTTCTCAGGGCGGGGTGGAAGTCCCCACCGGCGGTGATAGCCCGCGAGCGCCATTCGTCAGAATGGGTCAGCAGATCCGGTGTAATTCCGGGGCCGACGGTCATAGTCCGGATGGTAGAGAATTGGGTGCATGGAGTTGCTTCCATGCGCTCTGGTCGCTCTGGGATTCTGTCATTTTGAAAGGATCACAAGCAATGACAAAATCCCCAAAATTCGCTTTCATCAAGGCGCGCTGGCATGCCGAGATTGTTGATCAGGCTCTTGTGGGTTTTGAACGACGTCTGGCACAGCATGGTCTGGAAGCTCAGGTCGATAGTTTCGATGTGCCCGGCGCGTTCGAGATGCCGTTGCTGGCGCAGGAACTGGCAAAGACAGGGAAATATACAGCGATCGCCGCTGCCGCGCTGGTCGTCGATGGCGGCATTTATCGGCATGATTTCGTTGCACAAGCCGTCGTATCCGGCCTGCTCGAAGCTGGCATGAAAACCGGAGTCCCTGTTTTGTCAGTTTCGCTGACGCCGCATCATTTCCAGCCTACGGAAGAGCACGTTTCTTTCTTTGCCGATCACTTCATCAAGAAGGGCGAAGAAGCCGCTGACGCTGCAGTAGCCGTCGCGCGATTGTATCAGAGTATCGCTCGGCCCGAGAAATCTGCCGCGTGAATATGGCACGCACCGTTCTTGAACAGAGCGGTGCGGTCCGTCACTGTGCGGCTTCAGACTGCCCTTCAGGTGCAACAAGCCTTTGGGCCGTGAACTTGTCGGTAATCAACAGGTCAATCACCCCGGTCTTGAGCGCGCCGCTGATCGCTTCAGTCTTGGATCTTCCGCCTGCGAGTGCAATCACGCGGTCCACCTTGGACAGCTCTTCAAGAGTGATCCCGATCACCCGCTCGTCGAGTGGTGTCTTGATGAACTTGCCATCAGCATCGAAGAAACGCAGGCTCATGTCGCCCACCGCGCCCGCCTCGGCGACATCAGCCAGTTCGCGTTTGGAGAACACATTGCCGCTACGCGCCAGCATACCCGAAGGAATGACCGCGCCGATACCAACAATCGCCAGCGTGATTTTTCCGAACAGCTCCATGGTTTCGCGCACAAATGGGTCGCCCAGCAAGACAAGCTTTGCTTCGCGTGACGGGGCAACTCCGGGGGCGCTAAGGGCGTTCGCCTGAGCGCCGGTCAGCTTCGCAAGTCGCGCTGTCAGTTGAGTTGCATGCATCTGGACTGTCGGGTTGCCCATGCCGCCAAGCGTCTGCACCACATATTTTGCGCGACCGGATTTCATTGGATGAATGTTCTCGACCATCCGCAAGATGGTTTCCGACCAGCTGGAAACCCCGATGACTTCTTCCGGTTGCAGCGTTGCTTCAAGAAAATGGGCGGCGGCTTCGCCAATGCGGGCCATGATCGCGCCGTCACGATCTTCGGTGCATTCCACGACGATGGCTTCGGTCAACCCAAAGCGAGAGCGTAATTCCGCCTCCAGATCAGCATATGTGCCGGACGGTGCCACAACAGTCGTGCGCACGATCTCTTCATCCTGCGCTTTCTTCAGCATCCGCGAGACAGTCGCCTGAGACATGCGCAAATGCTGCGCAATATCTGCCTGTCGTTGCTTTTCGACATGATACATCTGCGCCACCCGGGCGATCATGCGAAGCTCGTTCAGGCGCGACATTCTCGGACACTCCTTTTCAGGACCGACAGGCTGAATAATTATTCACTATACTGCAGAAATCGTTCGGGCAATCGCTTTTATCCAGGCGGCTCTTTGTGCTTCGCGGCTGTTGCTGACAGGCTCAGGCATGATCGTCGCCTCATGATGGCAGAGGCGGGCAATCGCATTCAGATCAGCCCATACCCCCGTTGCAAGACCGGCCAGATAGGCAGCACCCGTGGCCGACGCTTCGGCATTCCGGCAAGGGGTGACAGGATGGTCCAAGCAGGTTGCCACCAGTTGCATCAGGAAGTGGTTCCGACTGGGGCCGCCATCGACCGAGATGCGCCCGACACCCCCTGCGGCATGTTCCATGATCTCGAAGACATCAAGAACCTGAAACGCGATGCTCTCTACTGCCGCGCGCGCTATATGCGCGGGTCGGGTGCCGAAGGACAATCCGCAGATCAATCCGCGGGCCTCGGCAGCCCAATGCGGCGCACCAAGCCCGACATGCGCGGGCACAAGATTGACCCCTTCCGAACTGTCCACCGACTGCGCCAGATCCAGCAGAGCCGTCACATCCTTCAGTCCCAGAATTTCCGCCGTCCAGGGCAGGATCGAGGCGCTGACGAGGATATTGCCTTCGAAGGCGTAGGTCGGGCGGCCCTGCAAGGACCACGCGATCGTGGTCGTAAGGCCGTCTGGGGGGGCGATGAAGTCCTGCACAGTTGTCATGACTGACGAGCCTGTGCCGAATGTCACCTTTCCATCGCCGGGGCTGAAAGCGCCATGGCTGAACAAGGCGGCGTGTGAATCCCCGATTGCCGCAGCAATCGGAATGCCATCAGGCAGACCAGTAACGCCACGGGTGGTCCCGAAAATCGACGCCGAGTCCCTGACCTCGGGCAACATCGCCTTGCTGATACCGAACAGGGTGCAAAGCGTGTCATCCCAGCACTGATCTCGCAGGTTGAACAGCTGGGTGCGCGCGGCATTTGATTTGTCGGTGGCATGAACCTTGCCGCCGGACAGGTTCCAGATCAACCAACTGTCAATCGTGCCAATGCAGATATCCGTCGTTCCGGAACCGTGTTGTTCAAGCAACCATGCAAGCTTTGTCGGCGGGAAGAGTGGGTCCAGCGGTAGCCCTGTGCGTGCGATCACTTCGGCTTCGTGGCCAGCCGCTTTCAGGGCCGCGCAGGCCGATGAGGTCCGACGACACTGCCATGTCACGACCGGCCCCAATGCCGCGCCAGTCCTGCGATCCCAGATCAACACGGATTCGCGTTGATTCGAGATACCTATGGCCGAGATTTTGACGCCCGGTTGCTGGTTCAGACAGGTCGCGATTGCCGAAAGGGTGGATTGCCAGATCGCATTGGCATCCTGTTCGACCCAGCCGGATTGGGGATGGCTGGTCGGCACGGGCGCTGACCCGCTGGCAAGCAAGGCACCCGAATTGGACAACAGGATCGCTTTGGCGTTGGTCGTGCCTTCGTCAATTGCCAGAATCGCGCTCTGCACCATGATTCTATGCCTTTTTTCGGGTCAGCAGAACCTTTGCGCTTTGCGCTATTGCCTCCGGGGACATGCCGAAATCATCCAGCAGCGCATTCGCCGACGCAGTATGGGCGAACACGCCCGGAACACCCAGCCGGGTCATCGGCACAGGGTGATTGTCCACCACAACCTCTGCGACCGCGCTGCCCAGACCCCCAAATATCGTATGCTCCTCGCAGGTCAGGATAGCCCCTGTGACTTTCGCGGCATCCACGATAGCGTCCTGATCAATCGGCCGCACGCTTGCCATGTTCAGCACGCGCGCAGAAATACCCTGATCCGCAAGCAGCGCTGCCGCGATCATCGCGCGATGTGTCAGAACGCCATTGGCAATGATCGTAAGCGCATCGCCATCGCGCAACAGGTTCGCCTTGCCCAACTCGAATATGTGGCCCTCGGCAAGCAGGTCCGGCACACCAACCCGGCTCAGCCTCAGGAAGCACCCTCCCTGATAGGTTGCGGCCCAACGGATAACCGCAGCGGTTTCGATTCGGTCAGCCGGTGCGATGACCGGAACATTCGGCAGGGCGCGAATCCAGGCGAAATCCTCTATTGAGTGGTGCGTGGGCCCCAGTTCACCGTAGGCCATGCCCGAGCTGATACCCACCAGTTTCACATTCGCTTCGGAATAGGCGACATCGGCCTTGATCTGCTCCAGCGCCCGCCCGGTCAGAAAAGGCGAGGCGGCGCAGACGAAGGGGATTTTGCCGCCATTTGCAAGCCCGGCACCGACGCCGACCATGTTCTGTTCGGCAATGCCGACATTGATCAGGCGTTCCGGGAAGCGGTCGCGAAAGCCCCCCAGTTTCGAAGAGCCGACGGAATCATTGCAGACCGCGACGATATCGGAATTCGCAGCGCCAAGCGCCTCAAGCGTCTGCGTGAAGGCGTCGCGGCAATCGTGCAATTCTGCTGTCTCAAAGGGGTGCGTCATGATGCGGCTGCCTCCAGTTCAGCCATCGCCTGTTTGTACTGCTCTGCATTGGGAACCTTGTGGTGCCACGCAACATTGTCCGACATGAAAGAGACACCATGTCCCTTGTTGGTATGCGCAACGATGCAGCGCGGCGTGTCCGCGCGGCATCTGTCCGCGGAAAGCGCTGCGCAGATTTGCTCCATGTCATGCCCGTCGATCTCTTCGACATCCCAACCAAAGGCTTCGAGTTTGGGCGCAAGCGGCGCAAGCGCATTGGTGTCGGCCAGCCTTGCACCCTGCTGAAGCCGGTTGTGATCAATGATCAATGTCAGGTTGCCAAGGCCAAACTGCGCTGCGGCCATGATGGCTTCCCAGTTGGAGCCCTCCTGCATCTCACCGTCGCCGGTAATGACAAAAGTGCGCCAGCTTTCGCCGTTCAGACGCGCGGCCTTCGCCATTCCCAAGGCGACGGGCAACCCGTGGCCAAGTGGGCCGGTATTCGTTTCAACGCCGGGCACCTTGACCCGGTTGGGATGGCCGTTCAATCGCGAACCATGTTGCAGAAAGGTCGAGATCTCTTCCATCGGAATAAACCCTTTCTCTGCCAGAACGATATAGAGCGCGAGTGCGGTATGCCCCTTGCTCAGCACCAACCGGTCGCGCGCTGGGTCCAGCGGGTTGTCCGGTGAAACGGAGAGGGTGTGGAAATAGAGCGCCGTCAGGATGTCGATGACGGAGAACTCGCCGCCGATATGTCCCGCACCGGCTTCGAAGACCGCCTGAAGGTCACGGCGTCTGATACGGTTTGCAATCGCGCGAAGGGTCTCGGGGCTCATTTCTCACCTCAGAATAAATATTCACAAAAAGATAAACATGCGATATAGGCGCTGTCAAGCCAAGATTGCGTCGCGAGTTGCTGCGCCTTCTGCGGTTTATCTGAGCTATTTTTGCTTGACACAGTGGGGCGCTGCACGTTAGGCATTTTTCATCAATCATGAATAAATATACATCTGGGAGGAGAGGATGGATATGAAACCCGCCGACGTGAAGGAAAAGCTCCGCCTTTCCGAGCTTTTTTCCTTTGGTGGGGCGACCGGGCCCTTGATCGGGCTGTTGCTGCTATGTGTCTTCCTCTCTTTCGCGACTGACTCTTTCCTGTCGGTCAGGAACTTCCTGAACATCATGGACCAGATAACGGTTCTGGGAATCATCGCGGTCGGCATGACCTTCGTTATCCTGATTGGTGGGATCGACTTGTCCGTGGGGTCGGTGCTGGCGCTGTCGATGATGGTGCTCGGCTACCTGAATGTGCATGTGGACCTGCCGATGGCGCTGGCGATACCGGGGGCGCTGTTGATTTCGGCGATCACAGGCGCAATCGCGGGTATCCTGATTGCTTACTTCAAGGTGCCACCCTTCATCGCGACCCTGGCAATGATGTCCATTGCGCGGGGTCTGGCGAACATGATCACAAACGGTTCGCAGATCATCGGCTTTCCGGCCTGGTTCAACATGGCTGCGATCATTCGGTATGGTGGGTATCTGACGATTACTGTCGGCATCATGTTGACGGTGTTCTTGCTTGCATGGCTTTTCCAGCGCTATCGGCAAGGCGGACGCATGCTCTACGCTGTAGGCGGCAATCCCGAGGTCGCACGACTGGCTGGTATTCATGTCAAGCGCGTTACCGTGCTGGTCTACACTGTCTGTGCCACACTTGCCGGTTTGGCGGGGATCCTGCTTGCGGCCCGACTTGATGCTGTACAGCCTTCGATCGGGGTGGCCTATGAGCTCGACGCGATTGCAGCGGTCGTTATCGGCGGCACGAGCCTGTCGGGCGGCACTGGCGGTATCGGCGGCACTTTGGTTGGCGTGCTGATCATCGGCGTGCTGCGCAACGGGCTCAACCTTCTGTCAGTTTCGCCTTTCGTTCAATCGGTGATCATCGGTCTGGTGATCGTTGTGGCGGTGGCCGCTGAAACCTTCAAGCGCCCCGCAAGATAATACGTCAAGCCAGAGCACTTCTGGCCACGCACCCCAGAGTCCGGGGCATCGGACTTAATCGGTCCCAATGAAGTCAATGGGCCAATCCATTAAGGAGGAGATGGAAATGACAAAGACACTCACCGCTCTACTGGCAGCTACAGCGCTGACTGTGGCGATGCCCATGGCAAGTGCCGCACAGGAAACGGGCATCGGCAAGATCGGCCTTGCTGTGCCCAACCTGCAGGCTGATTTCTTCAACCAGATCAAGCTCGGCGTGGAAAACTATGCCGCCGCGTTGGGGATCGAGGTGATCACGGTTGATGCGCGCGGCGATACGGCCACTCAGGTCAGCCAGGTACAGGATCTGATCACGCAGGGGATTGATGCGTTCATTTATATCCCGGCAGGTGCTGCCGCCGCCACAGTGCCGACGCGTCTGGCACGTCAGGCTGGCATCCCGGTGATCAATGTTGACCGTGAACCCGAGGGGGAGCCCGGCGACACCTTCATCGCAGGTGAAAGCGTGATGTCAGCCTATGAGGTCTGTGCTCATATCATTGCACTGGCCGGAGGCGAGGGCAAAATGGCCATTATTCACGGTCAGCGCGGAACAACCCCGGAAGTGCTGCGCTTTGAAGGTTGCAAGCAGGCGATCGACGAAAACCCCGGCGTCGAGCTGGTCACGCAGCAATGGTCCGAAATGTGGTCGCCCGATGAAGGGTTCCAGATTGCCCAGAACATGCTCCAGGCGCATCCCGATCTGCGGCTGATCTTTGGACAGGCCGACGGGCTTGCGATGGGCGCATCACAGGCGGTCGAGGTCGCTGGCCTGCGCGATCAGGTCATCATCGGTGGCTATGACGGCGATATTGCCGCTCTTGAGTATCTGGCCCGCTGCGAAGGCGCTTTCGTCGTGACAGCAACCCAGAGCACGCAGGCGATGGGTGTACTGGCGGTCAATTCTGCGATTGCGGCGCATCATGGGGCCTCGATCCCGGCGCGCCAGATCCCGAATGCTGTGTTGACCACCTGTGAGAATGCACAGGAATTTGTCGAGAACCACCCGTAATTCAGGGTCAGTATTCGAGCAAAAGCACAAGGCAGCGCCATGACACCACATGCAAAACAGCCCATTCTGACATTACGGAATATCCACAAGTCATATGGTCCGATCAAGGTTTTGCATGGCATCGACTTTGACCTGCATGCAGGCGAGGTAGTGGCGCTGCTCGGCGAAAACGGTGCCGGAAAATCGACTTTGTCGAACATTATTTCGGGAACGGTACTGCCTTCGGCTGGCAAGATGACATGGCAGGGCGCGGCCTACGCGCCCTCCAGCCCGCGCGAGGCGATTGATGCAGGCGTTGGCATGATTCATCAGGAACTGATGCTGCTGCCGCATCTGTCGATTGCCGAGAATGTCTTTGTCGGGCGTTATCCGACAAGATACGGGGCAGTAGGCCGCACTGAAATGGAGCGGCGGGCAAAGCAGGGATTGTTGCGGCTTGGCCTTGATGTCTCGCCAAGGCGGTTGGTGGATGGATTGTCGACCGCCAGCCAACAACTCATCGAGATCGCCAAGGCGCTGACTCTCGATGCAAAGATGCTGATCCTTGACGAACCCACCGCCGCGCTTGGCGGCGAGGAAACGAAATTGCTCTTTCAGCAGATCGCCCGGCTGAAAGCAGAGGGCGTCGGGATCATCTATATCTCGCATCGGCTGGAAGAGATCAAACAGATCGCCGACCGGATCGTGGTCATGCGCGACGGGGCCAAGGTGCGCGAGTTCGACACGGCCGATCTGCCAGTACGGACGATTGTCGAGTCCATGGTCGGGCGCAGCATGGAACAGATGTTTCCCCCTCTCGCGGTTCCCGACGAACAGACCGTGCTTGAGGTCCGCGACCTTGCCGGCGCGAGCCGCACCTTCAGCGGGGTTAGTTTTTCAGTCCGCAAAGGCGAGATTTTCGGTATTTCCGGGCTTGTCGGCGCCGGGCGGACAGAGCTGGTGCGCGCCATCGCCGGAGCGGATCCGATAACACATGGCAGTATTCTGCTGAATGGCGAAGATATCACACCGCGTTCGCCGGGTGACGCGATCCGAAAGGGTATCGTGCTTGTGCCAGAGGATCGCAAGCTGCAGGGCGTTATCCTTGATCACAGTATTCAGGAGAATATCGGTTATTCGAATTTCGACTCTGTGGGCTGGGGTGGGTGGATCAGCAGCCGACGGTTGCGCGATTTCGCAACAGAGAATATCCGAAAATTCGGGATCAAGGGGCGTGGTCGGCAGAAAGCCGGACAAATGTCGGGCGGGAACCAGCAGAAGGTTGTGATCGCCAAGTGGTTGGCGCGCCGACCGCGGGTCGTTCTTCTGGACGAACCAACACGGGGGATAGACGTAGGCGCGCGCTCCTCCATCTATGAAATCATCCATGAACTGGCCTCGCAGGGCGTGGCCGTGATTGTCGTCAGCTCGGATCTCGAAGAAGTTCTGGGTGTCTCGAACCGCGTTCTCGTGATGGCAGCAGGACGACAGACCGGCATTCTGGATCACAGCGAAGCCAATGATGTTTCTGTCATGGAACTCGCCACAGCTTGAATTTGCCAAAGGAACAAGGCATGCGCCGATTTTCGGGAAAAACTGTCGTCATAACCGGTGGAAACCGGGGCATCGGCTTCGCTGTCGCGGAGCGCTTCGCCAGCGAAGGGGCGCGCGTCGTGATCGCTTCGGTCGAGGCTCAGGTCGAGGAAGCGGCGGAAACCTTGCGCTCCAGCGGTGCGCAGGCTGTCGGGGTGATTTGCGACGTAACCGACCGCGAAGCTGTCAAGGCGCTCTACGATCAGGCAGAGAAGACCTTCGGTCCGGTTGATATCTCGATGCAGAATGCGGGAATAATCACAATCGCCAAGGTCGAATCCCTGACCGAGGAGATGTGGGACGCCACGATGGCGGTAAACACCAAAGGTGTTTTTCTGTGCTGTCAGGAAGCGATCCGCCGGATGCGGAATTCGGGCAAGGGTGGGCGGCTGATCAATACGGCTTCCGGCCAGGCGCGTGACGGCTTCATCTATACACCGCATTATGCGGCCTCGAAGATGGGGGTTGTCGGTATCACCCAGAGCCTTGCAAAAGAGGTCGCGCTCGAAAACATCACGGTCAATGCGATCTGTCCGGGCATCATCTACAGCGACATGTGGGACTATAATGACCGGATATGGGGTGAAATGCTGGGGGACTATGCACCCGGTGCCCTGATGGCAGAATGGGTCGAGACGAAAATCCCGATGAAACGGGCTGGCACAGGCGCGGATGTGGCTGGGCTGGTCGCTTTTCTTGCCAGTGATGATGCGGCTTACATTACGGGCCAGACGATCAATGTCGATGGTGGCTTGATCATGTCCTGAGTGGTGCAGACAGGCGCCCCAAACGCACGGATAGGAGTATTTCATGGACGACGTAAAGCTGAACGCCCCTGCGCTGTTCGATCTGCATGGTCGGGTGGCACTCGTGACCGGTGCCGGAAGTGGCATCGGCCAGCGCATTGCGATGGGTCTCGCGCAATGTGGTGCTGACGTCGCCCTGCTGGACCGGCGCACGGATGACGGGCTTGCGAAAACGTTTGAGTTCATCACGGCGGCTGGGCGAAATGCGATCCAGATCAGCGCTGATGTCACTTCTGGCGAAGCACTTGCCGAGGCCGTCCGGCGGACTGAAGCCGAGCTTGGACCCCTGCGTTTGGCGGTGAATGCTGCCGGGGTCGCAAATGCCAATCCTTGCGAGGATATGGCTGAAGAGCAGTACCAGTCTCTGATGGATATCAACATGAAAGGGGTCTGGCTTTCCTGCCAGGCAGAAGCCCGCGCGATGCTGGCGCATGGTCAAGGCGGCTCGATCGTCAATATTGCGTCAATGTCCGGCGTGATCGTGAATCGTGGCCTGTCCCAGGTGCATTACAATGCGTCGAAAGCCGGGGTGATCCATATGTCCAAATCCATGGCGATGGAGTGGGTGGGCCGTGGTATCCGTGTGAACTCGATCAGTCCGGGCTATACCGCTACGCCGATGAACACCCGTCCCGAAATGATCCATCAAACCAAGGAGTTCGAAAGCCAGACCCCGATGCAGCGGATGGCGAATGTCGACGAAATGGTTGGACCGGCAGTATTCCTGCTTTCCGATGCCGCCTCTTATTGCACTGGTGTTGATCTGCTGGTCGATGGTGGCTTCTGTTGCTGGTGAGTAAGCAGAAGCTGAATTTGCGGTTTGCTGTTGGCACCTGGAACATGAACGATCTGGCCGGGGGTCTGGGATCTGACCAAGATTAAGGCTCTGCTTATCGACGCACTGGTGGCGCGGGAGCATGACTGCGGCCTGAGAACTTTCCGAGGGCTTAAAGAATGCGGCAGTGCATGGGCTGTTTGCCGGGCCCTGACCCGACGGCCTGCGGCGCGTATCGAGAGGAGTCCTTCGCGTCAGGTCAGAAGCCGCACAGGCCACAGGACGATTTGCGGAAATGCAGCGACCGCGATCAGCACGAGAACATTGATGGCATAAAATGGCAAGGCAGCGCGGATCAGTACCTGCATCGGCAATCTGGAAACATAGGCTGTCGCAAAAAGACAAGTGCCGACCGGCGGCGATGCCAGCCCCACAGCCAGCGCTGCGGTCATGAAGATCAGGAAATGCATCGGATCAACTCCTGCCTGGACGGCAGCGGGCATCAGCACCGGAATGAGCATCAGTGCTGCCGCAACAATGTCCATCAACATTCCCACGATTAGAAATATCACACCCATGAACAGCAACACCATGAAGCTAGCCTGTACCTGACGGTGGTTTTCGACCCTTGTGCTGTATGAAAGCCGCAGATAGTCTCAACTGGTGATTGCGATACCCCGCGCCCGCGCAGGGCCTCTCCCAAAATTGGAACTGGCTGATGCTGAACGAGCGCGACAAGATACGGGAAGTGACCTTGCAGACGACAGGGCATACAGAGTCCTCGGAGCAATTCTCTCGTGACCAAGCCCGGTTTCAAAGGATCATCACCCAAATGCCTGCGGGGCTCGTCGAAACAGACGAGCATGGGCGCATCACATTGGTCAATCCGCGCTGGTGCGAGATGCTTGGCTATTGCGAAGCCGAGTTGCTGACGAAAACCATATGGGACCTGACCGCTTCCGAAAGTCTGGAGGCGACCCACACCGCTGTTGCAGCTCTGGTGGCGGGTGCGGATCATGCGCAGATCGAGAAGCACTATCTGCGCAAGGACGGCACGCGCCTGCAGGCAAGCAGTTCGGTGAATGCCCTGCGCGACGCCTCTGGGCGGTTTCTGGGTGTTTCGGCGATTGTGGTCGATATCTCTACGCGGCTGGAGACCGAGGCAAGGTTGCGCGAGAGTGAGTCCCGTTTGCGTCAGATCCTTGACCATACAAATTCGTTGATCGGCGTGCTCGCGCCCGATGGGACATTGATCGAAGCCAATCTTCCGGCGCTGGAACTCGGTGGCTTGTCACGGGACGAAGTGATCGGGCGCAAATTCTGGGATTGTTTCTGGTGGTCGCATGATGCGGAAGAAATCATACGCCTGAAAGATGCCGTTACTGCCGCCGCAAGTGGCGAGGTGCAGCGCTATGATGCCTTTGTCCGGATCAGCGAAGATGAGCGTATGGCGATTGATTTCAGCCTTTCACCGGTTCTGGATGACGCCGGGCGCGTGATCTGCCTTGTTCCATCGGCTTTTGATATCACGGCGCGCAAGCGTAGCGAGGAAAGACTGGCCTATGCAATGCGTGAGGTCAATCATCGCTCAAAGAACCTGCTGGCGGTGGTGCAATCCATGTTGCGCCAGATGCAGCCTTCGGATGTCTCGGATTTCGTGCGCGACTTTGGCGGGCGTCTGAGGGCGCTGTCGGCCTGTCAGGATTTGCTGGTCCATTCGCCCTCGGAAAAGCTGGATCTCGAAACGCTGATCCGGGCGCAACTGGCGCATTTTGATACGGATGTCGCACAGCGTCTGCAACTCAGTGGCCCGGCGCTTGACGTGACCCCGGAGGCTGCCCAGAGCCTTGGCATGGCGATTTATGAACTGGCCACGAATGCCGCGAAGCACGGCGCGTTTCTTGGCGCGGAGGGGCGTGTCAGTGTTGCCTGGCAGATCGTTGGCGAAGACTCCAGGCGGCTGCACCTGAGTTGGCAGGAAACTGATGGCCCGAAAGTGACAGCGCCGCAGCGCCGGGGGTTCGGATCTGTGGTGCTTGAAGATATGCTGGCCATGGCACTGTCTGCGCAGACCGAAATCAGGTTTCAGCAAACCGGGCTGGAATGGTGGCTTGATGGCCCGCTGGATCAAATCGCCGCGCGCTGACCCTACGTTACCTATGTCACAGTTTATAGCGCAACCTGTAGTGAGCAGTACAGGTAGGAGCCTTGCGTAGATGAGGTGGCGAGGCTTATGGACAATTGTTTTCTGGTATGTGTGAATTTCGCGCTCGTCGCAAAGGATGTAACAGCGACGTTGCAGCAAAAGGGAATGGGCAGGCCGCTGGTTGCTGCAACGCAAACCGAGGCCATCGCTGCGCTGCAGACCCTTACTGGTGACGGTGTGCTGCGGATCGCAGTCGTGCAGATGCCACCGGCGCTCTTTGCTGCAAGCCCGCTGCACACAGTGCTGAAAGTCCTGGGTGTGCCTGTCATTCTGCTGGATGACGGCCCGGCGTCCGAGGCGACGGATATGGTTTACCGCATCCTGTCGTTACCCTTTTTCACCGAGGATCTGGAGCGTGTTATTGTAGAGCTTATGCACAAGTCATAGCAGGGGACGGTCAGGCGGCAGGGCGCAATCCGTAAGCGCAAGCTCGGCGAGAGCTTCTTTGTTGGTGATGCGCAACCTGCCGTTTTCCCATGTCGCGAGGGGCCGAAGCCGTGCAAGCGTCTTGTTGGTATGGACCAGCGAGAGGCCCATGGCATCGGCCAGATCGCGTTGTTTGAAGGGAAGGGGAACATCTCCCTCCTCCCGTGCCAGACCAATGGCGCTAAGGCGGTGATGGATCTTCAGCAGCGCCCATGCCATGCGTTGCAATGCATTGCGCTGGCCGAGAGTGGCAATTGTCTCGCCCAGAAAATGTTCTTCGGCAGCAGCAATCCAGGTCAGGGCATAAGCTCGATCCGGGCTGTTGCGGTACAGTTCGTGCAGTCTGCGTTTTTCGAAGCGGCACAACACCATCGGGCTTGCGGCAATGGCGGAATTCGAGGCCGCCCCTTCAAGGATCGCCTGAAGCCCCACAACATCGCCGGGAAAAATGAAGTTCACCACTTGCCGTCCGCCATTCGGCAAATGTTTGACGCGCACACCTTGTCCCTCGCGGGCGGTATAGAAATACGATGTCTCATCGCCTTCGTGATACAACGCTTCTCCCGGTGCGATATGCACTTCTCCGGCGCGGAAATTCATCATGAAGGACAACTCCTCCGCGCTGAATGGCAGAAACAACTCAAGTTGGCGCAAGCGACAGGTCTGGCAGGGATGCATCCGGAAAAGCCCTGAAGGAAATAAGTCGAAGGCGGGCGCGTTTAAATCGCCCCCCCCCCCCCGAATTAAACAATTTTATGAAAAACGCGAAAAAAAAAATCCAAA
>JAFIEM010000037.1 GCA_020832555.1 Natronohydrobacter sp. | reverse complement strand
GGTTGCACAAGACCCGTCGAGTGCGGCCATAAACGCGCGCTCGGCGGCCAGACGCTGCGTGGTGGGCGTGTCGTTCAAAGGCGCAAGCAGGGCCGCGCAGCGCGCATCCGCGCTGCGCCGCTCGATCCCGATTGCCCCTTGGGCAATCGCGGGCAGCATATCCTCTGGTTCAATCGCGGATGACGCCACATCGGCCATGTTCATCCGCCGCAATCCGGCCATGGCGAGAAAGGTGCAATCGGCCACGCCATCATCGAGCTTTTTCAGCCGGGTTTGCACATTGCCGCGAAACTCGACAACTTTCAGGTCCGGGCGAAAGGCCAGCAATTGCGCGCGCCGCCGCAGGCTGGAGGTGCCCACCACCTGACCGGGGGCCAGATCGGCAAGGGTTTTCACATGACGCGACACGAAAGCATCGCGCGTATCCTCGCGCGGCAGGTAGCAATCGAGCATCAATCCGTCGGGCTGGACAGTCGGCATGTCCTTCATGGAATGAACAGCGATGTCGATGCGGCCCTCGATCATTGCCTCTTCGATTTCCTTGGTGAACAGGCCCTTGTTGCCGATTTCCTTCAGGGGTCGGTCGGCGTCGATCAGTGAGCGGTCATCGCCGGTGGTCTTGATCACGCAGATCTCGAAAGCCGCCTCGGGCAGATCATGCGCGGCCATCAGACGCGCGCGTGTTTCATGCGCCTGCGCCAGCGCCAGCGGAGAGCCGCGTGTGCCGATCTTGAGGGGGGAGGCGGGGGTGGGGTGTTCTGTGCTCATGCAACAGGTGATAATCGCGGGTTTGGGACATGACAACAAGAGAGTTGCGCGCTGTTGCGAATCGCTGAATCGCGGTAGCCTGTGGCTGATTTTCGGAAAAAGGGAACAGGACCATGCGGTTTCATGCAGTTTTGTCACTGATCATTCTGATGGCCCTGCCGCACAGTGTGATGGCGCAGGCGGATGTGGCCGGGGGGGCGGATCACCCGCTTGTCGGTCGCTATGAGGGCGCGGTGCTCGATAACTACCGGCTGCGCGAATATGACGAAATCCGCTTGCCGGAACGCGCTTTGCCCGCCGAGACCCAGCCCCCTGCCTCTGCATGGTTGCGCGATCTGGAAGGGCGCGTGTTTTCACTGCGTTATGTTGCGCCGACAACCCGCACGACGCTGGAAGTGGTGCGCAATCACCAACGCGCTTTGGAAGCGCAGGGGTTCGAGACTGTGTTCTTCTGCCGTGGCAATGACTGCATCACACGCGGGCGCATGGGCGAATTCTGGGAAGCGGCGCGCGGCGGGATCGGGATCAGTTCGAGTTGGGGGGATGAGATGGTGTATTTCCTCGGCGCGCGCACAGATTCAGACGGGCCGCGCCATGTGGGGATCCTTGCTGTAAACGGACTGGCGACGGGTCATGAGGGGTGGCGCCCGATCTTGGCAGTCACAGTCGTAGAAGGCGCGCCGATGCAGGCGGAGATGATCGCGGAAGCATCACCGCCGCCGCTGGTGGAATCGTCCGCGTTTGAGGCGGCTTTCGCGCAGGATGGCCGGATCGCGGTCTACGGGATCACCTTCGAGTTCAATTCCGACGCGCTGCTGCCGGACGCGCGCGCGCAGATCGCCGAGCTTGGCGCGGTGATGCGGGATAATCCGTCGCTGCAGGTGGTGATCGTGGGGCATACGGATTCGATTGGCGGATTTGACTACAATCTGGGGCTGTCGCAGCGCCGCGCGATGGCGGTGGTCGAGGCCTTGGTGGCCGAACATGGCATTGCGCGCGACCGTATGACGCCTGCCGGTGCGGGCATGATGGCCCCCGCCGCCACCAACCGCACGGAAGAGGGGCGCGCGCTGAACCGCCGGGTCGAGATTGTCGAAAGGATCGCGCAGTAAGCCGGAGCGCACTGTAAACTTCACTTGACAAAACCGGGCGGGATTGGGACGAGGAATGAAAGAAGGAGTCCCTTGCATGACCGTTGCTGCGAAAGCCAAGACCGCCCCCGAAAAGACCATCCTGCGCGCACTGGCGGGAGAAACCCTGCCGACGCCGCCGATCTGGATGATGCGGCAGGCCGGGCGCTACCTGCCGGAATATCGTGCGACGCGGGCGCAGGCCGGGGATTTCCTGTCGCTGTGTTACAATCCGGAACTGGCCGCCGAAGTGACCTTGCAGCCGATCCGGCGCTATGGGTTCGATGCGGCGATCCTGTTTGCCGATATCCTGCTGGTGCCGCAGGCGCTGGGCGCGGATCTGTGGTTCGTGACCGGTGAGGGGCCGCGCTTGTCCACGATTACGGATATGTCGGGCGTTGCGGCGCTGAAACCGACAGATGCGATCCATGACACGCTGTCGCCGGTCTATGAGACGGTGAAGAACCTGTCGCGTGAATTGCCGTCCGAGACGACGCTGATCGGTTTTGCGGGCGCGCCCTGGACCGTGGCCACATATATGGTGGCCGGGCGCGGGACACCCGATCAGGCCCCGGCGCACAAGATGCGGGTCGAGGCGCCCGAGGCGTTCGATGCGCTGATCGCGCGGATCACGGAAGCCACCATCGAATATCTGTCGATGCAGATCGAGGCCGGGGCCGAGGTCGTCAAGATCTTCGACAGTTGGGCCGGGTCGCTGAAGGGCGAGGCTTTCACCCGCTACGCGCTGGAACCCGCGAAGCAGATCACCGCGGCGATCAAGGCGCGGCATCCGGGCATTCCGGTCATCGCCTTCCCGCGCGAGGCGGGGAATGGCTATATCGGCTTTGGCCCTGCGACCGGCGCGGATTGCGTTGCGCTGGATAATTCGGTCAGCCCCGAATGGGCGGCCGAGCATGTGCAGAAGGATGGCTGCGTGCAGGGCAATCTGGCCTCCAGCCATATGGTCACAGGTGGTCAGGCGCTGGTCGATGAAACCCGCCGCGTGGTGCAGGCCTTCAAGAACGGGCCGCATATCTTCAATCTGGGCCACGGGATCACGCCGGAGGCAGACCCCGAGAATGTGGCGCTGATGATTGAAACCGTGCGGAACTTTCGCGGCTGAAGTAAGGTGCGTGGTGACCACGCACCCTACCGCCTACGCGCCCTTGGTCAGATCATCGAGCCGTTTCAGACGCGCCAGAAGCCCCGCCATCTGGTCGAGCGGCACCATATTCGGCCCGTCTGACGGCGCGTTGTCCGGGTCTTCATGCGTCTCGATGAACAGCCCCGCGCAGCCCACGGCCAGTGCCGCGCGCGCGAGCGGTTCGACAAACTCGCGCTGGCCGCCTGAACTGGTGCCCTGTCCGCCCGGTTGCTGCACCGAATGGGTGGCGTCGAAAATCACCGGATAGCCGGTCGCGGCCATCACTGGCAGGCCCCGGAAATCCGAGACCAGCGTATTGTAGCCGAATGACGTGCCGCGCTCGCAGAGCATGATCCGGTCATTGCCGGTCGAGGCCACTTTCGCGGCCACATTCGCCATATCCCAAGGCGCGAGAAACTGGCCCTTTTTCACGTTGATCACCCGCCCCGTCGCCCCTGCCGCCAGCAAAAGATCGGTCTGGCGGCACAGGAAGGCCGGGATTTGCAGCACATCGCAGACCTCTGCCGCAGGCGCGCAATGGCCGGGTTCGTGCACATCGGTCAGGACCGGGCAGCCGAATTCCGCGCGGATGCGGCCCAGCACGTCAAGCCCCTTTTCCATGCCGAGGCCCCGCTGGCCTGACAGGCTGGAGCGGTTGGCCTTGTCATAGC
Source organism: Natronohydrobacter sp. (assembly GCA_020832555.1). Taxonomy (GTDB): domain Bacteria; phylum Pseudomonadota; class Alphaproteobacteria; order Rhodobacterales; family Rhodobacteraceae; genus Roseinatronobacter. Next base: position 27,169 of record JAFIEM010000037.1, on the reverse strand, counting down.
TCGCCTTGAAGATGAAGGGGATGTCCAGCCGCGCGCATGTCTCGGCCAAAGACCCGGCGATCCGGCGGGCATGGTCGAGCGATTCCATCTGGCAAGGGCCAGAGATCAGCGCGAAGGGCCGGTCATTGCCGATTGTGAAATTGTCCAGTGTGACGCTCATTCCCATCCCTCGCGTTGCAAGACAGCCTCGATCCGGGCCACATCTTCGGGGTTGTTGAGTTCCCAGAACTCGCGGCCCTGGGCTTCGACCTCGACGCAGGTCACGGGCAGGCCATTGTAAAGGAAGCGCAACTGCTCCAGCCCTTCCAGATGCTCCAGCGCGCAGGGGCCAGCGGCCATATAGGCGGCCAGCGCATCGGGCGTATAGGCATAGACGCCGACATGGTGGAAGGCGGGCACCTGTTCCGCAGCGCCATAGATGCGCCCGGTATAGGGCAGCACTTCCTTCGAGAAATAGAGCGCGCGGCCATGAGCATCCATCACCGCCGTCGTGCCGCCCACCCGGCCTGCGCGGCGGTCTTCCATGAAACGCGCATGGGTTTCCGGCGTCAGGCGCAAAACGGGCGTGGCCATCTGCGCGCCAGCCTCTACCGCCTCGATCAGCGCGCTGACGAACCATGCGGGCGTCAGCGGTGCGTCGCCTTGCAGGTTCACCACCACGCGCGGCGCAATCCCCAGCCGCGCAAGCGCATCGGCGCAACGCTCGGTGCCATTGGCGCAGGCCGTGTCGGTCATCACCACCTGTGCGCCAAACCCTTCCGCCGCCCGCGCGATCCGGTCGTCATCGGTCGCGACATAGACCGCATCAACCCCGGCCACGCCAGATGCCGCGCGCCAGCTGCGTTCGATCAGCGAGCGCGTGACGCCAGTGGCACCTTGCAGCCCCACCAGCGGCTTGCCCGGATAGCGCGAGGACGCATAGCGCGCCGGAATGAGGATCACCCGGTCCATCAGATCACCCCCGCGCGCAGGCAGTCATGCAGCCGGATCAGCCCGGTCAGCCTGTCGCCCTCGACCACACAAAGCGCGGTCACTTTCATACTGTTCATCACCTGCACCGCTTCCGAGACCAGAGCCTCGCCCCGAATGGTCTTGGGCGCGCGCGTCGCCACATCGCCCGCGCGCCGTGTCATCAGCCCGTTCATATGGCGGCGCAAATCGCCATCGGTGACGATGCCGCGCAGAGTATCGCCATCGGTCAGGATCGCCACACCGTAACCTGATCCGGTCATGCGCATCAGCACCTCGGGCATGGCGGTGTCCTCGGCGACCAGTGGCAGGGCGTCGCCTGTGACCATCAATTCACTCACCCGCAGGAATTGCGCGCCCAGCTTGCCGCCGGGGTGGAATTGGTGGAACCGCGCCGGATCGAACCCCTTGGCGCGCATCACCGCCACGGCCAGCGCATCGCCCAGCGCCATGCTCATCGTGGTGGATGTCGTGGGGGCCATGCCGATGGCGCAGACCTCGGCCACATCAGGCAGGATCAGCGCCACATCAGAGGCGCGCGCGAGCGTGCTTTCCGCATTGGCGCTGATCGAGATGAGTGTCACGCCAAAGCGGCGCGTGTAGGAGATCAGATCGCCCAATTCCTGTGTCTCGCCCGAGCGCGAGAGCAAAAGGCAGATATCATCGGGCGTGATCATGCCCAGATCGCCGTGGCTGGCTTCTGCGGCATGGACGAAATGCGCAGGCGTGCCGGTCGAGGCGAAGGTCGCGGCGATCTTGCGCCCGACATGGCCGGATTTGCCGATGCCCGCGACGATCAACCGGCCCTTGGTGGCCAGGATCAGATCGACGGCGCGGGCGAAATCCGTATCAAGCGTGTCGGCCAGGGTTTCCAGCGCCCCGGCTTCGGCGCGCAGCACGTCCTGACCAAAGCCTATGGCCTGCAAATCTGTCACGCGCGCCTCCATTCTACAGCCTTGGCAGCTACAGGATGGGGGCGCGCAAAGTCAACTGATCAGGCTGCCGTGACCTCGGTCAGCGCGCCGTCAATCGCATCTGTGATCGCGTCGATATCGGCAGGCGTCGCGATCAGCGCGGGGCTGAGGCAGAGCGTGTTGTTGAACCCCGGCAGCGAGCGGTTGGTGACACCGATCATCACGCCGCGCGCCAATGCGCCCGCCACCACGGCCCGCGCGGTCGCTTCCGGCACCGGGTCGCGGCTGTCACGATCCGCGACCAGCTCTACCCCCCAGAACAGCCCCTTGCCGCGCACATCGCCGATCATGGGGTGTTTCTCTTTCAGCGCTTCCAGATTGGCCTGAAGCCGCGCGCCCATCGCGAGGGTGTTGTCCAGCAACCCTTCATCCTCGATGATGCGCATGTTCTCAATCGCCGCCGCAGGGCCAGCGGTGCAGCCGCCGAAGGTCGAGATGTCGCGGAAATAGCCCAAGGGATCGCTGGCATCGTCCTTGAACATATCGAACACGGCCTCAGTGGTGACGGTGCAGGAAATCGCGGCATAGCCAGAGGCCACGCCCTTGGCCATGGTGACAATATCAGGCTGGATGTCGTAATTCTGATAGCCGAACCACTTTCCGGTGCGGCCCAGACCGCACACCACCTCGTCAATGTGCAAGAGCACGTCATATTTGCGGCAGATTTCCTGCACGCGCGGCCAGTAGCCATCAGGCGGCACGATTACGCCACCGCCTGCGGTGATCGGCTCCAGCACGATCGCGCCCACGGTTTCCGGGCCTTCGCGCAGGATCACTTCTTCGATGGCGTCAGCGGCGCGGCGGCCATAATCCGGGCCGGGCCATTGCGCGCGGTATTCCAGACAATGCGGCACCGGGATGAACCCGTCAGGGAAGGGGCCGTATTGCGCGGCGCGTTCGGGCTGGCCACCAGAGGCGAGAGTCGCAATCGTGGTGCCGTGATAGTCGCGCTCGCGGAACAGGATCTTCCATTTGCCGCCGCCATGCTTGCGCTGGGCGATCTGGCGGACCATTTTATAGGCTTTCTCATTCGCCTCTGACCCGGAATTTGAGTAATAGACGCGGCTCATGCCCGGCATCTTGTCGATCAGCATCTGCGCGAAGACAGCACCCGGAACCGTGCCCATCGCACCGGCAAAGAAGTTCAGCTTCACCAACTGGTCGCGCACGGCATTGGCGATGCTTTCGCGCCCATAGCCCACATTCACGGTCCAGACCCCGCCCGACACGGCGTCGATGAATTCGCGCCCTGTGGCGTCCCAGACGCGCAGGCCGCGGCCTTCGACGATCACGCGCGGATCGACGGTTTCAAACGCCTTGTGCTGGGTCAGGTGGTGCCAGACATGGGCGCGGTCTGCCGCGACAACGGCGCTCAGATCATTCTGGAAGGACAGGTCATTCATGGCAGACTCCGCAAAATTCGAGGGGATGCGCTGTTGTCGCTGAACCGGCCTGTCAGGGATAGGGCCAGAATGGCATTTCACTAAGGCCAGATTTGCCCTATGCTGTGCACCAAATCCCCGGTGAACAGGCGCAAGATATGGCCATTGCTGTCGAATCCTTTCTGCTTGATCCGCTCTCCGAGGGGTCTTTGCAGCACCGAATCCGGCAGATGGTGGCCGAGGGTATCCTGTCGGGACGGTTGCGCGCGGGCGAACGGATGCCATCTTCGCGCAAGCTGGCGGCGCATCTGGGCGTCAGTCGAATCACCGTGACGCTGGCCTATGCGGAACTTGTGGCCGATGATTTTCTCTATGCCGAGGGGCGGTCGGGCTATTTTGTCTCGCCCACAGCACCGCGCCCTGTCGCGCCGCAATCCCCGCCTGACCAGCCCGAAATCGACTGGCCGCGCATTCTGGGTCATCGACCCCCCTCTGATGACCTGAACCGCGGCAAGCCGCGCAACTGGCGGGATTATCGCTTTCCCTTCATCTACGGGCAGGCGGACCCGGCGCTGTTTGATCACGCCAACTGGCGGCTGTGCATGATCCAGTCGCTGGGCCTGCGCGATTTCGACCGTATGACCGATGACCAGTTCGAACAGGATGATCCGGGGCTGGTCGAGTATATCGCGCGTCATTCGCTGCCGCGTCGGGGGATATTGGCGCGGCCAGAGGAGATTCTGGTCACGCTGGGCGCGCAGAATGCGCTGTGGCTGGCCGCGCAACTGCTTTTGAACCAGCGCCGCGCGGCCGTGATCGAGGAACCGGGCTATCCCGGTCTGCGCGCGATCCTGACCCAGACGCGGTGCAAGCTGGTGCCGGTGCCGGTGGGGGCGCAGGGGTTGGTCGCGGCTGACCTGCCCGCTGATCTGGATGTCCTGTTCTGCACGCCAAGCCATCATTGCCCGACCGGGGCCACCATGCCGCTGGAAGAACGTCAGGCGCTGCTGGATGCGGCCGCAGCGCAGGATTTCCTGATTGTCGAGGATGATTACGAATTTGAAATCGCCCAGGGCCGCGCGCCCTTGCCTGCGCTGAAATCGCTGGATCGGTCGGGGCGGGTGATCCATATCGGCAGTTTCTCGAAATCGCTGTTTCCGGGGTTGCGGCTTGGCTTCATGGTCGGGCCTGCGCCGTTTATCGCGGAAGCGCGCGGCCTGCGCGGCACGATCCTGCGCCATCCGCCGGGGTTGTTGCAGCGCGCGGCGGCGCGGTTTCTGTCGCTGGGGCATTATGATGTGATGCTGCGGCGGCTGGGGCGCAGTTTTGCGGCGCGGCGCGAGGTGATGCTGGCCGCGATCCGCGCCGAAGGGCTGATCATCGCCGGTGCGCAGGAAGATGGCGGCTCAAGCCTGTGGATGCGCACGCCTGATGGCGTGAGCGCAAGCGCGCTGGCCGAGCAGTTGCGAAGTGAGAGCGTGCTGATCGAACTGGGCCAGCCGTTTTTCGGCCTGCCCGATCCGCCGGACAGCTATTACCGCATCGCCTATAGCTCGATTGCGTCCGAACGCATCCCCGAAGGCATCGCGCGCATCGCCCGCGCCTGTCAGTCGCTGAAGCGGGCGGCGTGATCTGGCGCTAAGGCTTCGTGCCATCTGGCCCTAATGCTGCGCCCCGAATTGGTGTTTTAGTCAGGCCAAGCCGAAGCCCTGTCATCAAGGAGCCGTCCCATGCGCATGACCACTGAAGAAGCCTTCATCAAGACCCTGCAACGCCACGGTATCGAACATGCCTTTGGCATTATCGGATCGGCCATGATGCCGATTTCCGACCTGTTCGAGCGTGCGGGCATCACCTTCTGGGATTGCGCGCATGAAGGATCGGGCGGGTTCATGGCCGATGGCTACACGCGCGCCACCGGCAAGGTCAGCATGATGATCGCGCAGAACGGCCCCGGTATCACCAATTTCGTGACCGCCGTGAAAACCGCCTACTGGAACCACACGCCGCTTCTGCTGGTCACACCGCAAGCCGCGAACAAGACCATCGGGCAGGGCGGCTTTCAGGAAGTCGAGCAGATGAAACTGTTCGAGGATATGGTGGCCTATCAGGAAGAAGTGCGCGACCCGTCCCGCGTGGCCGAAGTGCTGAACCGCGTGATCTGTCAGGCAAAGCGCCATTCCGCGCCTGCCCAGATCAACATGCCGCGCGATTTCTGGACGCAGGTGATCGATATTGAAATCCCCGAACCGGTTGAATTCGAGCGCCCGGCTGGTGGTGAGGCCGCGCTGGATGCTGCGGCGAAACTGCTGTCAGAGGCGAAATTCCCGGTCATCCTGAACGGCGCAGGCGTGGTGATCGGCGGGGCCATCGATGTGTCGCGGCAACTGGCCGAGCGGCTGGATGCGCCGGTTTGCGTGGGCTATCAGCACAATGATGCGTTCCCCGGTGGCCATCCGCTCTTTGCCGGGCCTTTGGGCTATAACGGGTCCAAGGCGGGGATGGAGTTGATCGCACAGGCCGATGTGGTGCTGTGCCTTGGCACGCGGCTCAACCCGTTCAGCACGCTGCCGGGCTATGGGATCGACTATTGGCCGAAAGAGGCGAAGATCATTCAGGTCGATATCAACCCCGACCGGATCGGGCTGACCAAGAAGGTCACTGTGGGCATTGTCGGCGACGCGAAGAAAACTGCCGAAGGGATTCTGGCCCGTTTGTCCGACACCGCAGGCGATGCGGGCCGCGCAGAGCGCAAGGCCGAGATTGCAAAGCGGAAATCGGCCTGGGCGCAGCAATTGTCCTCGATGGATCATGAACAGGACGATCCCGGCACGACATGGAACGAGCGCGCCCGCGCCGCTAAGCCCGACTGGATGAGCCCCCGCATGGCATGGCGCGCGATCCAGAGCGCCCTGCCGAAAGAGGCGATCATTTCCAGCGATATCGGCAATAACTGCGCTATCGGCAATGCCTATCCGAGCTTTGACGAGGGCCGCAAATATCTGGCGCCGGGGCTGTTCGGTCCGTGCGGCTATGGCCTGCCCTCGATCGTGGGCGCGAAAATCGGCTGCCCGGATGTGCCGGTCGTGGGATTTGCAGGCGATGGCGCGTTCGGGATTGCGGTCACCGAACTCACCGCGATTGGCCGCCCGGAATGGCCTGCGATCACGATGATCGTGTTCCGCAACTACCAGTGGGGCGCGGAAAAGCGCAACTCGACGCTGTGGTATGACGACAATTTCGTGGGCACGGAACTGGATGAGCAGGTGAGTTACGCTGGCATCGCGCAGGCTTGCGGCTTGCAGGGCGTGCAGGCGCGGACCATGGACGAATTGACCGCAGCACTTCACAAGGCCATCGAGGATCAGATGAAACATGGCAAGACCACGCTGATTGAAGCGATGATCAATCAGGAACTGGGCGACCCGTTCCGCCGCGATGCGATGAAAACCCCTGTCGCCGTGGCCGGTGTCAGCCGCGACGACATGCGCCCGCAGACTGTCTGAGGCGCGCGTGGCCGCGCTGGGCCTTGAGCTATGGCAGATGGCATATCTTGCCATCTGCATTCTGGGTGCTGCATGGGTGCGCGGCTATTCGGGTTTCGGCTTTTCGGCGCTGGTCATCACCTCGGCGGCGCTGGTGACAGACCCGGTGCCGTTTGTCGCGACGCTGGTCCTGTGCGAGATCGTGCTGAGCATCGGGCAGGCGCGGGGCGTTGTGGCGAAAGTGGACTGGCGGCGCATGACGCAGATGCTGGCGGGGGCGGCGGTGGTCATGCCCTTCAGCTTTGCCTTGATCGCGCAGATGGGTGAAGATATCGCCCGCATGGCGATTTCGGCGATGGTGCTGGTGATCTGTCTGGCGATGGCGCGCGGGTTTCAGTTTGGACGCGAGTTGGGCACCACCGGCAATGTCATCGCAGGCATGACTTCAGGGCTGGCCAATGGGGCGGCAGCGGGCGGCTTGCCGATTGCGGTCTATCTGGCCGCGCAACCTGTCGCCGCCCCGGTCTTTCGCGCAACCCTGATCGCCTATCTGACGCTGCTGTGCCTGATCGCGGTGCCCGCGCTTCTGTGGGCGGGGCTGCTCGGGGCGCAGAGTTTCATCATGCTGGCCTTCATGTTGCCGCTGATGGCGCTGGGCCTCTGGGTCGGCGGCAAGCGTTTCACTGCGGCCAATCCGCAGGATTTCAAGCGCTTCACGCTGATGTTGCTGATCATCTTGTCGGGTCTGGGGCTGGCCCGCAGCCTGTGGGGGGTGCTGTGAGCATGGAAAAGCCGCTGCTGATTCTGAATGCGGGCTCCTCCTCGATCAAGCTGACGCTCTTTGCCCCGGATCTGCGCCAGATCCTGACCGGCGTGGCCGATGCGATTGGCGGGGATGCGACCCTGCGCCTGGGCGGGGTCCGCAGCAAGGCCGCTATGCCCGACCATGCCAGCGCGCTGAAAACGATTCTGGCGGCGCTGGCCGATCAGGGCGTCACGCTGGGTGCGCTGGGCGCGGTCGGGCATCGGGTGGTGCATGGCGGCACGGTCCTGACCCGGCCAACCCGCATCACGCCCGCGACGCGCGACGCGATTGCGGCCTGTATCCCTCTGGCCCCGCTGCACAACCCGCATAATCTGGCGGCGATTGACGCGATCACGGCACTCGCGCCTGACCTGCCGCAAGTGGCCTGTTTCGACACGGCCTTTCACGCGACCAACCCCGATCTGGCCACGCAATACGCCCTGCCGCCAGAGATCACCGCGCAGGGCATCCGGCGCTACGGGTTTCACGGCCTCAGCTATGCCGCGCTGACCCGCACCCTGCCCGATGTGGCGGGCCATCTGCCCCGGCGTCTGCTGGCCTGTCACTTAGGCAACGGGGCCTCGCTTTGCGCCATCCGCGACGGGCAGTCGGTCGCAACCACGATGGGCTATTCGCCGCTGGAAGGGCTGACCATGGGCACGCGCACCGGCAGCATTGACGGCAATGCCGTGCTGCGTCTGGCCGAGGATCTGGGCATTGCCGAGACCCGTCACCTGCTGAACCACCGGTCCGGCCTGCTGGGGCTGTCGGGGTTGAGTGCCGATATGCGCACCTTGTCTGGGGCCGGGACGGACAGCGCCCGCTTCGCCATCGATCATTTCTGCTACTGGGCCGCGCGCCATGCGGGCAGTCTGATCGTGGCGATGGGGGGCTTGGATGCGGTGGTGTTCACTGGCGGGATTGGCGAGAATGCCCGCGATGTGCGCGCGGGCATCGTGGCTCATCTGGCATGGCTGGGCGCGGATCTGGACGTCGCGCGCAATGCGGAAAACGGCCCGCAACTGCACCGCGATGGGGCGCAGGTCGGGCTATGGGTCATCGCGGCGGATGAGGAGCGCGAGATCGCGCGCGGGGTGTTGGGGCTGTAGCTGCCCCTCCCGGTCAGTCCCTGCCGGTCTGTTCCAGCTTCCAGCGCAACCCTGCGCGCACGGCGGGCCATTCCGAGGGCAGGATGCTGTAGACACAGGTATCGCGCAGGCTGCCATCCGCCATGCGCATATGCTGGCGCAGGATCCCGTCCAGCTTCGCCCCCAGCCGTTCAATCGCGCGGCGGCTCTGATGGTTCAGGAAATGGGTGCGGAACTCGACCGCAATGCAGTTGAGGCTGTCAAAGGCATGGCCCAGCAGCAGCAGTTTCGCTTCGGTGTTCAGCGGGGTGCGCTGCGTGCTTTTGGCATACCATGTCGATCCGATTTCCAGCCTCGGGCCTTGCAGATCGATGTTCATATAGGTCGTCATCCCGACAACCCGGCCAGTGGGGCGGTCGATCACGGTAAAGGGCAGCATCATGCCCGCCGATTGCAGGCGCAGGCGGCGCTCGATTTCCGCCGCCATCGCCGAGGGTTCGGGAATGCTGGTATACCATAGCCGCCAGAGCGCGCCATCGCTGGCCGCATCGACAAGCCCATCATGGTGGCGGTGTTCCAGAGGAACGAGTTCGACATGGCGTCCGGTCAATGTCGTGGGGTGAAGCTTTGTCATCGTGAGGCCCTGTAATTTCGGGGCAATATGGGAGGGAAGCGGCGGGGAAATCAACCGGATTGATCGCCGGAGGGGCGCGACCCTGGGGTGGGAGCTGGGGAAAGGCAGGTGGGGGTGGAATGTCGTGAACAGTCCATCAGCGACAGTCAGGCACAAAGCAGCATACGGACACCTGCACTCACCGCCACATTACAAATGACAGGTAGCATTGACTTTTGTTTGGCTGCGTAGTTATCTCCGATGCAGAACAGGAAGGAATCCACGATGCGCAACGCCCCCAGAAGCGAAGATATCGCCTTGGCTATTCGCCGACGCGTGTTTGAACATGCCATGCGCAACAATGGCGGTTATCTGTCACAAGCCTGTTCTGCCGCCGAGCAGCTTGCGTTTCTCTACAATGAAGCGCTGACGCTTGGGCCCTCGACCATGCCGATGATTCCACCGCCTTTCGGGGGCGTGCCGTCGGCACAAAACCCTGACTATGTGACAGGTGCCGGCTATAACGGCCCCGCCGCACCTGAATATGATCGCCTGTTCATCGCGCCCGCGCATTACGCGCTGGTGGCCTATGCCTGCCTGATCGAGGTTGGCCGCATGGCCCCCGAAGGGCTGGAGATGTTCAATCAGGACGGGTCTTCGGTCGAAATGATCGGCGCAGAGCACAGCCCCGGCATGGAAGTGCATAACGGCACGCTTGGCATTGGCCTCTCCACGGCAGCGGGCCTTGCCTGGGGACGCAAGCGGCGCGGCGAGCCCGGTGAGGTCTGTGTTTTCATGTCGGATGGCGAAGTGCAGGAAGGTCAGACATGGGAAGCCGTGCAGGCCGCCGCACATCATGAGATCGGCAATCTCTGGGCGCTGATGGATGTCAATCGCCAGCAATGCGATGGCGCGATGGATGATGTCATGAAGGTGGGCGATATCGCCACCAAGCTGCGCAATTTCGGCGCTGTCGTGGCGGAAGTTGACGCGCATGATCTGAATGCGCTGCGCCAGGCCAAGGCCATGCCGCATGAGGGCCAGCCGCTGATCATCCTTGCCCATTCCTCGCCCACCAAGGGGATGGAGTTCCTGATGCGCCGATTCCCGCGCCTGCATTATGTGCGGTTCAAATCCGCTGAAGAACGCGCCGAAATGAATGTCGCGATTGCGCAAGAACTGGGGATTGATCCCATCGTGCTGGAGGATCACTGAGATGGAAATGGTTAATCGCCCCTACGCATCGGCCTTTGAAGCTTATGCTGTCCAGCACCCGGAAGTGCTGTGTCTGTCCGCCGATCTGACATCGAGTTGCGAGATAGATGGTTTCCGCGACCGCCACCCCGATCAATTCCTGTCGCTTGGCATGGCCGAACAGAACATGCTGTCTTTTGCGGGGGGCTTGGGACTGGCAGGGTTCCGGCCCTTTATCCACAGTTTTGGCGTGTTCCTGTATCGCAGGCCCTATGATCAATTGATGGCGTCCATTGCCTATCCGCGCCGCAAGGTGCGTCTGATGGGGTTTCTGCCCGGCATCACCACACCGGGCGGGATGACTCATCAGGCGATCGAGGATATCTCGGTCATGCGGACAATCCCGAACATGACCGTGCTGGAAGCAGGCGATGCGACCGAGGTGGAAAGCATCGTCGCCGAGGCCGATACGGTCGATGGCCCGGTCTATTGCCGTATCCTGCGCGGCGCTGTGCCGCGCCTGTTTGACAGCCCTCTGCGCATCGGCCAGATGCGGGTGCTGGCCGAGGGGGATGATGTTCTGGTCGTAACGGCGGGCATCACGACCGAGGAAGCCATGCGCGCGCGCGCTGCACTCGACGCGGCGGGGGTGGCGGTGCGGCACCTGCATCTGAACACGCTCAAACCCTTTGACGCGGCGCAGATCGTGGAACATGCAGCCTCGGTCCGGCATGGTGTGGTGACGCTGGAAAATCACCTCGTGGCGGGGGGGATCGGCTCGATGGTGGCCGAGGCTCTGGCAGAGGCGGGTCTCGCGCGCAAGCTGGTGCGTCTGGGGCTTCGGGATACCTATGCACATGGTGGCTCCAGGCCCTATCTGATGCGCTATTACGGGCTGGACGCGCTCAGCCTTGTGCGTGCGGTCGAGCGCGTGACCGGGCAGGAAACCGGCATCACGGAAGAAGCCCTTGGCGCGGTGCGCGTGGATGCGGTGCATTCCGCTGTCAAGGCAGAGGCGCTATGAGCCGGTTTTGCGTCACCTACCGTATCTTTGCACCGTCGCGCGCCGAGGCGCGGGCGCGAGCGGAAGCGATCGCGCTGGAACAGACAGTGGAAATCCCCCGTGATGTCGTCTCGGCCGGCTATGTCGAGGACACGATCCTTGGCCGGATCGAGGAACTCGGGCAAGAGGGCGACGACCAGTTTCGCGCGACGCTCAGCTACAGTCCTGACAGTGCCGGGCCGGAATTCACCCAGTTTCTGAATGTCGTATTCGGCAATTCGTCAATCCAGCGCGGGTTGCGGGTCATTGGCGTCGATCCCGGCGAGGCGATCCTTGCACGCCACAAGGGCGCGCGGTTCGGGATTGATGGATTGCGGCGTCTGGCCGGGCGCGCACAGCGCGGGCTGATCGCACCGGTCATCAAGCCGCAGGGGCTGGGCGCAGATGCGCTGGCAGAGATTTCCTATCGCTGCGCGCTGGCCGGGGCGGATATCGTCAAGGAAGATCACGGCATCACCGATCAGCACATGGCCCCGTTTCGCGAACGGGTCGAGAAGATCGCAGCCAGCGTGGCGCGCGCAGCCGAAGAAACAGGGCATCGCGCGCTCTATTTCCCGTCGGTTGCAGGGCATCCGTGGGAAATCCGCGACAATCTGCGCTTTGCCCGCGATGCCGGGGCGGACGGGTTTCTGATCATGCCGGGGCTTCTGGGCTTCGGGCTGATGCAGGCGATTGCCAGTGACCCAGATCTGAACCTGCCGGTGATGGCCCATCCAAGCTTCCTTGGCCCCTATGTGCTGTCCCCTGATACCGGGATTGATCACGGCGTCATGTTCGGCACGTTGCAGCGTCTGGCCGGGGCTGACATCTCGGTTTTCCCGAATGTCGGCGGGCGGTTTGGCTTTACCGTCGCGCAGTGTCAGGCGATTGCCGCTGCCTGCCGCGACCCGATGGGGCCGGGCCTGCCCATCATGCCCTCGCCCGGTGGCGGCATGAGCGTCGAGCGGGCAGGCGAGATGGCGCGCATGTATGGGCCGGATGTTGTCTATCTTCTGGGCGGGTCGCTCTTGCGGCTTGGCGCGCAGATCGGCGAGGGGATCGCCGAAATGCGCCGTGCCGTTGATGCTGCCGACGCGGCCTGATATCTTGAGATGACCTGTATGCAAGGTGGTTATTTACCCACCCTGCACCGGCACCAAGCGGTGCGCTTACCGCAATGACGCTTCGATATTTCCGCCATCCACTGTCAGGATATGCGCGGTGGTGCGGTCTGCCAGCGCCAGTGCGACGAAAGCATCGGCGACATGGCGCGCTTCTACCTCGCGCCTGAGCAGGTTTCCGGCCAGATAGTCCTGTTCCGTCAGCCCGCGGGCCTTGGCGCGCGCGGCGATCATGTCGTCGGTCAGCAGGCCAGAGCGGATACGGTCAGCGTTCACCCCATTCACGCGAACGCCCTCACTGCCCAACTCCAGCGCGAGTTGCTTGACCAGAAACAGCGTTGCAGCCTTGGGCAGGCCGTAAGCCCCGAAACCCTTGCCCGGATTGACCGCCTGTTTCGAGACATTGAACAAAAGCTGCCCACCGCGCGCTTGCGCACGCAACACGCGCGCAGCGGCTTGCGCGAAGGCGACCGGCGCAAAGAAATTCAACTCGAAACTGGCGCGCAGGGTGGTGTCGGGCAGGCTGGCCATGTCGCCTGTCATGGCGGCACCAGCATTCGAGATCAGAATATCCAGCCCCCCGAAACTGTCGATACATGCCCCGATCGCCTGATCTGCCGCGCCTGCCGCCGTGATGTCGCAGGCCAGCGCGCAATGATCGCGCCCGAGGCTGGCGCGCAGGGCCTCCACGGCGTCGGCATCGCGGTCGATCAGCATGAGCGACGCGCCCTGCGCGGCAAAAGCCCGCGCGATGGCGGCCCCAATCGCACCCGCCGCACCTGTCACCAGCACAATGCGCCCTTGCAGCGCAGCGGGTTTGCCCTTGCCCAGCTTCGCCTGTTCAAGCGACCAGTATTCCATATCGAACAGGTCCGCTTCGGGGATGGGATGAAACCCGCCAGAAGCCTCGCCGTCGCGCATCACGCGCAGGGTCTGCTCGCCAATGTCTGCGGCAATACGCGCGGCGGATTTCGTGGCCCCCAGCCCGATCAGCCCGATTCCTTCGGCCCAGACCAGTCCCGGCACCGGGGCCAGCATGGTTTTTGCGCCCCCAAAGCGGGGGTTATGGCGGTCGAAATAGGCGCGGTAGCGCGCGGCGTAAGCGTCCAGCGCCTGCCGCAATCCGTCCGGGCTCTGGTCGGCTTTGCGCAGCACAAGCGGGTGCCCTTTGGTGCGGATCACATGATCTGGTGTGGCAACCCCGCGTGTCGCCAGATCATCCAGATCAGGGCGGGCGAGAAACCCCATGACGTCATCGCCTGCGCGCAAATCCATGACAGGCATGGGCGCATCATCGCCAAGGGTCTGCGCAATCGCTGCGCGCAGTCGCGGCAGGGTCTGCGCGCGTTCGTCAGCAGGCAGCGCTGCGGCAGGATGCAGCGGGGCAGGGCGGCGCTGAGCAAGCCAGTCCTCGACCGCGTTGGTATGGGCGATCAGACGGTCATAGGACGCTTTCGCGCTTTCGCCCCATGTGAAATGCCCATGATTGACCAGCAGCAATCCTTCGGCTTGCGGATTGGCCTTGAACACTTCTGCTGCGGCCTTGGCCAGCGCGAAACCGGGCATGATATAGGGCACCAGCGCCATGCGGTCGCCGAAAATCTCGCGGGTGGCTTCCGCCACTTCGGGCAGATTAGCCAGCGCCAGAAAGGCTGTGGCATGTGTGTGATCGATATAGCGCGGCGGCAACCAGGCATGCAAAAGGGTCTCCACCGATGGATTAGGCGCAGTGCTGTCCAGCAGGTTTGCACGCTGCACATTCACCATCGCCTCGTCCGAGAGCGCGTCGAGCGCGCGCAATTCCATCAGCGGGTCCAGCCGCACTGCGGGCAAGCCAGCCGCCTCGATGGTTTCCAGATCCCAGCCCGAACCCTTGACATGCAGCACGTCAATCTCGCGCCCCATCACATCGCGCCCGCGCAGCTTGACCGACGTATTGCCGCCGCCATGCATGACCAGATCAGGGTCTTGCCCGATCAGGCGCGATGTGTAGACCCGCAAGGCCAGTTCACGCGCCATCGGGTCTGTGCCCGCTGCATCCTGAAATTGCTTTGCCTGCTTGTCCTGCCAGAGATTTGCGATCATGCTGTTTGTATCCGTCTTCGCCCTGTGTGTGATTGACAATGGGATAGGTTTAAACAAATGTCAAACTATCTTGGCATTAGTTGAATTGGGGTGAGAATGGGGATGACACGACGCAGGACCGCGGGCCAGATCACAGGCGAGAATGTCATCATCGAAGTCGCCTGGATGTATTATCAGGAAGGGCTGAACCAGAAGGAAATTGCAGACCGGCTTGGGATATCACGCGCGTCGGTCGTCAATTACCTTGCCGACGCGCGCGAAAGCGGGTTGATCCGCATCTCGATGGCTGCCGAGAGCTTCACGACGCATCGATTGGCGCTGGAGTTATGTGCCCGTTTCGGCCTGCAAGCGGCCTATGTCGTGCCAGATGAAGCCGCTACGGGCGACGAGGACAGGTTTTACCGGGTTGTCCGGGGTGCGGCGGAATGGCTGCCGGACCTGCTGGCCCCTGATGACCGGCTGGGCGTGGCCTGGGGGCGCACAGTCTATGATCTGGCAACGGTGCTGGAACAACAGAACCTGCCTGATCTGGCGGTGATCCAGCTTGTTGGCTCCATGTCCACCCCATATGGTTTCACCGCCGAAGCCTGTTCGACGCGGCTTGCCCAGAAACTCGGGGCGCGCTGTCACAACCTGCATGCGCCCGCCATCCTGAGCCGGGCAGACCTTGCCCGCGAATTGCGCGCCGAACCGATCCTGAAGGCGCAGCTTGACCAGTTCGGGCAGATCACGAAAAGCCTGTTCTCCGTCGGAACCTGCCAGCCGGACAGTCATGTGGTGGGGTCCGGTGTGGCCACGCGAGACGAGTTGGACTGGTATGTGGCTCAAGGCGCCGTCGGTGTGGTGTCGGGGCGATTTATCAACGCCGAAGGCCAGCCCATTCCCGGCCCGCTGGACGAGCGCATGATCGGGGTCGAATTGCGCGATCTGATCGGTTTGCAGGCTGGCATCCTCATCACGCCCGGCCATGACAAGGTTGACGCCACCCGCGCCTGTATCGCGGGGGGCTATGCGACCCATCTTGTCACCAGCCTGAGCGTGGCGCAGGCACTGCTGGCCTGAGCTATTGCGCTGCGGTCGCGTATTCGGGAAAGAGCGCCGCCATCCCTTCGGGGGTGGCCGCGCAAATGCCGCGTTCGGTGATCAGCCCCGTGACAAGCTCTGCCGGTGTCACATCAAAGGCCGGATTCCGCGCGCCCGTGCCGTCCGGCGATATCTGGACATCGACCACCCGCCCGTCAGGGTCGCGGCCCTGCACATGGGTCACTTCGCGGCCGGATCGTTCCTCGATGGGGATTTCACGCAGCCCATCGCGCACGGTCCAGTCGATCGTGGGCGAGGGCAGCGCGACATAGAACGGCACGTCATTCGCCTTTGCCGCGAGTGCTTTCAGATAGGTGCCGATCTTGTTGCACACATCACCCCGCGCCGTGGTGCGGTCGGTGCCGACGATGACGATATCGACCTCGCCATGCTGCATCAGATGCCCGCCCGCATTGTCAACGATCAGATCATGGCTGACGCGGTGGCTGTTCATTTCCCAGGCCGTCAGCAGCGCGCCCTGATTGCGCGGGCGGGTTTCATCCACGAAAACATGCACATCAATCCCGGCCTCGACCGCGTGGTAGATGGGCGAGGTCGCCGTGCCCCAATCGACCGTCGCCAGCCAACCCGCGTTGCAATGCGTCAGCACATTGACCCGACCGCCGCCCTTGCGCGCTGCAATGTCGCGCAGCAGTGCAAGGCCGTTTTCCCCGATCCGGCGGTTGATCTCGACATCCTCATCGCAAATCGCTTCGGCCTTGGCGCGGGCAGCATCTGCGCGCTTTTCAGGGGGCAGGGGGGCGAGCGCCCTGCGCATTGCATCCAGCGCCCAGCGCAGGTTGATCGCCGTGGGCCGGGTGTCATGCAACACATCCCATGCCGCGTTCAGGTTGCTATCGGACGGGTCGCGCGCCATTTCCTCGGCCATGCCCCAGGCGGCCGTCGCGCCGATCAGCGGTGCGCCACGCACCCACATGTCGCGGATGGCCGTGGCAAAATCATCCAGACTGCGCAGCGGCACGATGCGCAATTCATGCGGCAGCCAGCGCTGGTCAATGATCTGCACCGCGTCAGAGGCCGCATCGCGCCAGATTGAACGATAGGGGGTTCCGTTGATTTTCATAGATAGTCCTTCCCCAGAATGCTGCGGGCCAGATCTGTGACGTCTGTCATGGTGCGGATGGTGTCGCGGCCGATCACAAGCGCGCGTCCCAGCATCAGCCCGCGCGCCTCGCAGCGGGCGCGCAGGGTCTCGTCTGCGATCTGGTCATATTCGGCGATATGCGCGAGGCCGAGAATGCGGCGATGCATCTCGACGCCGCAAAATCCAAGTGCATCGCGCCAGATGGCGGCGAGTCTGTCAAGCCTCGCCTGCTCTGCACCAAGCGCGTCGTTCTGGTCTTCGAAAAGCGTTGCCTGATAGAGAATGCCATTGCGTTCACTGCGCCACAGATGCGTGAATTCCTGTGCGAAATTGTCCCAGACCTCGGTTGCGGTGGCGAGAATCCAGTCCTGATAGCTGGCCTGTTGCGCGGCATCGGCCAGATGGCCGGGCACGGCACATGCGGCCATCAGAAAATTCGCGATCAGCATCCCGACATCAAAGCCAATCGGACCGTAAGTCGCAAATTCAGGGTCGATCACGCGCGCCTTGTCGCCGCAGACCATGACAGAGCCAGTATGCAAATCCCCATGCAGCAGTGTTTCCGCATTATTGGCGAAAGCGGCCTTCAGATGCTGCGCCGCGACCTTCAGATCGCGATCTGCGCGCAGCTTATCCACGATGGGGTCAAGGGCGGGCGTATGGCGGTTCATCGGGGCTGTGAAATACGGGTCCGAAAAGACCAGGTTTTCGGTGATGTCACACAGCTCGATATTCTCTGCAAAACGGGCAAGATCACGTTTGCGCTCGGCCGTGTTCATACTGAGATCCGAGCCGCGAAACAGCGTCCGCGCGCAAAACAGCCCAAGGAACGCGCCAAGCCCCTCGTGGCGGATGCCCTGCATCAGGCTTTGGCGCAGGATCACATGATCGGTGAGAAATTCCATCACCACCAGCGCCTGAGCATCGTCGTAGTGATAAACCTCGGGCACCATGCCCGGCGCGCGGGCGGCCTGCCGGATCAGCGCGTTATATTCGAAGAAGGCACGCTTCAGCGGCAAGGGCCAGCTTTCGCCCACCAGTCGCACATAGGGCAAAGCCTGCTTGACGATCACCTGACCGGCCGCGCCTGTCACGATAAAGACCAGATTCAGATTTCCATCCCCCACCTCTGACACCTGCCATGTCTCTGGAGGGCCGGCATGCGCGCTGACAGCCACGATATCGCCAAGTCGCGCGGCGACCGTTTCCGGTGTCAGGGCTTCATAAGGGGTTGCGCTCATCGTGACCTCCTCTCACAGCGCGGCGCGTCTTCGGTGCCGCCGTCATCCTGTCAGTTTTCCGTTTTTTCTGCAAATGTCAAATACTATTGACATTTGCAGATTTCCATCAATTATCGGGGGCAGGGAGAGGGTCGAGATGACGCAGAACGCGCTGGAAATCCGCAATATGAACAAGGCCTTTGGGGCCAACAGCGTTCTGCGCGGCATTGATCTGGACCTGCCTGCCGGGCAAATCACGGTGCTGATGGGGGCGAATGGGGCGGGCAAATCGACCCTTGTGAAGATCATGTGCGGCGTGCAGGCGGCGGATCGTGGCACGATGTTGCTGGATGGACAGGACTATGCCCCTGACACGCCGCATGCGGCGCTGCGCGCGGGTATCGTGACGGTTCATCAATCCATCAATGACGGGGTTGTGACGGATCTTGATGTCGCGTCAAACCTGATGCTTGACCGTATCGCCGCCGGGTCCGGCCTGTTCCTGCGCGGCGCAAAGCTGCGCGCCGAGGCGCGCGAGATTGCCAAAGCCGTCGGGCTGGTGGCGCCGATGACACAGCCTGTTGCGCTGCTGTCGCTGGCTGATCGTCAGCTTGTGGCCATCGCGCGGGCCTTGTCACATAACCCGAAAATCCTCATTCTTGACGAGCCGACATCCTCGCTGTCGGATGCGGAAGCACAGCGATTGTTCACGCTGCTCGAAGGTCTCAGAGCCAGGGGCGTGGCGATCCTTTATATCTCGCATCGCATGTCCGATATCCGCCGATTGGCCGACAGCATTCTGTGCATGCGCGACGGGGTGATCTCCGGCAGCTTCACCAAGACCCCGCTGGATTACTCTGGTGCCGTGCGCGCCATGTTGGGCCATGAGATGACCGAGGTGGATATCACGATCCCCGCGCGCGGTGCGCCGGTGCTGGAGCTTTCTGATCTGCGCCTGCGCGCCCAGTCACGGCCCTTTGATCTGACGCTGTATGCCAATGAAGTGGTGGCCGTGGTCGGACTGGTCGGCAGTGGCAAGGCGCAGCTGGCAAATACACTTTACGGGGTCGCGCGCCCGGTTTCGGGCACAATGCGGCTGGATGGGCAGAGCTACGCGCCGAAATCACCGGCGCAGGCCATCGCGCGCAAGGTGTTCATGGCCGCACGCGACAGGCGCAGCAATGCCGTGATCCCCGATTTCGATATCGGGCGCAATTTCACCCTGCCTTTCACCCGTCGCCATAGCGGCTTTGCCGATCTGATCAGCCGCAAGAGCGAGAAAACACTCTCAGTGCGAATGATCTCGGAGATGGGGGTCAAATGCCAATCCCATGCCGATCCGATCCTCAGCCTTTCCGGCGGTAACCAGCAAAAGGTGATGGTCGGGCGCTGGATGGCTGAAGAAGCCCGCCTTCTGATCCTCGACGAGCCGTTTCAGGGCGTGGACATTCAGGCGCGGCGTGACATCGGGGCGCGCATCCGGGCGCAATCGGCGGGGCGCGCAACATTGGTGCTGGTGACAGAGCTGGACGAGGCGCTGGAAGTGGCGGATCGCATCGTCGTGATTTGCGAAGGCAGCCTGAAAAGCGACCGCCCCAACAGAGAGATCGACGTGGCCTCGATCATGGCGGAAGTTGCAGACAGTCCGACAGAGGCTGTGACAGAAAGGCAAGGTGCATGAGCGTGCAGACAAGATTGATCGACCTGGCGGTAAAATTCGGCTTCCTGCTGCTGATGGCGGGGCTTCTGGTGTTTTTCTCCATCTCCGCGCCCGGTTTCCTGTCCCCGCATAGCGCTGTTTTCGTGTTTCAGTCCGTCGCGATCACCGGCATCCTTGCGCTGGGGGTCACGGCCACGCTGGTCGTGGGCGGGTTTGATCTGTCCATCGGGGCCGTGGCCACATCGGCGCTTATGCTCTCGGCCTATGTGATGGTGGTCTGGGAATTGAGCGCGGGCGTGGCGATTGCCTTATGCCTGCTGATGGGCGCGGGCGTGGGGCTGGTGAATGGCCTGCTGATCGTCAAGGCGCGGGTGCCGGATCTGCTGGCCACACTGGGGATGATGTTCCTGCTGATCGGCTTGCAGCGCATCCCGACCGAAGGGCGCTCGATCTCGACCGGCATGACCCTGCCCGATGGCACCGTCGCGCGCGGCACATTTTCCGAATTCTTCCTGATGCTGGGCCGCCACCGGATTGATTTCTTCATCGAACGGCTGATCCCGCTTTCGGTGATCTTTCTGCTGGTTGTGGCGCTGCTGGTCTGGGTGTTTCTGGAATTCACCCGTCACGGGCGGCTGATGTATGCCATTGGCTCGAATGCGCAGGCGGCGCAACTCGCCGGGGTCAAGGTCGAGCGCTACAAGATCATGGCCTATATGATCTCTGGCACGCTGGCCTCCTTCGGCGGAGTGCTTCTGGCCGCCCGTCTGGGGCGCGGGGATGTGGCGTCGGGAACCAATCTGCTGCTCGATGCTGTGGCGGCGGCTCTGATCGGATTCGCGGTGCTGGGCGCAGGCAAGCCCAATGCGTTCGGAACGGCCATTGGCGCGCTGTTCGTCGGGGTGCTGTTGCAAGGCATGACCATGATGAACGCGCCCTATTACACACAGGATTTCATCAAGGGCGCGGTTCTTGTCGTTGCCCTGGTGTTCACTTTTGCCTTCACGGCGCGCGGTAGCCGTGGGGCCTGAAACTGAGTTCAACCAAGTCTGAAGAAAGGGAGGAAACCATGATCTCCAGACGTATACTGATGATGACGGCCAGTGCTTTTGCTTTCGCGCCTTCGCTGGCGCTTGCGCAGGATGCACCCGAACCTTTCGATAACCCGGGCGACGTGACCATCGCCCTGGTGCGCTATCTTTCAACAGGCGACTTCTTTCAGTCCTATCTGGCCGGGGTCGAGGCACAGGCCGCAGCCCTTGGTGTCAATCTGCGCGTGTTTGACAGCCGTCAGGATGCCGCGCTTCAGGCGGATATGGTCGATCAGGCCATTGCGCTGGGCGTAGACGGAATCATCATCCAGCATGGCCTGACCGAATCCATGCAGGATGCAGCACAGCGCGCTGTTGATGCCGGGATCAAGGTGGTGGCCTTTGATGTGAATGTCGAAAACCCGGCCGTTCCCCAGATCGAACAATCCGACCGTGATCTTGCGCGCCTTGCACTGGAACAAGCCATCATCGACAATGGCGAAGCCTTCATGGCGGCATATGTCTATGTGCCCGGCATTGCGCCGCTGGATCGCCGTGACGAGACCTGGCGTGAGTTCAAGGCGCGCTATGAGGGCATCAACGAAGTCGCGCAATTCGGGACGCTGGACAATCCCATCGCCAACTCGGTCGCCAATCAGGCGCGCGCGGTCTTTTCGGCCAATCCCGGTATCGAAGTGGTCTTTGCCCCCTATAACGAATTTGCCAAGGGCGTGATGATCGCCGCGCAGGAAGCGGGTGTCGCGGATAACATCAATATCTACTCGGCCGATATTTCGACGGCTGACATTGCGATGATGCGCGAGCCGAATTCGCCCTGGGCCGCGACGGCTGCGACAAACCCTGCTGTGGTGGGCGAGGTTTCAGTGCGCGCCCTGGCACTTTTGCTTGCCGGAGAAGACCCGGGTGCACAGGTGGTGGTGCCGCCGACGCTGATCACGCGTGATATGCTCAATGACGGCAACATCACAAATATGGAAGAGCTGGGCGAGCAAATCCCTGCCTTCCTTCATGCAGATGTTGCGCTTGCAGATTGGATCGCCCTGCCGCCGCGCTAAGCCGTAGAGTGCAGGATATCGACCTGTTCAGGTTCACGAGGTAGCCCGGTTCTCCGGGCTACTTTTTTTACCGGAGCTTATTGGCGGGAATGGCAGACCCGACATGCCCGGCCCAAACCAGCCCTTCATCAAAGGTGCTTGGGCAGATCCGCTGCTGCTCCTTTGCGAGTGTTGTCCGGTTTACGACCTGGAGCGCCGAGCGCAGTGGCCGCAAGCCGGCATTCAACGCGGGCGTGGCGTCTTCGCAGGCAGAAGTCTGCGGGGGGCCGTTCAGACACCCCGCAGGCCCGCTTCAGTCAACGGCAGCAGCGACCGCCGTTGCAAGCGGTGTTGTCGGGCGGCCGATCAGGACGGAAAGCTGCGTGCCGTCGTCGAAAAGCGCGCCTTTCGACGCCTCGACATCGCAATGGGCCAGAAACGCGGCAAGGTCGGTCGACAGGCCCGAACCGGTCAGAGCGGCCGCATACTCGGCCTCGGGCATGTCGACATAGGGGATGTCCTTGCCAGAGTGCGTGGACAGCGTGGCGGCCAGATCCTTCAGGGTGTAGCTTTCGTCGCCAGAGAGTTCATAGGTCTTTCCCTGCAGAGCATTGTCCAACAGCACGGCGGCAGCGGCTTCGGCGTAATCCTCTCGTGTGGCCGAGGAAATCCGGCCATCTTTGGCCGCGCCGATCAGAGCGTTATGCTCCAGTGCAGCAGGCAGGCCCATCGTGTAGTTTTCCGTGTACCAGCCGTTGCGCAGAACGGTATGGGCGATACCTGACGCGGCCAGCAGCATTTCCGTCTCGACATGCTCGGGGGCAAGGCCAAGTGTGCTCGTCGGCGCGTGAAGCAGACTGGTATAGACGATATGCTGCACGCCAGCGGCCTTGGC
The DNA here is from genome assembly GCA_020832555.1 of Natronohydrobacter sp. Lineage (GTDB taxonomy): Bacteria > Pseudomonadota > Alphaproteobacteria > Rhodobacterales > Rhodobacteraceae > Roseinatronobacter. The sequence continues at coordinate 4,362 of JAFIEM010000037.1, read as the reverse complement.
AGCGTCGATCACGGCGGCATGTTGCGGGACGCGGCGACCGATGTCGCTGCCCGAGATCAACAGCAAAGTATCGACGCCATCCAGCGCCGGTGCCAGCGTCTCGGGGGCATCATAGTCAAAGGCGCGTGCAGGCACACCCAGATCGGCGGCCTTGTCGGCGTTCCGGGCCAGCGCGATGATCTGCTCGGGCGCCGTTCTTGTTTTCAGGGTGTTGATGACCAGACGGCCAAGCTGGCCAGTGGCCCCGGTGATTGCGAATGTCATGCTGCGTGTCTCCAGTTTTTGTGATGCAGCGGAACTAAGGGCTTTACTTACGGAATGTAAGTACGTACATTTTTGTTAGTTTGAAATAAGTCGAGATCGCCATGCCGGGACTCAGTGATGCCGTCCGCTCGGGCAAGCTTGTGGGAAACCTTCAAGCGCAGGAATGCCCGTCACGCGATATTCTGAAACATGTCACTGGCCGCTGGGCTGTTCTGACGCTGATTGCGCTTCAGGGGCGGACAATTCGTTTTGCCGCGTTAAAGCGCACGATCGGCGGTGTCAGCGACAGGATGCTGGCGCAGACTCTGCAGACGCTGGAGGCGGACGGGTTCGTTCATCGGCAGGCTTTCAAGGTCGTGCCGCCCCATGTGGAATACAGCCTTACCCCATTGGGCGAAGGCGTCGCGGAGCATGTGCGTCTGCTGGCCGACTGGATCGAAGATAACACCGGCAAGATACTGTCGGCCCGGCAAGGTATCGCGGCAGAGTAGGTGTCCGCACTTGACCTGAAACGATCACTCTTCTCGAATGCAGCGAAAGGCAGAAACTCCGCAAATCCGCGCCCCGCTCACAGCAGAACTCCTACCCCCAAGGCAACCACCATCCCCCCCATCGCCCAGGCATAGATCCGCAAGCCCCGGCGCAGATCGCCCGGCCCCGGATCGGGTGCGCCCGCATTCACCCAAGGCTCGGGCGAGACCTGATCGCCATAGGCGCGCGGCCCTGACAGCCGCACCCCCAGCGCGCCCGCCATCGCGGCCTCTGGCCAGCCCGCATTGGGCGAGCGGTGCTTGCCCGCATCGCGCATCATGCAGCGCCATGCGGCCCCGCCCCCGGAGACCAGCGCAAACAGCGCCCCGGTCAGCCGCGCCGGGATCAGGTTCACCAGATCATCGAGCCGTGCCGAGGCCCAGCCGAAGGACAGATAGCGCTCATTCTTGTGCCCGACCATGCTATCAAGCGTGTTGATCGCCTTGTAGGCCGCGATCCCCGGCAGCCCCAGCAACGCGCCCCAGAACACCGGTGCCACGATCCCGTCCGAGGTGTTCTCGGCCAGGCTCTCCAGCCCGGCCCGCGCCACGCCTAACGCATCAAGCTGTGTCACATCGCGCCCGACGATCACCGCCACCGCCCCGCGTGCCCCGTCCAGATCGCCCGCCACCAGGGGCTGCGCGACAGCCGCTACATGCTCATGCATCGAGCGCAGCGCCACCAACGGCCAGGCCAGTACCCCGCCGATCAGCACGCCGACCCAGCCCCCCGGCAGCAGGGCTTGCAGCGCCAGCGCCGCGCCGCCTGCCAGCCCCACCACGACCAGCACCAGCGCCACCCCCTTGGCCCGGCGCTGCGGCCCATGGTTCCAGCGGCGTTCCAGCCCGCTAATCAGCGCGCCCAGCCATGTCACCGGATGACCGATCCGCGCGAACAGCCAGGCAGGCCAGCCGATCAGCAGATCAAGCGCGAGGGCGACCAGCATCATGCCCGCAAAGCTCATGCCCCGCCCCCCCGGACCTGCACCAGCCCGCGCAGGCCCGCAGCGCGCAGCGCCCCGCGCGCATGGGCTGGCACAGTGCCCGGCGCAAAGATCAACCCCCGCGCGGCCCCGGTATGGGCGATGACATGGCCCAAGGCGCCCAGATCCCGCGCCAATTCTGCGGTCGGGTCGCCCAGTGGTCCGCGCAGGGCCAGACTGCGCCGGGCGCTTTCACTGGCCAATGCCGCGAAATCGGCCAGATCGCGCGCGGCGTGCCAATCCGCGATCAGACCCGCGATATCTGGAAAATCCGTGTCACCCGCATCGGTCCGTATCGGAGGGCCGAAAAAACCCCCGATCACCTCATGGCGTGGCAGGGCAGGCAGTCCGTCCAGCGCGAGGCCCAGCCGCGAGGCCCAGAGCATCCGCTCAGGGCTCGCGTACATCAGCGGGTCACTCGCCCCCTCAAACCCCACACAGGCGCGCGCCAGCACCTCGGCCGGCCCGTCCCAGCCCGCAAGCTGCGCCAGCGCCACCAGCCGCGCTGTGGACATGCCGCAGCCCAGCCCCGGCGTGATGCCCGCCCGCAGCCGCACCCGGCCCGGCAGGCGCAGCCCCAACGAGCGCAGGAAAGCCCGCGCCGCGCGTGCTGTCATGCCCTGCACGCGCAGGGGGCCGGGCAGGGCCGTTCCTTGCAGCGCAACCGCCGGGCAGGGCAGCGTCACCAGCGCGACCGGCCCTGATGGCCCCAGCCGCCCTTGCAGCCATTCCCCGAAATGCCCCGCGACCCTGACCCTCATCGCGCCTGCCAGTTCACGCAGGCGACCGACCAGAGCGGCCCGATCTGCTGCAATTCGGTCAGCGACAGCGGTGCGACCTCAAAGGCCAGCCCCTGCGCAGGGCTGTCCAGCACCAGCGCCAGCCCCGCGCGGATCACGCCCGCATGCGCCACGATCACCGCATCGCCCCCCGATGCGATCTCGCGCAGCGCAGGCCAGACGCGGGCGCAGAGATCATTGAAACTCTCACCCCCCGGCGGGCAATGTTCGGCCAGATCCGCGCGGGACAGCGGCCCCAGATCAGGCAGCGCGTCAAAGGCCATACCTTCCCACACGCCGAAATCCTGCTCCCACAGCCGCGCATCCTGCGCGAAATCCATGCCCGGAAACAGCGCCCCGGTCGTCTGGACACAACGCCGCGCCGGGCTGGAAATCATTCGCGCATCAGCCCCAAGCGCGGCCCGCAGCGCCGCCACCCGCGCGCCATCGCCCAGATCCGCCGCCACATCGCGCCGTCCGGCCAGCGCGCCGCCATGCAGGGCGGGCGCGTGGCGGATCATCCTCAGTCGCGCCATGCGCATTTCTCCTTGAAGCCTGCGTCCCTTATCTGCTTTACGAAGCGCGAAGGGGCAAGGGCAAGCATGGCACGGATCCTGCTGTATATTGGCGGTGCGCGGTCGGGCAAAAGCCGTCTGGCGGAAGCCGCGACACTGGCTCTGGGCCAGCCCGCGACCTATATCGCCACGGCCGAGGCCTGGGATGCCGAAATGGCAGAGCGCATCGCCCATCATCAGGCAAACCGCGGCCCGGAATGGCAGACACTGGCTGCCCCGCGCGATCTGCTGGCGGCGCTGGCGGCATCAGAAGGCCAGCCAAGGCTGGTCGATTGCCTGACGCTCTGGCTGACAAATCTGATGCTCGCAGATCAGGACTGGCGCGCGGCGGCAGAGGATTTTCTGGCGCTGACCCGCGCTCAGACCAGCCCTGTGGTCTTTGTCAGCAACGAGGTGGGTATGGGGATCGTGCCCGAAAACGCGCTCGCGCGGCAGTTCCGCGATGCGCAGGGCTGGCTCAATCAAACTGTCGCCGCTGCCGCCGACGAGGTGCATTTCACCGCCGCCGGCCTGTCACTGAGGATGAAATGAATGGATATCACCACGCTGTCGCAAATCGCCGCTCTGGCCGGGTCGCTGCCGCAAGCCGATGAGGGCGCGCGCAAGGCAGCCCTTGCGCGCCAGAACAGCCTGACCAAACCCCCCGGCGCACTGGGGCGGCTGGAGGAGCTGGCGATTTTCATGGCCGGATGGCAGGGCACGGACCGCCCGCAGATCACCTGCGCGCAGGCGCTGGTTTTCGCGGGCAATCATGGCATCTGCGCGCAAGGTGTGAACCCGTTTCCGCAGGCGGTGACTGCGCAGATGGTGACGAATTTCGAAGCTGGCGGGGCGGCGATCAACCAGCTTTGCGCGGTGAACGGGGCCGATTTGCAGGTCGTCGCGCTGGATCTGGACCAGCCCACGGGCGATTTTACCACTGGCCCGGCAATGACCGAGGCCGAGACATTGGCGGCCATCACCCGTGGCGCGCAGGCGGTGGATTCGCGCGCGGATATCCTGATCCTTGGCGAAATGGGGATCGGCAATTCGACCGTCGCGGCGGCGCTGGCCGCGGCGCTGTTCGGGGGCAGTGCGGCGGAATGGGTCGGTCCCGGCACAGGGTCGGATGCGGCTGGCATCGCGCGCAAGATCGCGGCGATTGAAACCGGGTTGCGCCGCCATGCGGGGCTGGCACCGTTGCAGGTTCTGGCGGCTTTGGGCGGGCGCGAACAGGCGGCGATCTGCGGCG
>JAFIEM010000178.1 GCA_020832555.1 Natronohydrobacter sp. | reverse complement strand
TATTCTGCAGGTTCGGATCGGTCGAGGCCAGCCGCCCGGTCACGGCCCCGGTGATCACATAAGAGGTGTGAACGCGGCCCGTCTCCGGGTGGATATGGTCCTGCAGCGCATCTGTATAGGTGGATTTCAGTTTCGACAGTTGCCGCCAGTCCAGCACGCGGGCAGGCAGGTCATGGCCTTCGGCGGCCAAATCTTCGAGGATATCCGCCCCGGTCGCATAGGCCCCGGTCTTGCCCTTCTTGCCGCCGGGCAGGCTGAACTTGTCGAACAGGATTTCGCCCAACTGCTTGGGGGAGCCGACATTGAAGCTTTCGCCCGCCAACTCATGAATCTCGGCCTCCAGCCCTGCCATTTTCTGCGCGAAAGCGTTCGACATGCGCGAGAGCACATCGCGGTCCACCTTGATGCCTGTGCGTTCCATCTGTGCCAGCACCGGCACCAGCGGGCGTTCCAGAGTCTCATAAACCCGCGTCACCTGGCTTTGGTGCAGGCGCGGCTTGAACATCTGCCACAGGCGCAGGGTGACATCGGCATCTTCGGCGGCGTAGCGCGTTGCCTCGTCAATCGGGACCAGATCGAAGGTGATCGCGGATTTGCCGCTGCCCAGAAGCGTCTTGATCGCGATGGGCTGGTGGTTCAGGTAGCGGTCCGAAAGCGCATCCATCCCATGCCCGTACAGGCCCCCATGCAGCGCATAGGACAAGAGCATCGTGTCGTCGATAGGGGCGACCGTGATCCCGAGATTCGCGAAAATCTTGGCATCATATTTCATGTTCTGCCCGATTTTCAGGATCGCCGGGTCTTCCAGAACAGGTTTCAGGGTCTTGAGCGCATCTTCCAGCGGGATTTGCCCCTCGACCAGATCGGCACTGCCGAACAGATCGCCACTGCCTGCGCGGTGCTGCAACGGGATATAGGCTGCGCGACCGGAGGTGACGCAAAGCGAAATGCCGACCAGTTCCGCGCGCATTTCATCGAGCGAGGTGGTTTCGGTATCGACCGCGACATGGCCGATTTCTTCGATCGCGGCGACCCATTGCGCAAGCGTGTCCAGATCGCGGATGCAGATATAGTCGGCCTGCGCGAAATCGGGCTGTTCGGGGGCGTCCGGTGCGGCGGCGGCTTGCGGGGCGGGGTCGGGAAGGGCCGGGGGTGCAGTGCCGAAATGGTCTGCCACCCGGCGCGTAAGCGTGCGGAATTCCATCGCATTGAGGAAATCCAGCAGCGTGGTTGAATCCGGGTCGCGCACTTCCAGATCATCAAGGGTGAAATCCAGCGGGGTCTGGTCATCCAGTTGGACCAGCCGTTTGGAAATGCGGATCAATTCGGCATTGTCGATCAGCGCCGCGCGGCGTTTGGGTTGCTTGATTTCCTTGGCGCGTTCCAGCAGGGTTTCCAGATCGCCATATTCGTTGATCAGAAGTGCTGCGGTCTTGATGCCGATGCCGGGCGCGCCGGGCACATTGTCGACCGAATCGCCTGCAAGCGCCTGCACATCGACCACGCGCTCAGGCCCGACGCCGAATTTCTCGAACACTTCCTCGACGCCGATCTGCTTGTTCTTCATCGCATCAAGCATCTCGACCCCGCCGCCCACAAGCTGCATCAGATCCTTGTCCGACGAGATGATGGTCACGCGCCCGCCTGCCTCGCGCGCCTGCCGGGCGAGGGTGGCGATAATATCGTCGGCTTCATAATCCTCGATCTCTATCGTGGCGAGGTTGAAGGCGCGGGATGCATCGCGGGTCAGCGGAAATTGCGGGCGCAGGTCTTCGGGCGGATCAGGGCGGTTGGCCTTGTAGAGATCGTAGATCTCGTTGCGGAAGGTCTTGGAGGAATGGTCGAAGATGACTGCGGCATGGGTGGGCGCGTCAGAACTGGCGCCATTCTCGCCCAGATAGCGCCAGAGCATGTTGCAGAACCCTGCGACTGCTCCGACGGGCAGCCCGTCGGATTTGCGCGTCAGTGGCGGCAGGGCATGATAGGCGCGGAAGATATAGGCCGAACCGTCGATCAGATGCAGGTGATGGCCTTTGCCGAAACTCATATGGGCCTCTTGGTGCGACGCGGGTCGTGGGCGTGATCACAGTCATGTCGAAGGATCGAAGCAGAGAGGTTCATGTGCATCTTGTGCTGCCCGTGTAAGGTGCGTGCTTGCACGCACCGCCGCTGCCGAAACGTAAGGTGCGTGCAAGCACGCACCTTACAGGAAAACGCGTGTGAGGCGCGTTCACGCGGCGGCTTCACCTGCATGATCGCGATGAATGAAGCGCTTGTCGCAATAGGGGCATTCCACCATGCCGGTGTCATGGCTGAGCGACAGCCAGACGCGCGGATGACCCAATGCGCCTTCGCCACCGTCGCAGCAGACGCGCATGGCCGTCACGATTTCGGTCTCGGGGGCGTCGTGGGAGGAGGAAATGGTCATGGAACAAGCCTCTGTCAGGGATCGCATCATGATACAGGAAGAAGAAGAGGAACCACAAGCCTCAAGCAGGGGGCGGTCCATAGGCATTGGGCTCAGGGTCGCCCTTCAGGATGCCCAGTTCGATCAGTGCCCAGATCCCGACCCCGAAACTGATCAACCCGATCACCATGGATGGCATTCCGGGCATCATTTCGCCCCCCGCGAAGCCGGGGACCGGGCGATAGCCGATGCGGAATGTGTCGATCAGGGTCAGCAGAAGTCCGGGTGCGATGAAGATTGCAAGCTTCGGCATGGGCGGCTGGCCCCGGTCGGCAAGGCGTTTGGTCCCCAGCGCAAGCCATGGGTAGATCAGACCCAGCGTGATCAGAAGGGTCAGCAAGCGGCCGAAGAGTGACTCGCCGAAAAGCACTGAAATCAGGCCGAAAACGATCACCACGGCGACAATCAGCACGATGACCCCAAGCCAGTATTGACCCCGACGGATCCGCCCGTCGAACGATGTCAGCAAGTCCTGCATGGTCAGTCTCCTTCGCATGGTTTGTCTGACCCACAGCCTGACTGTCCCTCGACCCAAGGTCAACCCGAGGGTGCTTTTCATTCCCGAACGGGTTGCTATCTATGGTGCAGACATGACGGAAAGGCAGCACATGACACGGCACGCCATCGAGATTGCAGGCCTGCGCAAGACCTATGCGGGCGGCAAGGAAGCGCTGAAGGGCGTCGATCTGACGATTCCGGCGGGCAGTATCTTCGGCCTTCTGGGGCCGAATGGTGCCGGCAAATCGACGCTGATCAACATTCTGGCGGGGCTGGTGAACAAGACCAGCGGACAGGTGCGCATCTGGGGGTTTGATCAGGATGTGAACCCGCGCCAGTCGCGCGCGGCCATCGGCGTGATGCCGCAGGAGTTGAACATGGACCCGTTCTTCACCCCGCGCGGCGCGCTTGACGTGCAGGCGGGGCTCTACGGTGTGCCGAAATCCCAGCGCCGGACCGATGCGATCCTTGAGATGATCGGCCTTGCCGACAAGGCCGAGGCCTATGCGCGCACGCTCTCGGGGGGCATGCGGCGGCGGCTTCTCCTCGGCAAGGCGCTGGTCCACGCCCCGCGCGTGCTTGTGCTCGATGAGCCGACCGCCGGGGTGGATATCGAGCTGCGCCAGATGCTCTGGGCCAATGTGCGCAAGCTGAATGAACAGGGCATGACGATCATCCTGACCACGCATTACCTTGAGGAAGCGCAAGAGATGTGTGACGAGATCGCCATCATCAATCATGGCGAGGTGGTGGTGCGGGACCGCACTTCGGCGCTTCTGGGGCGGCTGGATGCCAAGACGCTGCTGTTGCGGCTGGAAGGGTCTTTGCCGGGGCTCGTGCTGCCAGATGGCGTGAAGCAGGAGCGGCGCACGGATGGCATTCTGGCGCTGACCTATCCGCGCAGCACTGTCAATGCCGGTGCCCTGCTTGCCGCCGTGGCGCAGGCCGGGGGCGTGGTTGTGGATGTCACCAGCGAAGAGCCCGATCTGGAGGATGTGTTCCTCTCGCTGACCTCGGGGCAGGCGGCGTAAGCGTCAGGGCGCGACACTCGCCCAGCCGCAGGCCTGCGCAATCACGACCGGATCGAGCGCCGTATCAACCGCCATCGACTGGCGCACGTCCCGCGCCCGCCGGTTATGCAGCCGCGCGCGCCAGAGTTGGTGGCCCATGCGCGAGATCTTGATGATCGGGCTGCGCAATGGCAGGCGGTCCGTCCATTTCTTCTGCAGATAGGCATAGGCCGCGCCAAAACCCTGATCGAGATTGTCCTTGTAGCCGTCATTATGGATAAGCGGCAGCGCGCAGGCATAGGCACGAAGCCCCTTGGCGCGGGCCTGCGTCACGATATCGGTGCCATAGAGATGCCAGCCCGGCA
>JAFIEM010000177.1 GCA_020832555.1 Natronohydrobacter sp. | reverse complement strand
CACGCATAGTTCAGCGCATCGAGGCCGCGATGCACGAAAGGGTCATAGACAGTGCCGATGGGGATCAGCCGCCTGCCCCAGAGCGAATGCGCAAGACCTGCCGCCCCGAGCAGCAGAAAAAGATTCATCTCGGCGATGCCAAGCTCGATATGCTGGCCTTCCGGAGAAAACTCCCATTTCGCAGTCGAGGGAATATGATGCTCGACAAACGCATCAGGCTGCGCGCGGCGGGCAAAGAGCTTGCGGCGATTGACCCAGGCCCCGAGGCTTGTGGTCCCGGTCACATCGGGCGAGGTGGTGACGATGCGTCCTGCCAGCGCCCCCTTGTCGCGGGCCAGATCGCCAAGGATCTTGCCAAAGGCAAGCTGGGTCGAGATCTCGCGATCTGCCGGGGCGTTAATCTGCGGCACGTCCAGCCTGTCATCTGAAAATCGGCGGGGAAAGCAGGAAAAGAACGGTACCTGTCCCAGAAAGGCGCGCAGTCCGTCAGGGTCATCTACGGCCGCGAACCGGTCCCATTCCGCGCCCTCGGCCACGCCCATGCGCTTCTGCCAGTCTGCCATCTGCGCTTTTGTCATCAAGCCGCCGTGATTGTCCTTGTGACCGGCAATCGGCGTGGCCCAACCCTTGATAGTATAGGCCAGAATGCAGGTCGGGCGATCATGGTCTATGGCGGCGAATGTCTCGGCCATCGTCTGCACGCAATTGCCCCCGAGATTTTCCATCAATGCGGCCAGTTCGGCATCGCTGCGTCGCTCGATCAAGGCGGTGACATCCCCCTGATCGCCCAGATCGTCCATAAGCCGTTTACGCCAGATTTCGCCGCCCATATAAGTCAGCGCCGAGTATTCTGCATTCGGACAGGCTTCGATCCAGCTGCGCAGGGCTTCACCGCCCGGTTCGCTGAAAGCCGCTCGCTGCAGATGGCCGAACTTGACCCGGATCACATCCCAACCGAAGGCGTCGAAAATCTTCTCGACGCGCTCCAGCAAACCTTCGCGCACGATCCCGTCAAGCGACTGGCGATTATAGTCTATGATCCACCAGCTGTTGCGCAGGTCGTTCTTCCAGCCTTCCTGCAGCGCTTCATAGATATTGCCTTCATCCAGCTCGGCATCCCCCAAGAGCGCGATCATCCTGCCGCAGGGGGCGTCCGCGCCCCAGGGCTTCGCCCGCAGGTAGTCCTGCACCAACGAGGCAAAGGATGTGATGGCCACCCCAAGCCCCACCGATCCGGTCGAGAAATCGACATCATCGACATCCTTGGTGCGACTCGGATAGCTTTGCACACCTCCATAGCCGCGGAAATTCTCCAATTTCTCGCGCGGAATATTCCCCATCAGATACTGCATCGCATGAAAGACCGGCGCGGCATGCGGCTTGACCGCAACCCGGTCCTCAGGGCGCAATGCGGAAAAATAGAGGGCCGTCATGATCGACACGATAGAGGCCGAAGATGCCTGATGCCCGCCGACCTTGATTTCGTCGGTCTTGGGTCGGATATGATTGGCATTGTGGATCATCCAGTGCGACAGCCAAAAAAGCCGCTGTTCGATTGTCTTGAGATGTGCAGGCGTATCGGTCATGTCGCGCGTCCCCGAAGCTATCAATGCGTTGCCGCAGGATAGAGTTCAGCCCTCGACAATCGGCACCAAATCTGTTGCCATTCCCGGCGATTTACGCTGAAATCACGCGCATAAATCAGCACTCACGACGGAAATCAGCGCCGATGCCGCAGGACATTGACAGAATCGACTACAAGATCCTGCGCGCGCTGCAGCAGGATGCGCGACTGACACACCAGGAACTCAGCGAGAAGGTCGGGCTGTCGCCTTCGCCCTGCGCGCGGCGCATCCGCAAGCTTGAAACCGAGGGCTACATCACCGGCTACAGCGCATGTATCGATGATGCACAGCTGGGATTTGGCTTCAGCGTCTTCATTTCGGTGCGGCTCGACCGGCAGATCGATGACCGGTTGGTGGCTTTCGAATCCGAGATACAGCGTTGTCCCGAAATCGTCGAATGCTGGCTCATGACCGGGCGCTTTGACTATCTGCTGCGGGTTGCTGTCAGCGATCTCGCGGAATTCGAACGCTTCCTGACCGGCCGCCTGACCAAGCTGCCCGGCGTCGCCTCACTTGACTCCTCGGTCCCGATCCGGCGGGTGAAATACCTGCCCGCAAGACTGGAATGACCAGACAGATGGCGGAAGGCTCAGGTCCGGTTGATCTGATATTGACGTATCTTGCGATACAGCGTCGGGCGTGAAATCCCCAGGATCGCAGCCACGCGCGTCAGATTGCCTTTCTCCGCCAGTATCGTGCGCCGGATGGCGCTTTCCTCGATGCTTTCCAGATCACCGGAATGGCCGCTCAGAATGGTTTCAAGCGAGTCCACTTCGGGCGACGGTTCGTCGTCATCGCGGCGCAGCTCGGCAGGAAGGTCGCGCACCGTCACGATCGGGCCGGACGCGACGAGGTAGATCCGCTGCATGAGATTGCGCAGCTCGCGGACATTGCCGGGCCATCTGTAGTTCAGGAACAGCGCAATGGTATCTTCGGCGAATTTAAGCTTTGGTCGACCGATCTCCTGCGCATAATGTCCAGAAAAATGCTCGATCAGTGCGAGGATGTCATTGCCGCGCTGCCGCAACGGCGGAACCTCGATGGTGACAACCCCGATGCGGTAGAAAAGATCGCGACGGAACCTGCCCTTGTCGATCTCCAGTCGTAAATCCCGATTGGTCATGGCAACCAGACGGACATCAACGGGGCGGCGCTTGTTGTCTCCCATCCGGTAGACGGCCCGCTGTTCCAGAGCACGCAGCAGATAGGGCTGAAATTCAATCGGCATGTCCCCGATCTCATCCAGACACAGCAGCCCGCCATTGGCCAGTTCGAACTTGCCCGGCCTTCCGCCGCGAACCGCACCGGTGAAGGCACCGTCGACATACCCGAAAAGCTCTGCGCCGATGAGGTCACTTGAAATCGCCGCGCAGTTCAGCGGCACATAGGGTGCATCATCGCGTCCAAGCCGACTGTGTATCAGGCGGGCGAAAAGCTCCTTGCCGACCCCGGTCTCTCCCTGGATCAGAACCGAGACATTGGCGGTTGCCGCACGTTCTGCCAGCTCAATGGCTTCGAGCATACTCGGCGATGCACCGATGATATGGATTGTCGCCTCGGACACATTGTGACGCGGCTTGATACTGCGGGCACTGAGATCCGAACGCATGATCGCACCGTCGGATTTCAGAAAGAGCGCCGCACCGCGATAGGCATTACCCAGAATCAGCCGTTCCAGCCCCTGCGCCTGTACGTCGGGGGGCAGCAACCTTGGCAAGTCCTTGTCGGAAATTCCGTCAATATCCGGCAGCAGCTTGTGGCCGACAATTAGCTTGTCAGACGCCGGAAAACGCGCCTCATCGACACCTCTGCGGAACACGATGCGCCCGCTGCTGTCGAGCAACAGAACCGAACTGTCAGTGCGGCTGTATTTCGATTGCAGAAAGGCTTCGAGCAGCTGCGTCCTGTCCTGGCGTTGCTGCTCTGCGAGCGCAATCTCGATCTCGCGGGCTGCGGCCAGCACAAGCGCGACATTGTGCCGCCGAAAGATATCAGGCGGGCCGGACAGATCCACCACCCCGATGATCGAATTGTCAAACGGGTTGCGGATCGGGGCACCTGCACAGGTCCAGCTCTGCACACCTTCCACAAAATGTTCCGAGGCATGAACATACATCGGCTTGCCGGTTGTCAGGACAGTACCGATCCCGTTCGTGCCGACAAATTTCTCATCCCATTGCCCACCAATCTCCAGATGAATGCTCTGACCGTCGTCAAGGACCGATTCATCGCCGATGGCATCAATGATCACACCCTGATCATCTGCGAGGATCAGAATCGATTTTGCTTCGCTCAGATGCGGCTCCAAACGCCTGAATGCCGCCGAAGCGGCCTTGCGCAGATGCAGATTACGCTCTCGCCGGAGTGCGATCTCGTTCTCGTCGGGTAGTTTCCGCGACCCCAGATTTCCAGCATCCACCCCGAGTTGCAAACTGCGTTTCCAGGACGCCAGAATATCTTCCCGAACATGGTTCGGATGCACACCACCAGCCATATCGGATGTAACGAAGGACTCCCATGCGGAACGGATGTCGCGATCCGTTGACGTATCGGACCTTACCACCTTTGGCGCGACCTTGTCCTTGCTTGCTCTATAATAGCTCGCTCGAGTCATCTTGGGGTAAACTCTGCCCTTTCTCCGATTGGCCGCCGGAAGCGCATTGCTGCGAATGCTGAGCATCAACAAGTCCGAGGGACTCCCCGAACTTCTGGGCGATATCCAACTCTGACAGCG
>JAFIEM010000036.1 GCA_020832555.1 Natronohydrobacter sp. | reverse complement strand
ACCTGCCCCAGTTCGATAATTGCGGCCTTGATCAGCGCGTCACGCCTGATAGGCTCCATTCCCAGCTTCGGCATGGTATTTCCTGCAGATGAAAGACGAATATTCGTTGCTTTATGCCTAGCCGATTGTTTATTGATTGGTCAATCAACAAAAACGACCGCAACAGAGAGAGAGCCCTAAATGACCCTTCGCATGACCCCGACCCTACTGGCGGCAAGCCTTGTCGCCGCGCCTGCTTTTGCCGAGTGCACATCCGTCACCTTCTCGGATGTGGGCTGGACCGATATCACCGCCACGACCGCTGTCGCCTCGACCATTCTGCAGGCGATGGGCTATCAGACCAATACGCTGGTGCTGTCGGTGCCTGTCACCTATACCTCGATGGCCAATGGCGATATTGACATTTTCCTTGGCAACTGGATGCCGACGATGGAGGCCGATATCGCCCCTTATCGCGAGGCAGGCACGGTGGACACAGTGCGGCGCAATCTGGAAGGCGCGAAATATACGCTGGCCACCAATGCCGCAGGGGCCGCGCTGGGGATCGCGGATTTCGCCGATATCGCGACCCATGCCGATGCGCTGCAAAACCGCATTTACGGGATCGAGCCGGGCAATGACGGCAACCGGCTGATTCTGGACATGATCGAGGCGGATGCCTTCGGCCTGTCGGGGTTTGAGGTGGTGGAAAGCTCGGAACAGGGGATGCTGGCACAGGTCGAACGCTCGGACCGCCGCAACGAGCCGGTCGTGTTTCTGGGCTGGGAACCGCATCCGATGAACGCGAATTTCGAGATGACCTATCTGGCGGGCGGCGATGACTGGTTCGGGCCGGATTTCGGCGGCGCCGAGGTTTATACCAACACCCGCGCGGGTTTTGTGGACGAATGTCCCAATCTCGGCGTGTTCCTGAACAATCTGGAATTCACGCTGGAGATGGAAAACGAGATCATGGGCGCGATCCTGAATGACGGGACCGACCCGGAAGCCGCGGCGCGCGCCTGGCTGGCCGCCAATCCCGATGCGCTTGGCCCCTGGCTGGAGGGTGTAACCACGCTGGGCGGCGAGGATGCGCTGCCTGTCGTGACGGCGGCCATCGCAGGCTGATTGCCCGAAATGATGGCCCTGCCCTGACGGGCGGGGCCATATGCCACGCAAGGGGGCCTTTGTCATGGCCGATCGCCTGACCCAAGTCATCACCGATGCGAAAATTCCGGTCGGGCGCAGTGTCGCGACCGCGTTTCGCTGGATGCAGGACACGTTCATCGGGTTCTTCGATGCGCTGGAAGCGGTGCTGCGCGGCATGATCGGCGCGCTTGGAAATGCGCTTCAGACGCCCCACCCGTTCCTCGTGATCGCCGGGTTCTGCGCACTGACCTATATGTTGCAGCGCCGTCTCGTCCCGGTGGTGATCGTTGCCGCCTGCGCGCTTTTCGCGCTCAATCAGGGCTATTGGGTGCTGACCATGCAGACGCTGACGCTTGTGATCGCGTCTTGCGTCGTGTGCATGGGGGTTGGGGTGCCGCTGGGGATCTATTCGGCGCATCATCCGCGGTTTTACCGGGCGCTGACGCCGATCCTTGATCTGATGCAGACGCTGCCCACTTTCGTCTATCTGATCCCGGTGCTGGTGCTGTTTGGCCTTGGCATGGTGCCGGGGCTGGTGGCGACGGTGATTTTCTCTATGCCCGCCGCGATCCGGCTGACGGAGCTTGGCATCCGCTCGACGCCGAAGGCGCTGAGCGAGGCCGCGACGTCGTTCGGGGCGACCACGCGGCAGCGGATCGTCAAGGTGGAGCTGCCCTATGCCTTCCCGCAGATCATGGCGGGGTTGAACCAGACGATCATGCTGTCGCTGTCGATGGTGGTGATTGCAGGGCTGGTGGGCGCGCCGGGTCTGGGCGTGCCAGTGGTGCGGGCGCTGAATACGGTCAATGCGGCTTTGGGGTTTGAAGCGGGCGCGGTGATCGTCGCCGTGGCCATCATGCTCGACCGGATGCTGCGCGTGGAGGTGAGCCGATGAGCGATCCTGCTGTCCGCTTCCAGAATGTGTCCATCGTTTTCGGCGCCAATCCCTACAAGGCCATTCCGCTGATGGAGACCGGCCAGAGCCGCGAGGATATCAAACGCGCCACAGGTCAGGTGCTGGGCGTGCATGATTGCTCGCTCGATGTGGGCATGGGCGAGATCGTGGTGCTGATGGGGCTGTCGGGGTCGGGCAAATCGACGCTGTTGCGGGCCGTCAATGGGCTGAACGGAATCGTGCAGGGCGATGTGCTGGTCAATGACGGGTCCGGGCTGGTGTCGGTCCCGAAGGCCGGGCGCGCGCAATTGCGCAAGCTGCGGATGCGCACGGTCGCGATGGTATTCCAGCAATTCGGTCTCCTGCCCTGGCGCTCGGTGCGCGAGAATGTCGGGCTGGGGCTGGAACTGGCGGGGATGGGCCGACGCGAGCGACGCGAGAAGGTCGAGGCGCAGCTGGAGCTGGTGGGCCTTGCGCAATGGGCCGACCAGCCGGTGAGCGCACTCTCGGGCGGCATGCAGCAGCGGGTCGGGCTGGCGCGGGCTTTTGCGACCGATGCGCCGATCCTGCTGATGGACGAGCCGTTTTCGGCGCTTGACCCGCTGATCAGAGCGCGGCTTCAGGATGAATTGCTGGAATTGCAGGACCGCCTGAAGCGTACGATCCTGTTTGTCAGCCATGATCTCGATGAGGCCTTCAAGCTGGGCAACCGCATCGCGATTCTCGAAGGCGGGCGGATGATCCAATGCGGCACGCCGCCCGAGATCTATGCAAAGCCCGCCAACCAGTATGTCGCGGATTTCGTGGCCAATATGAACCCGCTGCTGGTGCTGCGCGCGCGCGACGCGCTGGTTGCAGGCCCCGGCCCCGCACCTACACGGAGCGTGGATATCGACACACCGATCCGCGATGTGATGGAAGCGATGGATGCCCGGCATGACCGGCTGGGCGTGACAGAGCGCGGGCGCGCCGTGGGCCATGTCTCGCGCGCCTCGGTCATGGCGGCGCTGGTGGACCGGCGGGGCGGGCACTGAGGCAGGTGCCGCTCAACGCAGACCGAATTCCACCCCCGGCATCGCCACGACACGCCCAATGCGATCCTTCAGCCAGCAGTCCCGCCGCGCGCGCACATAGGCGAAGCCCTCGCATTGCGGATCGGACCCGCAGGCGAGCAGGCAATCGGTATAGCTGCTCTCGCGGATGCGCAGATAGTCCCCGCCCGGCGCATCGACATCGGATGTGATCCGGAAGCTCGAATCGAGTACAGTGCGCGCAAGCTGCGGCATCAGCCCGGAGATGGCATCGGCATTGGTGACGAGAATCCGCGCATCGGTTTTCAGAAAACAGGCATTGTGGCGCGTGTTGAAGGTGAAGGCCTGACAGGCGCTGTCGGCTTCGCATTGCGCCGCACAGCCGGGCAATGTCTGACCCGCCAGAAAGACATGATCGAAGCCCACGACATCGCGCTCATGCATCAGGCTCATGGGGCCGAGCGTGGCCGCTGGCGCAGGCATGGGCGACGGGCGCAGCGGAAGCGCCGGACCTGAACACTGAACCGGAACGATGCTCTCCGCCACTGTTTCCACGATATCAGGCAGGTGCCGCGCTTCGGGACGGTCCTCGCCCATCCCGAAGGCGATACCACGCTGGCGCAGGAAATCCTGCGCCACATCCGGCGCGATGGCGAAATTCACGTTCTGCGCGCGGGCTTCGCGCAGAACACCCACAGCCACTCCGATCACTTCACCCGCATCATCCAGCACCGGACCGCCGGAATTGCCGGGCTGGACCGGGGAGGATATCTGGATGAGGCCGTCCCCCACGGCAAAGCCGCTGAGCGCGCTGACCGAACCGCTGGTCACACGCAACGCGTCCGACAGAACCGAGGCCAGCGGATAACCCAGCACATGCGCAGGCTCTGCCAGCCGGGGCCGCGTCGCCCGAAAACTCAGGATCGCACCCTCATGCGGCGCCGCCACGCGCAACAGGGCAAGATCGCTGACCGGATCGCGCAGGATATCCTGCACCGCCCCATGCCCCGAAACGGTCACTTGCGCGCAATCTTCAACCACATGATCATTGGTCAGCACCCAGACAGGGTTGATGAAAAACCCGGACCCGGAGCTTTGCCCGAACCCCGGAAGCGTCCCGACCAGAATACAGACACCGACCAGAAACCCCCGGAATATCTGCTGCACGCCCTGCCCTCTTCATTCTTGCTCAAATATCCACATAACCGCAGGTCCGGCGCAGCCTCTGCGGATCACGACGCCCAGTCGGGCTTGCGCTTCTCCAGAAAGGCGGTGATCCCTTCATTCGTGTCGCGCCAGAGCATGTTCTCGACCATCGCCGCCCCGGTGAAGGCATAGGCCTCCGCCAGGCTCATATCGGCCTGTCTGTAGAAGGACTGCTTGCCGATCTTCACGGCAGAGGCCAGTTTGCCCGCGACCAGTTCCGCCAGCGCGCGGGTTTCGGCCTCAAGCGCCTCATGCGGCACGACACGATTGACCAGCCCCAGCGCCTCTGCGCGCGCAGCGTCGATGAACTGACCCGTGGTCAGCATCTCGAAAGCCTGTTTGCGCGGGATGTTGCGGGTCAACGCCACCATGGGGGTGGAACAGAACAGTCCGATATTGACGCCGTTCACGCCAAAGCGCGTGCCCTCTGCCGCCACGGCCATGTCGCAGGAGGCCACAAGCTGACAGCCTGCCGCCGTGGCGATGCCATGCACTTCGGCAATCACTGGCTGCGGCAGGGCGGGGATAAGCTGCATGACCTCGGCGCAGCGGTTGAAGAGATCGGCGAAATAGGCCGCGCCCTTGTCGGCGCTGGCGCGTCCGGCCTGCATCTCGCTCAGATCATGGCCTGCGCAAAACGCCTTGCCTGCGCCTGCCAGCACCACGACCTTGATGGTCGGATCCTCGCGGATCTCGGTCAGTTTCGCCTTCAGCGCCGCCAGCATCGCATCCGAGAGCGCATTCAGTTTACCTGGGCGGTTCATCACCAGCCGCGCCACGCCCGCCGTGACGTCACTTTGCAGAATTGGCTCATCCATCTTGCAAATCCTCCCTCTTTGCCGTGACTGTAAGCACATAACATGTTCAGGAAAACCCCTTTGCGGAGGACTGCCATGCAAATGGACCGCGCGGCGCTCACAGCCTTTCTGAAATCCGATTTCGCGCAGGTGGCCGGGATGTTCGCCATTGACGAGGTCGCGCCCATGTCCGTGACGGTGCGCCTGCTTCATGACGAGCGGCATCTGCGACCGGGGGGCACTGTCTCGGGCCCGGCCATGTTCGCGCTGGCCGATGTCGCGGTCTATCTGGCGATTTTGTCGATGGTCGGGCCGAAAGCGCTGAGTGTGACCACGAATTGCGCGATCGATTTCATGCGCAAGCCGGCCGCCGGGGTGGATCTGATCTGCAAGACGCGGCTTCTGAAACTGGGCCGGGTGCTGGCCGTGGGCGATTGCCTGATTTTCTCGGACGGGATGGAGTCCCCGGTCGCGCGCGCCTCGCTGACCTATTCGATCCCGCCCGAACGCTGAAACACCGCAGGCGGGATCTGTAGGGTGCGTGCTGAGCACGCACCTTACCTCTGCCCCGCGCGCCTGATATGAGGCAGGTGACAGCAACCGGACGACGCCCCCATGACCCCAGCCGCCCGCCATCAGGCCGCCATCGAAATCCTGGACCGCATCCTTGCAGGCACCCCCGCCGAGCAGGCCCTGACCGGCTGGGCGCGGGGCGCGCGCTATGCAGGCGCCAAGGACCGCGCCGCGACCCGCGATCTGGTGTTCGACGTGCTGCGTTGCAAGCGCTCCTGTGCGCATCTGGGGGGCAGCATGACCGGGCGCGGGCTGATCCTGGGGCTGTTGCGCAGCACAGGCCAGCAGGTGAGCGCGATCTTCACCGGCCAGCCCCATGCCCCGGCGTCGCTGAGTGACGCGGAAGCCGCCTATGCCCCCCCGCCCCTGCCCGAACCGGTCGCGCTGGATTGCCCGGACTGGCTGATGCCCGCCTTCGCGGCCAGTCTGGGCGCGGATCATGTCGCGGTGCTGCAGGCGCTGCGCCACCGCGCGCCGGTCTTTCTGCGCGTCAATCTGGCGCGCATCCGGCGCGAGGCGGCCATGGCGCGACTGGCGGAGGACGGAATCACGACCCGCCCGCACCCCCTGGCCGCGACCGCGCTGGAGGTCACGGAAAACGCCCGCGCCGTGCAGCGCTCTGCCGCCTATGCCGAGGGGCTGGTCGAATTGCAGGATGCCGCCTCGCAGGCGGTGGTCGCGGATCTGCCTGCGCTGGAAGGTCTGTCCGTGCTGGATTACTGCGCGGGCGGCGGGGGAAAATCGCTGGCGATGGCCGCGCTTGGCGCGCATGTCACGGCCCATGACGCCCATCCCGCACGGATGCGCGATCTGCCCGCGCGTGCAGCCCGCGCGCGGGTACGCCTGCCCATGACCGAAAGCCCGCAGGGACCGTTCGATCTTGTCCTGACCGACGTGCCCTGCTCCGGTTCCGGAAGCTGGCGCCGCGCGCCGGGGGGCAAATGGGGGCTGACGCCGGAAAAGCTTGACGAGTTGCATCAGGTGCAGCGCGCGATTCTGGAAGAAACCGCCCCCCTTGTCCGACCGGGCGGGTGGCTGGCCTATGTCACCTGTTCGCTGTTCCTGTCCGAAAATCAGCATCAGGTTGCGGCATTCCTCACGCGCCATCCGGAATTCACGCTCCAGACCCGCCGCAGCCTGACCCCGCTGGACGGGGGGGATGGGTTCTTTCTGGCCCTTCTTGCGCGAGATGCATGACGCAGGTTTCAACTAAAAGTTGCACCGTGTAGCGAAGATGCTACGCTTTCTTCTTAAAGATTACTTAACCTCGTGCTGCGAAGATATGCGGACCCACCAGTTGAGGTATGCGCTTGCCCGGATCGACATTGCTTTCCCATTTCCGGCCAATCCTGGATCTTGCCCTGCGGCTGTCCGGGGCACAGCGCCGGATCCTGCTTGGCCTGGCCGGGGCGTTGCTGCTTGTCGGGCTGGTCCTTCCGCAGTCCGGCCCCTCGCTTGTGGCGCTGACGGCTGCTGCGGCGCTGATACTCCTTGTTGCGGGTGCGGCGGCGCTGCGTGCGGTCGCGCAGCATCTGCGACACCGTGAAATCGGTCTGATCGGACAGGTCCTGGCCTCCGTGGATACGGCCTGTCTGTTGGTCAACCTGCAGGACCATGCGGTGATCTGGGCCAATCGCCGCGCGCAGGAGCATCTGGATCGGGCGCCCACCCCCCGGATCGGGGCCGTTTTCGACGGTCTGTGCGCAGATCCGGACGGGCTGGTGGCGCGGCTACATGCGCGCGCCTGTGCAGAGGGGACGGTCGCGCATCCGCTGCCAGCGGGGCCGAGGGTGCATCACCATATGGTCACGCAGGTCACGGCGGACTGGGTGCTGTGGCGGATCGACATGCAGGAAGCGCGCGACCCGCGCGATGCCCTGCCCTTTGCGCTGGCGCAATTTGCCCCTGATGGCAGCCTGTCCTATCTGTCCCCTCAGTTGCAGGCGGCCATCGACAATGCAGGGATCAGCCCTGCCGGGTTGCGCGACAGGCTGCGCAGTGACCCCGAATCGCTGTTTGACGCCCTGCCTGACCGGATACCGGGGAACATGTCGGTCCTGCATCTGCCCCCGGCACAGGAGCATGAAGGGGACAGTTATCTGGTCCTGCCGCCCGCAATCGCGTCGCAGCATGCCGTGGCGCTGGCCGATTCCGACATGGCCGCGGTCGAGACGATGCCGGTCGCGATCGCGCGTTTGCGCCCGGATGGCCGCCTGACCTATGTCAACCGGGAAGCCCGACGCCTGCTGCGGCTGGGCAGTTCTGAGCCGCCGCCCCTGAGCGCGATACTGGAAGGGCTGGGGCGACCTGTCCTTGAATGGCTGGCCGATGTGGCCTCTGGGCGGCTGACACGGGCGACCGAAGTCCTGCGCCTGCACAGCGACACCGAGGAAACCTATCTGCGTGTCACGCTGGCCCGCCCGATACAGGGCATGGATGCCGAGGTGATTGCCGCGATCAGCGATGTGACCGAGTTGAAATCGCTGGAAGCCAAATTCACCCAGAGCCAGAAAATGCAGGCCATCGGGCAGCTCGCAGGCGGGGTGGCGCATGATTTCAACAATCTGCTGACCGCGATCTCGGGGCATTGCGATCTGTTGCTGTTGCGCCATGACCGCAGCGATCTGGACTATCCCGACCTGATGCAGATCCAGCAGAATACCAATCGCGCCGCCGCTCTGGTACGCCAGTTGCTGGCCCTGTCGCGCCAGCAGACGCTGAAATTCGTCACGCTGGATTTGCAGGAAACCATGGCGGATGTGATCCATCTGCTGAACCGGCTGGTCGGCGAGAAGATCACGCTCACGCTGCGCCATGACGAGAGGGTGGCGCCGATCCGGACCGACAAGCGGCAATTCGAACAGGTCTTGATGAATCTCGTGGTCAATGCGCGCGATGCCCTGCCCATGGGGGGCGAAATCCGGATCGAGACCGAAGCCATCTCCGTGCCGCAGGGTTTCCTGCGCGACGGGGTGCATCTGCCTGCCGGGGAGTACACGGTGATCCGTATCCGCGATGACGGGACAGGGATTCCCCAGCCGCTGCTGGGCAAGGTTTTCGATCCGTTCTTCACCACAAAGCGCCCCGGCGAGGGCACCGGGCTGGGGCTTTCGACCGTCTACGGGATCGTCAAGCAATCAGGCGGGTATATCTTTGTCGAGAGTGAGGAAGGCGTGGGCACGACGTTCACGCTGTATTTCACGGCGCAAGCCGGACCCGCGCAGCAACCAGCCGAGAGATCCCGCCGCAAAGGCCTGCCACCAGCAGCGCTGAAGGTCCGCCGCGCGCTGGTGCTGCTGGTCGAGGATGAGGCCCCGGTGCGCTCTTTCGCGGCGCGCGCGCTGGAATTGCAGGGCCACCGGGTGATCGAGGCCGATTGTGGCGAGGCGGCGCTGGAGATCCTGAGCAATCCCGACATCAGGCCGGATTTCTTCGTCACCGATGTCATCATGCCGGGGCTGGACGGGCCGAGCTGGATCGAGCTGATCCGCGACCGCTTTCCCGAAACGCCGGTGCTGTTCATGTCGGGCTATGCCGAGGACAGCCGGGTGGCCGCGCAAGCGCGCATCAGCAATGCCAGTTTCATCGGCAAGCCCTTCTCGCTTGCAGAGTTCACCGAGACCGTGAACAACCAGATCCAGCGCCGCTCGGAAGCGGCCTGAGGCGCACGAACAGGCAGCGCCGGGCGCTTCTGACCCTGTGGCGCCGCCTGCACGGGAGGGCGGCTTGATGGCACGGAACGGATGCAGGGGGTGGTCGCGCCGGTCGGAACTGAGGCGGTCAGGGCACGTTTTCTCTGCTGCCAGAGCGATATCAGAGCAAGAGATATTGCTTCTGCGCGCAACGGCAGGGGTAAAGACACCTCGTCTCGGCGGGGCGGAAGGGGTGGAACGACCGTATCGCGGCGCAGCGTCAGGGATGAAGAACCCGGTTGTAGGTGCAGCTTCTGGGGTGACGAAACCACTTCCTGACGCCGCGAAAAGAGTAGAGAAACCTCGCGTTGGCGGGGCGGAAGGGGTGAAAGGCGGCAGGCAGGCAAGGCTCAGCTGCGCGGGAATCTGCGCGCGGCCTCTTGATCGGGATCAGCGCTCTGAAGGGGCGCGCGGGTTGCGCCCGGCAAGCCATTTCCGGGCCGCTTGGCCGGTGATCAAGCCCGCGCGCAGGTCGCGGGATCTGTGCGGCAGGTGCGGCACCAGGGGCGACTGACCTCTTGCCCTGCACGCAATGGCGTGCAAGATCGTGAACATGCGAACTATTCCGCCCGATCCGCCTCTGCCCCGGCGCACACCGCCCGAACCGGTCATGGCCGAGTCCCGGCCCCTGCACGGGATCGGCTGGATGATCGTTACGGGCCTGTGTTTTGTGGCGCTGACTGGGCTGGTCAAACATCTGGGCGATGATCTGCCCGCCGTGCAGACCGGCTTTCTGCGCTATCTGCTGGGGCTGATCTTCGTGCTGCCGATGCTGGGCGCGCTTTGGCGCCACCCGCCTGACCGGTCGGAGTTGCGGTTTTTCGGGCTGCGGGGCGCGGTGCATTCGCTGGGTGTGATCCTGTGGTTCTATGCGATGACCCAGATCACGATCGCCGAAGTCACGGCGATGAATTACCTCACGCCGGTTTATATCACGCTGGGGGCTGCGCTGTTTCTGGGCGAGAAACTGGCGCTGCGCCGCCTGCTGGCCATCGCGGCGGCCTTTCTCGGGGTGCTGATCATCCTGCGCCCCGGCCTGCGCGAGGTCTCGCCCGGTCATCTGGCGATGATCGGCACCGCGATTTTCTTCGCGGCCTCTTATCTGATGGCCAAGCGCATGTCGGGCCGGTCGGATGCGGCGGTCGTGGTCGCGATGCTGTCGATCATCGTCACGATCTGCCTGGCCCCGCTGGCGATTGCGGTCTGGGTGCCGCCCACGCCGATGCAGATGTTCTGGCTGTTCTGGATCGCGGCCTTCGGCACGGCAGGGCATTTCGCCATGACGCTAGCCTTTCGCGCGGCACCGGTCACTGTCACCCAGCCCGTGACCTTTCTGCAACTGGTCTGGGCGGTGGCGCTGGGGGCCCTCGTCTTTGGCGAGGCAATGGATGTCTATGTCGTGCTGGGGGGCTGCGTGATCATGGCCGCGGTCGGCTTCATCACCTGGCGCGAGGCGGTGCTGCGGCGCCAGATCACCCGTCCGGCGCCGCTGGTATAAGGTTTTGTGCTGTCGCAATTTCGAACCGGAAAAGTCTGTCAACTTTTCCTGAAATTGCTTCGTGTTCAGAGTTCAGCCATCACCGAATCGGTGACTTCGAAATTCGCTGTCACATTCTGCACATCATCGTCATCTTCGAGTGCGTCGATCAGCTTCATCAGCGCGCGCGCGCCGTCAAGGTCCAGCTCGGTCGTGGTCTGGGGTTTCCAGACCAGTTTGGTGCTGTCAGCCTCGCCCAAGGCCTCTTCAAGCGCGGTGGAGACAGCCGAGAGATCGGTATCGGCGCACCAGATGACATGGCCATCTTCCGAGCTTTCGACATCTTCGGCACCGGCGTCGATGGCGGCCAGCATGACCGTATCGGCATCGCCCGCGCTGGCGGGGTAGACGATCTGGCCCTTGCGGTCGAACATGAAGGCGACCGACCCGGTTTCGCCCAGATTGCCGCCATTCTTGGCAAAGGTCGAACGCACATTCGAGGCGGTGCGGTTGCGGTTGTCGGTCATCGCCTCGACGATCACCGCGACGCCATTCGGGCCATAGCCCTCATAACGGATTTCCTCGTAATTCTCGGCATCACCGCCTTGCGATTTCTTGATCGCGCGCTCGATATTGTCTTTCGGCATCGAGACGGATTTCGCCTCTTTCACGGCCAGACGCAGGCGGGGGTTCTTGTCGGGATCAGGGTCGCCCATCTTGGCCGCGACCGTGATTTCCTTCGAGAGTTTCGAAAAGAGTTTCGCGCGCACCGCGTCCTGACGGCCCTTGCGATGCTGGATATTGGCCCATTTGGAATGGCCTGCCATGGTTCCCTCCGGTGGCTCGCTGCTCTGTGCGGGCTCTATTAGACCAGCGCCAAGCCCTTGGGCAAGCCCCGGTACAGCGCGAGAAAGACGAAAAACGCCCGCGCGGGCGGGCGTTTCCGGGTCGATTACCGGGCCGGGTTACGCTGCGCGCGACACCAGCATGTCATTGACCTGCTTCTGCGCCACGGATTCGTCACCGCCCACAACTGCGGCGACTTCGCGGGTCAGACGTTCGAGAGCGGCTTCATAGAGCTGACGCTCGGAATAGGATTGCTCGCGCTGGTCGTCGCTGCGGTGCAGGTCGCGCACCACTTCGGCAATCGCCAGCAGGTCGCCGGAATTGATCTTCTGCTCATATTCCTGCGCGCGGCGCGACCACATGGCACGCTTCACACGGGCCTTCCCCTTGAGGGTTGCCAGCGCCTTGTTCACAAGCTCCGGCGAGGAAAGCGAACGCATGCCCACGGTTGCCGCCTTGTGGGTCGGCACACGCAGGGTCATCTTCTCTTTCTCGAAGGAAATGACGAAAAGTTCCAGTTTCAGGCCCGCGATTTCCTGCTCTTCGATCGAGACAATCTGGCCCACGCCATGCGCAGGGTAGACAACATATTCATCGGGACGAAACTCGGATTTCTTCGCTTTGGACATTCACATTTTCCCCTTCTGGCCCTGCGCGGCACACAAAAAATCGACAGGAAAATCGCTTTCCTGCTGATCCTTAGGATTTGGCGACAAAAAAACGGCAGTTGGCAGCACTGCCGATCCCGGACTGTTAACTTGTTCCTGATTCTATATCACAAAATAGTCGCGAATCAAAGCGCATTGGGCCTGCGCCCTGTCACAAATTCGCGCAATTGCATATGCGGCTGCCCGAAATCCGCGCGTAGCCGGTCCGACAAGGCCAGAAGCGGGCTTAGCCGCCCTCGCCCGGTGCTTCGGAGAAATACTTGTCGCGCTTGCCGGTTTCACCGTCGCGCTCGGTCGCCTCGGGCAGCGGGTCTTTCTTCGTGATGATGACCGGCCACATTTCGGAATATTTGCGGTTGAACTCGACCCATTCTTCCATATCCGGCTCTGTATCGGGGCGGATCGCGTCGGCGGGGCATTCGGGTTCGCAGACGCCGCAATCAATGCATTCATCCGGGTGGATGACCAGCATGTTCTCGCCTTCATAGAAACAGTCGACGGGACAGACCTCGACGCAATCGGTGTATTTGCAGGCAATACAGTTGTCGATCACGACATAGGTCATTGAAGGCGTCCTTGATAGTTGCAGCTCACGTCGCCCGGCACATAATCCAGCACTGGCGATCAATCAAGCGTATCTGGCGCCGCAGGGGGAAATCTGCGACGGTCGCGCTTGTCGGGCTTGCCGCCTGCCACTGGAACAGGCCGCGACAGGTCCGGCGGGGGTGGGGGTGGCGAGAGATCCTCATAGAGCGCGCGGGCTTCCGGGGCGGGGCCGCGCCTTGTGCCGAGGGCGAGGATGCGCGCGACCACAACGCGCGGGCCCAGCGCGAAGGTCAGCACATCGCCCGGCCCCACGCCGTAAGCGGGTTTGGCGATGCGCTGGCCATTGACGCGGATGCCTGCGGTTTCGATCAGTTTGGCCGCCAGAGAGCGCGATTTCACGAAACGCGCCTGCCAGAGCCATTTGTCGAGCCGGAGGGTCTGGCGCGTGTCTGTCACGCGCTCAGCCCTTGAGTTTCAGCCCCATCAGCGCTGCTGCAAAGGGATTATCCGGGTCGATCTTGTCGGATTTGCGCGAGGGCGCGGCAGAGAATTCGCGCTGCGGTTCCGGCCTGCGATCCTTGGGCTTGCCGGTTTTCGGCTTGCCGCCCTTGCGGCGGTCGCCCTCCGGGCGGCCCTCGCCGCGTTTCTCGCGCGGGCGGTTCGCGTCGCTGCGGGCCTCGGGCTTGCGCTCGGGGCGGGGGTCGCGGCGCGGGCGCGGGGCCCAGGTGAAGGTGAAATAGACCTCCATCGCCTCTTCCGCCGGGGTTTCGGGTGCGGTGTCGGCAGGGGCGTCAGCTTCGGCTGCCGCTTCTGCCGGGGTCTCGGTCACGGTCTCGGGCGCGGCTTCGGGCGTGGTGCCTGCTTCGGGCTCAGGCTTGACCTTCGCGCGCTCAGAGCGCTCGGCCTTGTAGCCCAGGCCTTCCATCAGATCGGCGAATTGCTCCAGCGTGGTGCCGGTGATCGAGAGCATGTCGGGCTTGGCCTCAAACCCCGAGCGGCTGTCACAGGCGCGCAACAGATCGGCCAGACGTTCCAGCATGTCGATGCGGATGGCGCGCGCGCCTGCGGGGCGGTAGCCGGCCATCAGATAATGGTCCGACGGCACTTCCGGGATATGCGGGATCGTCACCAGACCTGGCGGCGGGCTTTCGGGGAACGTGTCCAGCCCCTCGGAGAGCGAGCGCAGCACCAGACGCAGGCGCGTCGGCGCGGGTTTCAGCAGAAGCGGCAGGAAGATCGTGTATTGCCCGAAGCGCACACCATGTTTGCGCAGCATGCCGCGCGCATCCTGATCAAGCGCCTTGATGTCATTCGCGATCTTTTCGCGCGGGATGACGCCCATCGCTTCGACCATCTGGAAGGCCACGCCGCGCGCAAGGCCCGAGAGGGTTTCGTCGCGGGTCATGTTCATCAGCGGTTCAAACAGCGCGGCAATCTTGCGGTCAATGAAATGCTGCAACCGGCGGCGGACCTTTTCGGTCACGTCATGGCCCGCCTCGTCATCGACAAAAGCCGCGACCTGCGGGCGCAGGGGATCGTCGCCCTTGACGAGCTTACCGACGGCGGTGGTGCCCCACATCAGCCCGCCCTGTTCAGTAAATTCGAACTCGGTATCGGGCGCGTTGTAGAATTTATCCGCGCGCAGATGGAAGAGCGGCACGAGGGCCGCAAGCGACGCCTGCCGCAGCGTTTTCGCCTCATCGGCATGGTCGGTCTTGTCGGGTTGGAAGCGGAAGCCCTCCAGCCGTCCGATCAATTGACCCTCGACGGTCACTTCGCCCTTGTCGTTCACCTCAGCCACAAGGCTCTCCTTCTGCTTCAACCGCCGCAACAAAACGCTGGTGCGCCGGTCAACAAATCTTTGGGTCAGCCGCTCGTGCAGCGCATCTGACAAGCGGTCTTCTACAGCGCGCGTCGCTTCGCGCCAATGGTTTTCATCATCGACCCACGCCTTGCGCTGCGCGATATAGGTCCATGTGCGGATATAGGCCAGACGTTTCGATAAAGTGTCGATATCGCCATCGGTCCGGTCAATGCGCTGGATGTTGCGCCCCAGCCAATCGGCGTCAATCCGCCCGTCGCCATGCAGGAAGTCAAAGACCCGCCCCAGCAGCCCCGCATGTTCGGCCGAGGAGATACCCCGGAAATCCGGCACGCGGCAGATATCCCACAGCAGTTTCAATTCGCGCGGATGGGTCAGGCGGTCGCGAATCTCGGGCTGGCTGGTCAGGGTTTTCAGCGCGATCAGGTCATCGGCATCGCGGGCGCGCGACAGCCATTCGTTATTCGTATGGCTCTCCAGCGAGGCGATCAGACGCTCGGGCGTGCCGAATTCCAGCCGCGCATTGCGCCAGTTGAGTTTGCGCAGGGGCAGGAACTGGTGGTTTTCGATGGCGGTGATCACCTCGTCAGGCAGGGGCGAGGCCTCGCCCGTCACGCCGAAAGTCCCGTCATTCTGGTAGCGCCCTGCCCTGCCCGCGATCTGCGCGAGTTCATCGGGTTGCAGGGGGCGCATGCGGCGGCCATCGAATTTGCGCGTGGCGGAGAAGGCCACATGCTTGATGTCGAGATTGAGCCCCATGCCGATGGCGTCGGTCGCGACCAGATAATCCACATCGCCATTCTGATAGAGATCGACCTGTGCGTTGCGGGTGCGTGGCGAAAGCGCGCCCATGACGACCGCGCAGCCGCCTTTCTGGCGGCGGATCAGTTCGGCGATGGCATAGACGTTTTCGACCGAAAAGCCCACGATGGCGCTGCGCGCGGGCATGCGGCTGATCTTTTTCGAGCCGGTATAGCTGAGCTGCGACATGCGCTCGCGGCGCTGGAACTGCACGCCGGGCACAAGCGCTGCAATCGCGCTGCGCATTGTGTCCGACCCCATGAACAGCGTTTCATGCAATCCACGCGCCGAGAGCAGCCGATCGGTGAAGACATGGCCGCGCTCGGGGTCGGCGCAGAGCTGAATCTCGTCGATGGCCACGAAATCGGCACCGATTTCGAGCGGCATCGCTTCGACCGTGCAGACCCAGTATTGGGTGCGGTCGGGCACGATGCGCTCTTCGCCCGTGACCAGCGCCACGCAATCGGGGCCACGGAGCGCGCGGATAAGGTCATAGACTTCGCGCGCAAGCAGGCGTAGCGGCAGGCCAATGACCCCGGTGCGATGGGCCAGCATACGTTCGATGGCGTAATGTGTCTTGCCGGTATTGGTCGGCCCCAGCACCGCGACGGCCCGCGACTGCGCGCGCATGTTCATCCGCCCATTCCCTTTTGCCGCGCGACTACAGCGCCGTGCCGTCCAGCCGTTTGTTCAGCCGGTCGAGGGCAGTTTTTACGTCAGCCCGGTGAGGATGTATAGACGCTGCCGCGCGGTAGGCATCGCGCGCGCGCTCGAAGTCGCTCAGATCCTCGAAAATGCGGCCCAGACCCGCCAGCGCCGAGAAATGGTTGGGATTATAGGCCAGTGTCGCGCGCAGATCGTCCAGCGCGCGGCCCAGTTTACCATCCATGAACCAGGCGGTGGCGCGGGCGTGATAGCCTTCGGCAAATTCGGGGGCGTGGTCGATCAGGGCGGTGAAATGTTCCAGCGCGGCCGCGGTCTGACCAGAGCGCATCGCCTCGCGCCCGCGCTGAAGCAGCAGATCGGCACTGGCCGAGCCAGAGCGCGACCAGGCGCGGGTGATCTGGCGTTCCAGCCGCTGCCATCCGTCCTGATCGGGTTTTTGCAACTCTGCCAACAGGGCGGCCACATCATCGCCGCCCCCGGTTTCGCTGGCCATGACCGGCGACGCCACCGGGGCTGCCAGCAAAAACCCGGTTAATGCCGCAACGGCAGGATTGAGAATGTTCATCCGACGACCCATAGTGCACAGTGTAGCGCAACGGCTGCGCAAATCCATATGCGCCGCATCACAAAACAGTAGATCACGCAGATCAAGGAGACATGCATGAGTGACGTCCTGAGCAAAGCCATCGAGGCCCTGTCGAACCGGATGCCGAATGGCTTTGACGGCACCGCGAAATTCGACATCAAGGGCGAAGGCTGCATCATGGTCGATGAAAATGGCGTGCGCGAAGGCGATGACGAGGCCGATGTGACCATGATCGCCAGCGCCGAGACCTTTCAGGGCATTATCGAGGGCGATGTGAACCCCACCATGGCCTTCATGTCGGGCAAGCTGAAGATCGAGGGCAATATGGGCATGGCGATGAAGCTTGGCTCTGCGCTGAGCTGATGTCCGCTCCTGCGCCGTTTTTCGCCGATGTTGCACAAGCGCCCCCGCCTGCGGGGGTGTTTTGGGTTCACGCGGCGGACGGGGCGCGACTGCGCGTGGCGCATTGGCCTGTCGGGCCGAAAGGCATGGTCGCGATCTTTCCCGGTCGGACCGAGGTGATCGAGAAATATGGCCGTGTCGTCAGCGATCTGGCACAGGCGGGTTTTGGCGCGGCGCTGATCGACTGGCGCGGTCAGGGGCTGTCGGACCGGCCCTCGCGCCTGCCGCTGCGTGGGCATGTCGGTGATTTTGCAGAATATCAGCAGGATGTGGCGGCGTATCGCGCGGTGCTGGATCAGGTCGCAGGTGATGCGGCCCCGCGCTATGTGCTGGCGCATAGCATGGGCGGCTGTATCGCGCTGCGTGCGCTGATCGGCGGATTTCCGGCGCGGGCCTGTGCCTTCAGTGCGCCGATGTGGGGTCTGCCGGTGGGGGCCGCATTGGCGCAGGCCGTGCGGCTGGCCACCTCGACGCTGGGGCTGGCAGGGGGCGATCTGCGCGAGATACCGGGGGCGGGGATCAAATTCCGGCTTTGGGAAAACCCGTTCGATGACAATGAGTTGACGCGCGATCTTGAGACCTATTCCTGGATGCAGGATCAGGTTTTGCGCCATGAAGCGCTGCGGCTTGGGGCCCCAAGCCTGCGCTGGCTGACCGCCGCGCTGGCGGAAACCAGAGCGTTGGCACATCTGCCCGCGCCCGATCTGCCGGCCTTCTGCGGGCTGGGGACGCGCGAGTTGATCGTTGCACCCGAAGCGATCACGGCGCGGATGGAAGGCTGGGCGAAGGGTGAGCTTGCGCTCTATTCCGGGGCGCTGCATGAATTGATGATGGAACTGCCCGAGACGCGCGAGGACTTCCTGCGCCGGAGCCTTGCGCTGTTTGACGCGAATTGAGGACGCCATGACACTCACGATCTACGGCATCAAGACCTGTGACACCTGCCGCAAGGCGCTCAAAGCCCTACCCGAGGCCAGCTTCCGCGACATTCGCGCCGAGCCGTTGACAGAAGCCGAGCGCGCCGAATTTCTGGATCGCTTCGGGGAGGCGCTGGTCAATCGCGCCTCGACCACATGGCGCGGATTATCCGCGCCAGAGCGCGAGGCCACGCCCGACGCATTGCTGTCCGCGCATCCCAGTCTGATGAAACGCCCGGTGATCCGCGCGGGCGATGCGATCTATCTGGGATGGAAGGCCGATGTGCAATCGGCCCTCGGTGTGGGTTGAGGCGGCGTTCAGATCAGTCTGAGATCGCTGGCCGATTCCCGCCCGTCGCGCCCGGCGCGCAACTCGTATTCGACTTTCTGATCATCGGCGAGGCCGGTCAGCCCGGCGCGCTCGACGGCTGAAATATGCACGAACACATCCTTGCCGCCGCCTTCGGGGGCAATGAATCCATAACCCTTGGTCGTGTTGAACCATTTCACGGTGCCTGTCGGCATCGGTCTTCTCCTCGTTTGTCCTACCCACGGCGTCATTGCCACGGGGCCGTTCAGCCAGGTCTTCCTTTGCCGGCTGTCAAACAGAGGCGGTCGTAGAAAGTCTGTCATCCCAAGCGCGATTTTGCCAGAGACCGGTTAAAACGCAAGAGATTTGCTTATATGGAACAGGCCGGGTGGGGTTCTGCCCAAAATTGAGAAAGGATGATCCAGAGATGCGCAATGCAGCCCTGACCCTTGGACTGATCGGCGGCCTGTGGGGCATGATCGTCGGATTTTTCAGCTTCGGCTATACGGATCTGCTGATTCGCTACCCGGATCTGGCCGAATTTACCGGGGGCGTGGCGAATATGGGGCTGATCCGCGCGATGAGCCTGATTGCGCCGGTTCTGGCGATTGCGGGCGCGTCCATGGCGCGGTCGGTCAATCTGGTGGGCGGCGCGTTACTGCTGGCATCGAGCGCGGGCATGTATGTGACCTTTGGCTTCGGGGTGTTCACCATGTTCCCGATTGCGATGTGCGCGCTGGCCGGGGTGCTGGCACTGGCCGCGCGGCAACCTGATCCGCACTAAGGGCTTGACTTATGGGCCGCGCGGCCCCATTTGCGGTCCATCCACAGCCATGCCGCGTGAGCATATTCGCGACTGTGGGCAGGGCACCTTGCCCGCAAATTGCTTCCCGACATCACGCGTGGGGGGCGGCGCATGTGACGATGTGCCCCCAAACCCGCCCCGGCCTTAGGCTCGGGGCCAATCGCCTGTTTGTTCGGGCAGTATAAGGACTGAGACGTGACTGATTTTTCGATGTTCGGGCTGAAGCCCGTTCTGATGACCGGCCTGGAAACCCAAGGTTTCAAGGCCCCTACCCCCATTCAATCGCGCGCGATCCCTGTGATCATGGATGGCCGCGACATTCTGGGCCTTGCGCAGACCGGCACCGGCAAGACGCTGGCCTTTGGCCTGCCGATCATGCACAACCTGCTGAGCGCGGGCCGCCCGGCCCCCAAGACCACGCAGGCGCTGATCCTGGCCCCCACGCGCGAGCTGGTGACGCAGATCGCGACCACGCTGGACGGTTTCGCGCGCAAGACGCCGCTGAAAGTGCAGCGTGTGGTTGGCGGTGCAGGGATGCAGCCGCAGATCCAGAAACTGGCCAAGGGTTGCGATATTCTGGTGGCGACGCCGGGGCGGTTGCTGGACCTGCTGGAACGGCGCGCGCTGACGCTTTCGGAAACGCAGATGCTGGTTCTGGATGAGGCCGACCAGATGCTGGATCTGGGCTTCATCCATGCGCTGCGCAAGATCGCGGGGCTTTTGCCGAAAGAGCGGCAGACGATGATGTTCTCGGCGACGATGAACAAGCAGATGAACGAGATCGCCAGCGCCTATCTGGACCGCCCCGAGCGGATTCAGGTCGATGCACCCGGCAAGCCTGCCGACAAGATCGACCAGTCGGTGCATTTCGTCAGCCAGGGCGACAAGGCCAAGCTGCTGGAGGGCTATCTGAAAGAGCACCCCGAAGAACTGGCACTGGTTTTCGCGCGCACCAAACACGGGGCCGAGAAGCTGATGAAACTGCTGACCGGCTGGGGGATCGAGGCAGGCTCGATCCACGGCAACAAATCGCAGGGCCAGCGTGAGCGCACCCTTCAGTCCTTCCGCGAGGGCAAGCTGAAAGTGCTGGTCGCGACCGATGTGGCCGCGCGCGGGATCGATATTCCCGATGTGCGCCATGTCTATAATTTCGAGCTGCCCGAAGTGCCGGAAAACTACGTCCACCGGATCGGTCGGACTGCGCGCGCAGGCGCGACGGGTCGCGCGATTGCGTTTTGTGCGCCTGCGGAACTGGGCGATCTGCGCGCCATCGAGCGGCTGATGAAGCGTGACCTGAGCGTTGCAGGCGGCACGGCATGGCCGGATGATATGGCAGTGGCCGCGCGGGCGCTGGCGCGGAAGAAAGGCCCCGGTCGGGGTGGTTCTGCACGCCCTGAGAGCCAGCGTCCGGGTCGCGCGAAGCCTGCGGGCAAGCCCGGTGGGCCGCGCAAGAGCTTTGGCAAGCCCGGCGGCGGGCGCGAACGGTCGCGCAAATCGGCTTGAATTGAGACAACTGAATTGAGACAAGGGCGCCCTATGCGGGCGCCCTTTTTTTTGCCTTGGGGAAGGCCGGGGCTCTGCCCCGGACCCCGGAGTATTTCGGGCAAGATGAAACAGCTCTGGGCTATTCTGCGGCGACCGGGCTTTCCACCGCTTCCACCCGCACGGCGGCGAATTTGAATTCGGGGATCTTGCCGTAAGGGTCGAGTGCCGGGTTGGTCAGGATATTGGCGGCTGCCTCTACAAAGGCGAAGGGCAGGAACACCATATCCGGGCTGACCGCACGATCCGCGCGCGCCATGACCGTGATCGCGCCGCGCCGGGTCGAGAGCCGCACCATACCGCCCGGTTCTACACCGAGACGGCGCAGGGTCGAGGGATGCAGCGAGCAATTCGCCTCTGGCTCGACCGCATCGAGCACAGTGGCGCGGCGGGTCATTGCGCCTGTGTGCCAATGTTCCAGCTGCCGGCCTGTGGTCAGCACCATCGGATAGTCGGCATCGGGCAATTCATCGGGCGCGATAACCTTGGCGGGGGCGAAACGGGCGCGGCCATTTTCGCGCGGAAAGGCATCGGCAAAGACGATAGGCTGGCCGGGATCAGTTGGCGTGAGCGAGGGATAGGTGACAGCGCCCTCGCGTTCCAACCGGTCCCATGTGATATTGTCGAGGCTTTTCATGCCCAGCTTCATCTCGGCAAAGACCTGCGACGGGTGGGTGAAGCCCCAGTTGAGGCCAAGACGCCGCGCCAGTTCCACCGTGATCGCCCAATCCTCGCGCGCCTGACCGGGGGGCGGCACGGCGGGGCGGCCCATCTGGACCTGCCGGTTGGTATTGGTGACGGTGCCCGATTTCTCGTAGAAGGCGGCGGCGGGCAGGATCACATCGGCGTAATTCGCCGTTTCCGTAAGAAAGATGTCCTGCACCACGAGGTGATCGAGCTTCGCCAGCGCCTCGCGCGCATGGGTCACATCAGGGTCGGACATGGCCGGGTTTTCGCCAAGGATATACATGCCCTTTATCTGGCCTGCATGCACCGCATCGAGGATTTCGGTGACCGTCAGCCCCTTTTGCGGGTCAATCTCTGCCCCCCAGATCGCGCTGAAACGATCACGCGAATTATCCGCTGCAACGCTTTGATAATCCGGCAGGAACATCGGGATCAGCCCAGCATCGGACGCGCCCTGCACATTGTTCTGACCGCGCAGCGGATGCAGCCCGGTGCCGGGGCGGCCCACCTGCCCGCACATCAGCGCGAGCGAAATCAGGCAGCGCGAATTGTCCGTGCCGTGGATGTGCTGGCTGACCCCCATGCCCCAGAAGATCATGCCCGCTTTTGCGCCTGCGAAATCGCGGGCGACCGCGCGCAAGGTGTCCGCGTCAATGCCGCAGATCGGGGCCATTTTCTCGGGCGCATAATCGGCCAGATGGGCGCGCATCGCGTCCCAGTTCTCGGTCATGGCCTGAATATACTGGGTGTCGAACAGCCCCTCTTCGACGATCACATGCATGATCGCGTTCAGCATGGACACATCGCCACCGGGCTTGAATTGCAGCATATGGGTCGCAAACCGCTTCAGCGCCTGCCCGCGCGGGTCCATCACGATCAGTTTGCCGCCGCGCTTGGTGAATTGCTTGAAATAGGTGGCGGCGACAGGGTGGTTCTCGATCGGATTTGCACCAATGACAATCGCCACATCCGCATGTTCGATCTGGTTGAAGGTCGCTGTCACAGCGCCCGAGCCCACATTTTCCATCAGTGCCGCGACGGATGAGGCATGGCACAGCCGCGTGCAATGGTCGACATTGTTATGGCCGAACCCTTCGCGGATCAGGCGCTGAAAAAGATAGGCTTCCTCATTCGAGCATTTCGCGCTGCCAAAGCCCGCGACCGCCTTGCCGCCATGGGTATCACGCAAGCCGCCCAGTCCTTTTGCGGCAGCGTCGAGCGCCTCGTCCCATGTCGCCTCGCGGAACACCTCGGCCCAGTTACCGGGGTCCACATTCAGACCCTTCGGCACCCCTTCGCGCCGGATCAGCGGCACGCTCAGGCGGTGCGGATGGTGGATATAGTCAAAGCCGAAGCGCCCCTTGACACAAAGCCGCCCTTCATTGGCAGGTCCGTTGATCCCGTCGACCGCGATCACCTTGTCATTCTTCACTTTCAGGCTGACCTGACAGCCCACCCCGCAGAACGGGCAGACCGAGGCCACTTCGCGGTCGAAATCACGGCTGTCGCCCTGCTGCGCATCATCCATCACACTTGCGGGCATCAGCGCACCCGTGGGGCAAGCCTGCACACATTCGCCGCAGGCCACGC
The DNA here is from genome assembly GCA_020832555.1 of Natronohydrobacter sp. Lineage (GTDB taxonomy): Bacteria > Pseudomonadota > Alphaproteobacteria > Rhodobacterales > Rhodobacteraceae > Roseinatronobacter. The sequence continues at coordinate 8,162 of JAFIEM010000036.1, read as the reverse complement.
AAGAGCTTTCGCCCATCGGATCGTCGAAATCGAACACCGGATAGGCATCATGCCCGCGCCCGGCCATGCCGATCACGTCATTGACCTGCACTTCGCGGCAGGCGCGCACGCACAGCCCGCACTGAATGCAGGCATCGAGGTTGACGCGCATCGCCACATGGCTGTCATCCAGAAGCGGGATACGCTCGGCCTCCAGTGTCGGATAGCGGCTCTCGGTGATACCGTTGGCTTCGGCCATGTCCCAGAGGTGGCTGGAGCGGTCATGCGCGACCTCGCGTTCAGGCTGGTCGGCCAGCAGAAGTTCGATCACCGCCTTGCGCGCGGTCTTGGCGCGTGTCGTGTCGGTATGCACGACCATGCCATCCACAGGTTCGCGGATGCAGCTTGCCGCCAGCGTACGTTCGCCCTCGATTTCGACCATACAAGCCCGGCAATTCCCGTCGGGCCGGTAGCCGGGCGCAGGTTTATGGCACAGATGCGGGATGACCAGCCCGCGGCCATTGGCGACCTCCCAGATGGTCTGGCCGGGCGTGGCGGTGACTTCGCGACCGTCAAGCGTGAATGTGACCATGGCTCAGATCTCCTGCGGGAAATGTTTCATGACAAGGCGGATCGGGTTCGGGGCTGCCTGCCCCAGCCCGCAGATGGACGCGTCCTGCATCACCGTGCACAACTCCTCCAGCAGCGGCTGGTCCCAGCGGTCCGCCTGCATCAGCTTCACGGCCTTTTCGCAGCCCGCGCGGCAAGGGGTGCATTGGCCGCAGCTTTCATCTTCGAAAAACCGCAGCATGTTCAGTGCGGCATCGCGCGCGCTGTCGTGATCCGACAACACCACGACAGCGGCTGACCCGATGAAGGTGCCATGCGGCTGCAACGTGTCGAAATCGAGCGGAGTGTCGTCCATGCTGGCAGGCAACAGACCCGAAGACGGACCGCCCGGCTGATAGGCCTTGAGCACATGCCCCTCGGCCATACCACCCGCAGCTTCGATCACATCGCGGATCGTGGACCCGGCAGGCAGCAGATAGACACCGGGTTTCGCCACACGACCAGAGACCGAATAGGAGCGCAGCCCCTTGCGGCCATTATGTTCGATATCTGACAGAATCTGCGGCCCTTCACGGCAAATACGCGCCACCCAATGCAGGGTTTCTATATTATGCACCAAGGTCGGGCGGCCAAAAATCCCCACCTGCGCAACGTAGGGCGGGCGGTGACGCGGCAAGCCGCGCTTGCCCTCGATCGACTCTATCATCGCCGATTCTTCGCCGCAGATATAAGCGCCCGCGCCCCGGCGCAGGTCGATATAGCCCGGTGCGACGACGCCTGCGGCTTCCAGCGCGGCAATCTCGGTAGCGAGAATCTCCAGCACCGCCGGGTATTCGTCGCGCATGTAGATGAAGCAGCGCGCGGCCTCGACCGCCCAGGCGGCAATCAGCATCCCTTCCAGCATCAGATGGGGGGTGCGTTCCAGATAGTAGCGGTCCTTGAAGGTGCCGGGTTCACCCTCATCGCCATTCACCGCCAGATAGCGCGGGCCGGGATTGGCGCGCACAAAGCCCCATTTCTTGCCCGAGGGGAAGCCCGCGCCCCCAAGCCCGCGCAGACCAGAGGCCAGAACCTTCTCCTGCACGGCCTCCCAGTCACCACCTGCGCGCAACTCGGCCAAAACCGCATAGCCGCCCTCGGCGCGATAGGCCTCAAGCGTCTGATAGTCCGGCAAATGCGCATGGGTATCGCCTGCGGCAATCGCCGCTTCGACCTTCTCGGGCGTGGCATGGTCGATATGGTTATGGCCCAGTTCCAGCACCGGCGCCGTGTCGCACCGCCCCATGCAGGGCGCGCGCAACACGCGCACTTGTGCCGGGTCCATGCCCGCAGACAGCGCGTCGAACAACGCCTCCGACCCCGCCAATTCGCAAGACAGCGAGTCGCAAACCCGGATCGTCAGCGCAGGCGGCGGGGTCTCGCCTTCCTTGACCAGATCGAAATGCGCGTAGAAAGACGCCACTTCCCAGATTTCGGCCATCGACAGCCGCATCTCATGGGCCAGCGCCCGCAAATGCCGCGCCGACAGATGGCCATATTCGTCCTGGATCAGATGCAGAAACTCGATCAGCAGATCGCGGTTGCGCGGGCGCGCGCCCAGCAGCGCCTGCACATCGGACAGCGCGTCATCCTCATATTGCCGTCCCTTGGGCGTGCGCCGCCCCTTGCCGCGTCCGGATTTCCAAACGCCCTTGCCGCTTGCCTGATCGAGTGCCATGCGCTCACCCCTTTTCGCTTGCTCCTGAAGCCCTGCCAAAGCGCACGCTCACTATCAATATCGAATATCCGTCATTTGATAGTTTTTCTCTATCTTCATCTTGCCGAAAAATACTCGCGGGGGTGAATTGCGCCGCAGGCGCAAGAGGGGGCGGCAGCCCCTTGCGCCCTCTCAGAATGGCACAGGCGCCGAGATCGTCAGCCCCTTGCCGCCATCGGGGTGGCGCAGGCGCAGGCTTTGGGCGTGCAGCATCAGGCGCGGATGGGCCAGCGCCGTACCCGTCGCATAGAGCGGATCGCCCAGGATCGGATGCCCGATGGCCAGCATATGCACCCGCAACTGGTGGCTGCGCCCGGTCACAGGCATCAGGCGCAGGCGCGAGGCCCCGTCTTCATGCCGGATCAGCGCCCAGTCGGTCTGGGCAGGACGGCCGGTTTCCGGACAGACCATCTGGCGCGGGCGGTTCGGCCAATCGACGGTCAGCGGCAGATCCACGCGCCCCTCGCGCCCTTCGACCTGCCCGGCCACGCGGGCCACATAAATCTTCCGGGTCTGGCGTTTTTCGAATTGCAGGCCCAGATGGCGCTGCGCATGGGGGGTTCGGGCAAAGACCATCACGCCCGAAGTGTCCAGATCCAGCCGGTGCACCAGCAGGATTTCGGGAAAGATCGCGCGCAGCCGCGCGATCATGCAATCGGCCATGTGATCGCCCTTGCCCGGCACCGAGAGAAGCCCCGAGGGCTTGTCCACGAAGACCAGTTCATGATCCTCATGCAGGATCACCGGATCACCGGCGGGCGGGGCATAGACGAAAGCCGTCATCGCAGCACGCGCCCGCAGGCCGCCTGCAGGCTGATATGCGCGCGCGGCCCGGTCACAGGGGGCGTTGCACCTGCAGCATCTGCGCCTGAATCTCCGGGTCGTCATGATGCAGCTCATAGGTCTGCACGCCGGGAAGCCGGGCAAAATCGCGCATCAGGGCATGGGGGTGAAAGGTGCCTCTGATGCCCCCGAAGCCCGGAAGCTGGCGCAGCAGCGCCGATGTCGCCGAGGCACAGCGCGCGGGCGGCACGGGTCCGGCCTGCAGCGCCAGCGCCTTGGCCTGTTCGGCCACTTCCAGCGGCACGATCAGCCGTTGCACCACCGCGTAATGCGAAGGGCGCACATGGCTGATATAGAAGGATGCCCCCGCCGAGGGCGTCATGCCGAAATGCACGTCATTGCGTTCAGGGATCGACGCCAGTTCCCAGCTTCCCGCCGGGTCGAACAGAACCCGTTCCGAGGCATTTATGAAGAGCGCCGTGTGATCGCCGCGCTTGGTGGTGTAGTTCATGATCGTCACAAGGGTCAGTTCCGCCTGTCCGCCATGCTGATAGCGGGCGGCCTGCACGGCTTCGTCACTGGCCCAGATGCGCTGGCCACAGGCCGACAAAAAAAACAGGGCTGCCAGCGCGATGACAGGCAGAGAAGCCCGGAACAGAACCGGGTCACGGGAAAGCCGTGTCATGGAGACACCCTTGTTACGAGAAAACTGCCGCGATCAGGCGTTGACGAGCGCGAGGAACACGAGAATGCCGATGCTGATCCCTGCGCCCCAGATGGTCAGGCGGATGAAGCCGTTGAAGGTTTTTTCCTGTTCGCTGGTATCCATCGAACCATGCTTGTGCTCTGCCATTTCCGGGTCTCCTGCAATCGCGTTGTCTGCCCTTCCGATAGCCGATCTTTCCGGGCCTGTCACCCCCCTCGGGGCTGTGGGACACGATGCCGGGTCAGGGTCAGATCGTCGCGCATCTGCAACTGTCTGCGCAGGGTCTGTGGCAGCCAGCAGGGCGCGACCTGCTCGAAACCGGGCAACTGGCGCAACAGGGTCGAGACGCCGAAAGTGCAACTCGCCATCGGCATGGCCGGACGCTGGCGGGCCAGACGCGCCGCTTCAAGGGCGATCTCGTCGCTGACCTCGATCTCGAACAGGAACAGATCCCAGGACTCGGGTCTGGCCACGGTTTGCAGGGCGCTGCGCAGCATGGGCATGGCTTCGCGCAGGATGAAAGCCTGCTCGATCTCTGGTGTGGCGGCATAGGTCACATCGGCGCGACGCTGGCCGCGGGGATCAGGTGTCCAGCCTGCCGGATCGTAGATGATATGGCCATCGGGCGCATGGATGATCAGCGCGGCATGTGGCACCAGAAGGGGCGTGAGGGGTTCGTAGATCGCGATGCGCAATCTTGAGGGCCCCGGACCGGTGTAGGACGCCTCTGACGGCCCTGATGCGCCGAACACCAGCCCCGCGCAGCCGGTCAGTAGCAGCGCAAGGATCAGAAGGACCAGCGCTGTGCCGGCTGTGTCCTGCCTCAGCCGTGTGCGCGCCACCGCCATGTTCCGTCCGGGTCGGTCCATCGATCTGCCTGTCCCTGCGCGACAAGGTGGTTGAGATGTGCCACTGATTCGACCAGCGCCAGCCCGTAGGTGTCTTCGGTGATCGCGCGTTTGAACAGCGGTGCGAAACAGTCAGAGGCGCGGCGCGGTTCCTGCAGATGATCGTGCAACCGACGCAGCGCGCCGTGGTGATTCTCGATCTTCTGGCGCAGCCGCAGCGGCAGTCCGGCGAAGGGCAGCTTGTGGCCGGGCAGGACCAGATGATCCTCGCGCGCGACCTGCTGGAAGCGCGCGCAGCTTGCCAGCCATTCGGCCACCGGGTCGGCCTCTGGCTCGGTCGCATAGACGCCCAGATTGGGCGAGATGCCGGGCAGAAGCTGGTCCGCGCCCAGCACCAGCGGGCAGTCGCGGCTCCAGAGTGTGACCTGATCGGGTGCATGCCCCTGCCCCAGAAGCACGTCCCAGTCGCGCCCGGCAGAGCGGATGACCTGCCCTTCCGCCATCCGGTGAAAGCCCAGCGGCAGGGGCGCGACCACATCGCAGAAATTGAACGGGCGGCTGGCGGTGCGGCTGGCGAGGAGGTCCGCATCCATGCCCGCGCGGCGCCAGAAATCGAGCGTTTCCGGCAAGGGGGTTTCCTGCGCATCGAGCACCAGCATCCGCGCAAAGAGCCAGGCCGTGCGGCTGGTCCAGAGGCTTGCGCCGCTTGCCTGAAACCAGCCTGCAAGGCCGATATGGTCGGGATGGTGGTGGCTGGCGATCACCCGGCCCACCGGCTTGCCGCGCAATGGCCCGGCCAGCAGTTTTACCCAGATGCCGCGCGTGCGGGTCTTGTCGAGCCCGGTGTCGAAGATCGTCCAGTGATCGCCCTCATCCAGCGCATAGACATTGACATGATCCAGCGCCATCGGCAGCGGCAGGCGTGCCCAGAGTACGCCTTCGGCGATTTCGGTGACGCAGCCCTCGTCGGGCGGGGTCTCGAACGGGTAGCGCAGGCCCAAGGGCATATCCTTCACGCGGCCAGATCCTCGTCCGTCAGGGCATACAGCCCTTCTGCCCCTGCGCGCAAGGCGGCAAGGCAGGCGGCGTGGTCGGGCAGGATGCGCTTGATGAACACCTCGGCCAGCGCAAGACGCGCGCCGCCTTCGGCCTGCGCGGCGCGCAGGTGGTAATGCGCGCCCAGCACGCGGGCAAAGGCGCGCAGATAGGCGGTGCCCCCGGCAAAGCGGTCATTCATCTCTTGCGCGATCAGCCATTCGGTCGCTTCACGCAGCGATTCGGCGGCCTGCCAGACGGGTTCGGCCAGATCGGGCAGGGTTGCGCGGGCGGCTTCGGCCCCGTCCTCGATTTCCTGCAACAGACGAAACGCGGCCTCGCCCCCGTCCATCATCTTTCGGCCCACCAGATCCATGGCCTGAATGCCGTTGGTGCCCTCATAGATCGTGGTCACGCGCACATCGCGCAGATATTGCGCGGCCCCGGTCTCCTCGATGAAGCCCATGCCGCCATGCACCTGAATCCCAGTGCCTGCAACATCGACCCCGATATCGGTGCCATGCGCCTTGGTGATGGGGGTCATAAGGGCGGCGCGCGCGGCCCATTCCTCGGACCCGGTGGCGGTGGCCATGTCGATGGCGGCGGAGTTCGCGAGCGCGATCGCGCGGATGGCGAAAATCTCGGCCTTCATCTGCGCGAGCATGCGGCGCACATCGGCATGGTCGATGATCGCGCCTGTCCCGCTGAGCGGCGTGCGCCCCTGCTGGCGGTCGAGCGAATAGGCCAGCGCGTGCTGATAGGCCCCTTCGGCCACGCCGATACCCTGCACGCCGACGCCGACACGGGCATTGTTCATCATGGTGAACATCGCGGCCATCCCCTTGTGCGGTGCGCCGACCAGCCAGCCGGTCGCGCGGTCATATTCCATGACGGCGGTGGGCGAGCCATGCAGGCCCAGCTTGTGTTCGAGCGAGATCACGCGCACCCCGTTGCGGGTGCCGGGGTTGCCATCTGCGTCGGGAATGAATTTCGGCACCATGAAAAGCGAAATGCCGCGCGTCCCCTCGGCCCCGTCGGGCAGACGGGCGAGGACCAGATGGCAGACATTCTCGGTGAAATCATTGTCGCCCCAGGAGATATAGATCTTCTGACCGGAGATGGCGTAGCTGCCGTCCTCATTGGGTTCGGCCTTGGTGCGCAGTGCCCCCACATCGCTGCCCGCCTGCGGTTCGGTCAGGTTCATCGTGCCGATCCATTCGCCCGAAACCAGTTTCGGCAGAAAGCGCGCCTTGATCTCGTTCGAAGCATGATGTTCCAGCGCCTCGATCTGGCCCTGGGCCATCAGCGGGGCGAGTTGCAGCGAGAGGCAGGCGGAGGCCATCATCTCGTTGACGGCGGTCGCGAGTGTTTGCGGCAGGCCCATGCCGCCATGATCGGGGCTTGCAGAGAGGCCAATCCAGCCGCCTTCGGCAATGGCGCGAAACGCCTCGGCAAAGCCGGGAGAGGTGCGCACCACGCCGTTTTCCAGCCGCGCGGGGTGCAGATCGCCCACGCGCTGCAAGGGGGTCATCACCTCTTCGCAAAGCCGCGCCGCCTCGGTCAGGATGGCCTGAGTCGTGTCGGGCGTGGCATCCGTGAAGCGCTCGGTCGCGCGGACCTGCTCGAAGCCCACGATCTGATCGAGCAGGAAGGTGAAATCTCGGATGGGGGCGCGGTAGGGCATGGCGAGGCTCCGTCAGGGTCAGGGCATAGGCTGGCTTGGCAACTCTGGCGTGAGGGCCTAAAGACAGCGCGATAGCCCAGCCATAACGGCTTTGGAGCGAGTGCTGAACAAAAACGCGGCGTCACGACATGCGCGAAGAGCCTGAGATTCTGTTACCCTCGGATGAGGGGATCGCTCGCGGGGCCGCGCTGCTGGCGGCGGGGGCGCTGGTCGCGATGCCCACGGAAACCGTCTATGGGCTGGCGGGGGATGCGCGGAACCCAGAGGCTGTGGCGCGGATTTTCGCGGCCAAGGGGCGGCCTGCGCATAACCCGCTGATCGTGCATCTGGCGGGGGTCGAGGGCGCGCGGGCGCTGGCCGATCTGCCCGAGGCGGCTGAGGTGCTGGCGCGCGCCTTCTGGCCGGGACCGCTGACACTGGTGGCACCCTTGCGCGCGGGTCATGGGCTGGCCCCGGCAGTGACGGCAGGGCTGCCCACTGTGGCGCTGCGCCTGCCTGCGCATCCGGTGGCGCGGGCGTTGCTGGCGGCTTTCGGTGGGCCGGTGGCCGCGCCTTCGGCCAATCCATCCGGGCGGATCAGCCCGACGACAGCGGCGCATGTGGTGGCGGGGCTGGGCGACCGGGTCGCGGCGGTGCTGGAGGGCGGGGCCTGTGCAGTGGGGCTGGAATCGACGATTGTGGGATTTGACGCGGGTCGCGCGGTGCTGCTGCGCGAGGGCGGGGTGAGCCGCGAGGCGCTGGAGGCGGTGCTGGGGGCGTCTGTCGCGCGCGACACGAGCGGGAAAGTGACTGCGCCGGGGC
>JAFIEM010000176.1 GCA_020832555.1 Natronohydrobacter sp. | reverse complement strand
AGAAATGCCCGATCCAGGCACCCGAGATGTTGTTGGTCAGGAAATGGCTGCAGATGTCGGCCCAACCCACCTCATAGGCTTCGGTGATCCCGCACCAGGCCACGCCGTCAATCTCGCGCGTCTGCAGCGCGATCTCGACATCTTCCCACGGCACAGTCACCGGAACCACGCCGAATTGCGACAGGAAGCGGCCTGCGGTGGGGAAGGTGAACACCCGCTTGCCCGAGAGTTCGGCGAGCGAGGTGATGGGCGAGGAGGTTATGAAATGGCACGGATCCCATGAGCCTGCCGAGATATGCTTGACGCCGACTTTCGCATATTCCTCGGCCCAGATCTCGTTCAGGCCCCAATCGTTGAACAGCGCAGGCACATCGAGCGAATAACGGCTGGCGAAAGGGAAATAGCCGCCGAACACGGTGACTTCGGTGGGCGATGCCATCGAATCATCATCCGACTGCACCGCGTCAATCGTGCCGCGCTGCATGGCCTGAAACAGCTCTTCCGTGGGCACAAGCTGGTCGGCATAGAACAGATCAATCTGCATCTCATCGCCGGCGATGGCGTTGAACATGTCGATGGCGGGTTTGGCCACCTGCGCCCCAAGTGCGGCCCCCGCATATGTCTGCAAGCGCCAGCGAATGGTCGATTGCGCATGCACAGCCGGGGCGGCCAGCGCTGCAGCACCGCCAAGGGCGCTGGTGGTCAGGAACTTCCGTCTTGTCGTGGTCATGGTCTTTTCCTTCCGGTTGGAGTTGCGAGTTGGAGCGCGTTGGCCGCGCCTTCTATGGATCAGGGAAACAGTTTGCCCGGCAGCCACAGCGCGATCTGCGGGAAGATCATCACCAGACTGAGGCCCAGAATCATCACCCCCACGAAAGGAATGATCGAGCGGTAGATATCACCAAGCGAGACCTCTTTCGGGGCCATGGCGCGCATCAGGAACAGGTTATAGCCGAAGGGGGGCGTCATATAGGCGATCTGGCAGGTGATCGTATAAAGGACGCCATACCAGATCAGATCAAACTCCAGCATTCGCACGATGGGCACATAGAGCGGCGCCACGATCACCAGCATCGCGGTGTCATCAAGGAACATGCCCATCAGGATGAAGGAGACCTGCATCAGGATCAGGATTTCCCAGCGGCCAAGGCCAAGATTGTCCATGAAGATCGCGCGCACGAAATCCACCGCGCGCAACCCGTCAAACACCGCGCCAAAGGCGAGTGCGGCGAGGATGATCCACAGGAACATGCAGGAGATGGCGAGGGTTTTCTTGGTGCAGATCTCGAGGATGGCCCATGTCATCCGCCCCTTGGCGATGCTGACAAGAAGCGCAGCCACGGCACCCACGACCGAGCTTTCGACGAGCCGCGTGTAGCCCAGCACGAAGGGCACCATCATCACGGCGAATATGCCCAGCGGCATCAGCCCTGCCATGAGCAAGCGGTATTTCTCGGCGCGGGTGACTTTGGCGAGTTCATCGGGGTCGATCACCGGACCGAGGTCCGGGTTCATCCGGCAGCGCAGCCAGATATAGAGGATGAAAAGTGTCGCCAGCAACAGACCGGGCAACAGCCCTGCGGCCCACAGATGTGTGACGGGCTGGCGCGCGATCATCGCATAGAGCACCAGCACCACCGAGGGGGGAATGAGAATACCCAGCGAAGAGCCCGCCTGAATGACCCCTGTCACCATAAGCTTGTTATAATTGCGCTTGAGCAGTTCGGGCAGCGCGATGGTGGCACCGATGGCCATGCCCGCGACCGACAAACCGTTCATGGCCGAAATCAGCACCATCAGAAGGATCGTGCCGATGGCCAGTCCCCCCGGCACAGGGCCGAACCAGACATGGAACATGCGGTAGAGATCATCGGCGAGTTTGCTTTCCGAGAGCACATAGCCCATGAAGATGAACATTGGCAGCGTCATGAGCGGAAACCAGTTCATAAGCTTGATGGTTTGCGCAAAGGCCAGATCATGCCCGCCCCGGTCGCCCCAGAGCCCTATGGCGGCCACGACCGCGACAAAGCCGATCACGCCGAACATGCGTTGGCCAGTCAGCATGACAGCGAGCATCGAGCCGAACATCAGCGCTGCGATCATTTCATAGGACATCAGACAGTGCTCTCCTTGATCTCTATCCCGCGCAGCTTGGCGATGTCGCGGATCAGGAAGGCGGTACATTGCAGGATCATCAGCACAATTCCGATACACATGATGATCTTGATCGGTGCCATATAGGGCCGCCACAACCCGCGCCTGCGCTCGCCATATTCCAGCGCGAATTGCGTAGACTCGATCCCGCCCCATAACAGCACGCCCAGATAGACCAGCAGCGTGAAGATGGTGATGCAGTCCACGGCGGCCTTGGTCTTGTCCGACCAGCGAGAATAGAGCAGGTCCATGCGCACGGCCGATCCCATCTGCAGCGCATAGGCCCCACCAAGCATGAAATAGCCCAGAAGCAGGAATTGGGCCATTTCATCGGTCCATATCTGCGGCGTGAAGCCCACCCGCGCAACCGCCCCCCAGCCCAGCACGGCCATCAGCACGAAAAGGCTCCACATCGCCAGTCGGCCGATGCGGTAATTCAGCGCCTCGACGAGGTGCAGATAGCTGATCACTATGCGGGGCATTGGCTTAGCGACACTCTGGAGATTGCTTCGGACAGGATCGACGCGAGCCTCGCGGCCATGGCAACTTGCTGGTCCGGATCGGTGATCAGATCATTGCGTATCTCAAGCATTGCATTTTCAAGCCCGTAAGGCAGCGCATGAAGCCGCAACGTATGTGTGACATGATCCGCTGCAGAATACGGCTCATTCAGCGCAGCGCGCAGGCCGGACCCTTCGGCGGCAGCAAGGATATGCTGCGCCAGCGCGGGCATGGCATCATGCAGGACGCCGAACTCCAGCGCGCGCGGCACACCATGCCATCGCGGTGAAAAGGAATGTATGGTCAGCAACACCGGGCGTCGCCCCAATGCCAAAGCGCGCGCGACGCGGGCGCGCACCAGATCATGAAAGGGCAGATAAAGCTGTTCAACGCGGGCAAGGCGTTCCACCGGCAAGAGTCCGGCATTCATGGCGATATGATGGACCTCGGATTGCACCGGGCAGGCATCTTCGCGGTCGGGGCTGCGATTAAGATCGTAAATCACGCGCGAGAGCGGCGCATGGATCAACTCGGCGCCGCCATGTGCACGCGCCAGGTCGGGGCCAAGTGCCTGCGCCAGTCCAAGCGCGCCGATGTCACTGGCAGCATGCGAAGCGCGGATCGTGTCACTTAGATCTGTCCATGGGGCGACCACCCTGTCCGAGGCGTGCTCACAAACCATAATGACGTTCGCCGTGTCTTGGTCAGACGCAGCTGCGCCGGTTCTATCCCAGCACTGAACGGAGGCGGGCTCAAATTGTGATGCAGCTTGATGCGTCATATCTGCCCCCTGTTGCAGTTTTCAACCACGTGTCCCGATACGTCGAGCCTGCATCAAAGCCGGTTTTTCTGTCAAGTCTGTTTCTTTAATTTTACTTCTGTTATGTTCGTTACAGGCGCGAGGGTGAGGTCTTGCGAGAAAGGAATGCCGGATGCGACTACAGACCATAGAAGATGGTTTGCGGGCTGCGATGTCCGACATGACGCGCACCGAACGACAACTGGCCAGTCATATGCTAGGGAATTTCCCGCGCTCGGTTCTCGGTTCTGTCGCCGAGATTGCGCAGGCCGCAGGCGTTTCAGCGCCAACCGTGGTACGGCTTGTGCGCAAAATAGGCTATTCCGGCTATCCCGAATTCCGCGCCGCGGTTCATGAAGAAATGGGCGAGCGGCTTGCCTCGCCGATTGCCAAGCACGAAAAATGGGCAGACCTGGAACCAGCGGATCATACGCTCAATCGCTTCGCTGCGAGTATCATTGACAATCTCAGCCAGACTTTCAGCCAGCAGGATATCCGAACATTCGATACGGTTGCGGAAATACTGGCTGACAAATCCCGCCCCGTGCACTTGATTGGCGGACGACTTACGCATTCTGTCGCGAATTATTTTGCAACAGCGTTGCACGTCATGCGAAAGGATATCACACTTCTGTCCGGTATGCCCAACACTTGGCCGCCGACGCTGCTGGAAATGTCCCCGCGCAGTGTTCTCGTGGTCTTTGATATACGCCGCTATGAACCTTCGATCCAGCAATTCGTGGAAATGGCTAGGTTGCAGGGGGCCGAGATCATCCTGCTCACAGATACTTGGGTCTCACCTGTGGCACAGCATTCGCAACACATCCTGACCAGTCGTGTCGAGGTTCCTTCGGCCTGGGATTCGATTGTCCCTATTGTCGGATTGGTAGAAGCGCTTCTTTCCGCTATCCAGGCGAGCAACTGGGATGACACGCGCGCGCGCCTGGATCAGATGGAAAGCTTCTACGACCACATGCGCCTGTTCCGACCGTCGCGCTAGGTGTTCAGTCCCGGCATTTGGTGGATCGGATTTAGGATGAATTGATCTGGC
>JAFIEM010000035.1 GCA_020832555.1 Natronohydrobacter sp. | reverse complement strand
ATTACCTGCATCACCAGCCCGGCGGCCTGCCCTATGACAGTCGCGCCGAGATGGCCGAACGGATCTGCGCCGCCGCGCAGGATAGCGGGATTGGCCTGACGCTCTTGCCGGTGCTCTATCGCCACGGGGGCTGTGACCGCCGCCCGCTCGCGCCCGGCCAGCAACGTTTCGGCAATGATCCAGAGGGCTATGCGACCCTTGTTGCCGGTGCCGCCGAAGCTGTGACACGCGTCGGACCGGATGCCGCGCTGGGGATTGCACCGCATTCGTTGCGCGCGGTCGCGCCCGAGGATCTGAACCTGTGCCTTGACCTGGCGCAAGACCGGGTGATCCATATGCATCTGGCCGAACAGGAAGCCGAAGTCACCGAGGTCGAGGCCGCATTGGGGGCGCGTCCGGTGGAATGGGTGCTGGACAATCTGCCCCTGTCTGAAAACTGGTGCTTCATCCATTGCACGCAGATGACCCCATCCGAGACGATCCTGCTTGCGGGCTCCGGGTCCGTCGCGGGGCTGTGCCCGATCACCGAGGCCAGCCTTGGCGACGGTATTTTCGATGGCCCGCGCTATTTGTCTGCCGGGGGCAGTTTCGGGATCGGCAGCGATTCGAATATCCGCATCTCGGTGATCGAGGAATTGCGCGGGCTGGAATATTCGCAGCGTCTGCGCGACCGGGGCCGCGCGATTCTGGCCGATTCCGGGCGGTCCACGGGCCGGGTGCTCTGGCAGGGCGCTTGCGAAGGTGGCGCGAAAGCCGCCGGGCGCAAGACAGGGCGGATCGCGGCGGGCTATTGGGCGGATCTGGTGGCACTGGATGACACACAGCCCGATCTGGGCGGACGCGAGGGTGACGCGCGTCTTGACACACTGATCTTTGCAGCCGATCACCGGTCCATTGCAGAGGTCTGGTCCGCCGGGCGTCATGTCGTGACGCAGGGTCGCCATATCTCGCGCGACAGGATCGTGGCCGATTACCGGCGCGTGTTGCAGCGTTTGAAGGAGCTTGTTTGAGCAAGGACACCATTCCCTCGGACTGGAAAGCGATCCGGCGCGATGTGCTGGAGCAAATCCAGTCCGGCAAGTGGAAGCCGGGCGACAAGATCCCGCGCGAGATCGAGCTTGCGGCATATTATGGCTGCACGCGCTCGACCGTGGGGCGGGCTTTGCGCGATCTGGCGACAGCCGGGTTTCTGGAGCGTCGGCGCAAGGGCGGCACGGTCGTTGCGGCCAATCCCACACGCAAGGCCCCGCTCGACGTGCCGATCCTGCGCGATGCGATCCGCAGCGCAGGGGCCGAGCCGGGATACAGGCTACTTCGGGCCGGCCCCGAGCGTGCCCCGCCCGAGATCGCCACGGCGCTGGGTCTGGCCGTGGGCGCAGAGGTTCTGCATGTTCAGGCGCTCTATCTGGCGGATGGCGTGGCCCATCAGATCGAGGATCGCTGGCTGGTGCCTGCCATGGTGCGCGGACTTGGCCCGGATCACTGGAGCACGCAACCGGTCGATGAATGGCTGCTGCGCAATGCGCCGCTGACCCGCGCAAAAATCGAGATCGAGGCCATCGCCCTGCCCGCCGAACTGGCAGGCCATTTCGACCAGCCCGAGCAGAGCCCCAGCCTGCTGGTGACACGGGTAAGCTGGCGGCAATCGAAGCCCATCGGGCTGCTGCGGCTTTATCACGCTGCCGGACAGCGGTTGAAAACCGGGATCTGAGGCGACTTACGCGCCCGGGCGCGCGGCGAGCCATGTCAGGGCAAAACCCAGTTTCTCGCGCGTCGCTGCTGTGTTGACAAACGGATAGAGGTCGGGCTGGCCGACAGCACGGTTGACATGGTTCATGGCAACGCCGATGGCGATGGCCCGGTCGAGAAGCGCTGCAGCATCGGTTTCGCGAAACGCATCAAAGCCGGGCGCCATGCCATCGCCCGGTTCAAGCCCTGCGGCACAGAAACTGTCGGTCAGGTCGGTCAGATGCATGGCATGGGCCGCGCTTTCGGCCCAGTCCTCATGTGGATGGGCGGCGGCATAGGCGGTGATATGAGACCTTTGCCAGTCCGGCGGCGGCCCTTGGTCGTAATGCCGCGCGAGGGCTGCGCTGTAGTCCTGCCTTTCATCCCCGAAAAGGGTGCGGAAGGCAGAGAGGAAATTGCCGGAACGCGAAAGCCGCTCGAACAGAAAATGCGCGATCTCGTGGCGGAAATGTCCGATCATGGTGCGATAGGGCTCGCCCAGCATCTCACGGCGTCGTACACGCTCCAGCGCGTCAGCCTCGGCCAGATTGATGGTGACAAGCCCTGCCGCATGGCCCATCGTCACATCGACGGTGCCGCCGGAGGTGGCCTCGGCCAGCATGTGAAACTCCGGGCGCGAGCCGTTGTCGCGTGCTGTGAACCAGCCCCAGCGCATCAGCCCGGCCAGAACATGGCGCTTCGCCGCCTCGGCCCGCGCCCAGAGTGTCGCATTGCCCTGCACCGACAGATCCGGGTGCATGCTGGTCATCTGGCAGCTTGTGCAAAGCGGATGGTCGGGCGCAGAGGTCCAGTTGCACCCGAGGTTGTCGCGATTGGCGCAGAAGCGCGCAAGGCTGGTGAAGGACTCCGCCGCCGGATCATAGCCAACCGCCAATCCGCAGCTGCACGCCAGATTGTCAAAGAACAGATCGGCGCTGCAGCCAGGGCAGTGAAAGATCTTCATGTGGTCAACTCGCAAAGTGAAACAGGGTCTGGGCCAAGGGTCGTCGGGGTTTGTATCACGACGCGGGCCTAAAGTGGCCAGATGATCAGCAAAAGGGGCAAGCTGACGGCGACAACCAGCAGTTCAAGCGGCACACCCAACCGCCAGTAATCCCCGAATCGAAATCCGCCGGGGCCAAGGATCAGCGTATTGTTCTGGTGCCCGATCGGCGTGAGAAACGCGCAAGACGCACCGATGGCGACGGCCATCAGGAAACTGTCGGGATTGACACCCAGCGCCCCTGCAATGCCAAGCGCGATAGGACAAAGCACTGCCGCCGTTGCGGCATTGTTCATCACATCCGACAGGAACATGGTCGTCACCAGCACGACCGCCAGCGCGGCAACAGCATTGCCCTGTGCGACCGTGACGACGAGAAAGCGGGCCAGTATATCTGCCGCCCCTGTGACCTGCATCGCCCCTGCGACCGGGATCAGCGCCGCAAGCAGCACGATCACCGGCCAGTCAATCGCGGTATAGACCTGACGCGGCGGGACAGTGCGCAGGAGCATCGAGGCAATCACCCCGAGGGTGAATGCTGCCGCCGCGGGCAAAAGCCCTGCGGTGACGATGCCCACGGCGCCCAGCATGATCGCCCCTGCAATAAGCGCCATGCGCTTGTCCGGGATGCGCAGATCGCGCGCGCCCAGCGGAACGCAGCCCATGTCATTGATGAAATCTGCCATCACTTCGGCAGGCCCCTGCATGAGCAGCAGATCACCCGCTTTCACCTTCAGCGTTCGCAGGCGCGCACGGGGGGGATGACCCGCGCGCGAGACCGCGAGCAGGTTCAGCCCGTAACGGGTGCGCAGCCGCAGATCACTGGCCGAACGACCGACTATCGCTGCGCCCGGCAGCACGGCCAGTTCGCGCAGTTCGATATCGGTGTCGGGTTTGCTGTCATCCGCGTCCCCTTTGGGATCGGCGCTGCGCTCCGACACCACCTCGGTAGCGTCACTATCCTCTTCCGAGGACGATCCCTGCTCTTCCAGCTTGATCGCGAAAACCGCGAGCGCCTTGGCCAATGTCTCGACATCGGCTTCCAGCACAAGAATGTCACCCGCACGGATACGCCGCCCGCCATGCGGCGCGTTCAGGCGCACCTCGTTGCGCACCAGACCCACGATCTGCGTTTCGCTATCCTCGATCTCGCGCTCGAAAGCGCGCAGGGTCAGACCTACGGCCTTGCTCTTTTCGGGCACACGGACTTCGGTCAGATAGGTGCCCGTTTCGAATCCATCGACAGCGGATGCCTTGCGCGCGGGCACCAGACGCCAACCGACCAGTGCCACGAAGGCGACACCTGTCAGCGCCACGGCCACGCCGACCGGTGCGAAATCGAACATGGCGAAAGGGCCAAGTCCCGCCTCGGCGCGGAAGCCAGAGACAATCAGATTGGGGGGCGTGCCGATCAGCGTGGTCATGCCGCCAAGGATGGTGCCGAAGGCAAGCGGCATCAGCACTTGCCCCGGTGTCAGATCCAGACGCCCCGACAGTTGCACGGCGATGGGCATCAGAAGCGCCATTGCGCCCACGTTGTTCATGAATCCCGACAGGATCGCGCCCAGCCCCATCAGCGCAGCCATACTGGTCACGCGTCCGGTCTCGCGCGGCAAGACGGCGCGCGCAAGCCAGTCCACTGCCCCGGTATTCTGCAATCCCTGACTGAGCACCAGCACGCAGGCCACTGTGATCACGGCAGGATGGCCGAAACCCGCAAAAGCCTCGGCAGCCGGAACAAGCCCGGCAATCACACAGGCCATCAGCGCCATCAGCGCGACGATATCATGCCGGAAGCGTCCCCAGAGAAACAGCCCCAGTGTGCCGGTCAGGATGGCGACGATAAGGAGTTGCTGTGCCGTCATCAGGGACCGGTCTCGCCAGAGTTCATTGGGCTTGCACGCGCGATGTCCTGCATGGTCCAAGCCTGTGCGCAGATACAGAACACGCGAAACACTGTTCTGGTTTCAGGCACAACGATAAACAATGGCATGTGTCGCCACCGGATAGCGGGATTCCGCCTGTAGCGACCTTGGGAAAAAGGTCCGTTGCCTGCGTCGTCTGACATTTCGCGGAAGGCAGTAGAACCATTGAACGACGCCAACCAACTGTTTTTGCTTGGCGTTATCTATCTGTCCTTGCTGTATTCGACCTTTGAAACAAGGGGAACACTGCCCGAACCTGTTTTACCGTGTTCGGCCCTATCCGCCAATCCAGGGTGGAGAATTGGGGAGACGGGAAATGCGGGCAAGAAACAGACTTATGGCGGGTTTCCTGAAAGCCCCGAAATGGCATCGATGCCCTCTCCTTCTCTGATGTCTTCAACAAACATCACCGAGGCACATGGCATTGCCGTCGGGAGAGAGCTTCCCTGCCATCCGAACAAAGCCAGCAACCTCTCAAGCGCGGGCCGTCTGCTCGAAGGCGAAGGCACAGGCAAGGAGCTGCGCCTCGGACCAAAGAGGGCCAACGAAAATCAGTTCGAAGGGCGCCGATGACGCGTATTTGCCTGCCGGCACGGTCACACCCGGTAAGCCGGCGATGTTGAGTTCCCCGACAGTGGTCTCCTGAATGGTCTGGCGAGAATGAAGCCCCGGCAATTCCTGGCGCATCTGCGGAAAGGCGAGTGCATCCAGCGCATGGCGCGCAAACACATCGTCGAAGATCTGGAGATATGCGGCTTTCAGTGCGATGAATTCCGGTAGCTCCGGCGGCCGTGACGGGTTTTCCATCGCTGTCACGAAATCAGGCAGCGATGGCATGAAGGAAAGCACACCCCCTGGTGCAAAGGGGTTCTCTGCAGCCGTCGCTTCGGCGAATTCGGCAAAGGTTTTCAGCGCAGCGTCAGGACCGAGGCGGCGCAGGTAGCATTCCAGATCATACGCGATGGATTCCATTCCGCGTGCATCGAAATTCGGCAGCGGATGCGTTGGTTCGCGCAGAGCGGCAAAGGCTGTTCCGGCAAAGGGGTCTTCAATCAGTTCTGCACCTGCTGCGCGCAGCACTGCCTGTGCCTGCGCATAAAGGGCTTCTGTCTCTGGGCAGAGCGGCTGATCGCGCCAGCCCGGCCCGTACAATCCGATGCGCTTTCCCCGAAGCCCATCAGGCGACAAACCGGCAGCATAGCCCTCGACCGGTATCTTGCCCGCACTGGCCAGAGTTTTCGGGTCTTCGGGGCTGTAGCCTGCCAGAGCGTCAAGGCAATATGCCGCGTCCTTTACTGTGCGCGCGATCGGCCCCACCACATCACGATTGGCAGATAACGGCACCACCCCCGCATTCGGGACAAGGCCGATGGTCGGCTTGATCCCCACCAGACCTTGCGCCGAAGCCGGGTTCTGGATCGAACCGCCGGTTTCTTCGGCCAGACCGACAACGCACATGCCCGCCGCGACCGCCGAGGCTGTGCCTGCGCTGGACCCGCCCGGCACCCGGTCCTCGATGGCCACGTTGATCGTGGGGCCTGCCCAGCTGTCATTGGCATGGCTGCCTGTATGGCTGAGAACGGGAACATTGGTCTTGCCCAGAATAACCGTATCAGCGGCGCGCATGCGGGCGACTACCGGACTGTCGGTCGCGGGCATCAGGTCCACCCCGCCTGCGCCCGAATAGAGCAACCGCCAGCCCGCAGTTGTCGGAAAACCCACCATATCCATCGGGTCCTTGACCACGACAGGCACACCGGCCATCGGCCCGAGCTCTTCGCCTGCTTCGCGCCTGCGGTCGATTGCGCGGGCCGTCTCAAGGGCGTCGGGGTTTTCGAAGATGATGGCGTTATACTTGCCGTTGACCGCCTTGATGCGCGCGATACAGGCTTCGGTCAGGGCTTCGGCAGTGAATTTTCCAGCGCTCAGACCAGCCTGAATCTCGGCAATCGTCAGGCTGTCCAGATCAAAGGGCGCAGTCTCGGGTGGTGTGAGTGTCTCTGTCATGGGATGTCCTTTTCAGGGTCATTGGCAATAGCTGGTCATGTGGATGCGGCGCTTACAGTTGAACGCCCCGCGTCAAGGCACCGTCGATCACCAGATTGGTGCCGCTGGTGAAACTTGATGCAGGGCTGGCGAGGAAGACGATCCCGCGCGCGATTTCCTCGGGCGTGGCCATACGCCCCATCGGATTGAGCGCCAGCGCCGAGGCAAAGAGTTCCGGCTTGCCCGTCTCGATCTGCGCCCAGATCCCGCCTTCGAAATAGGTATTGCCCGGTGACACGGCATTGGCGCGTATCCCCTGCCCTGCAAGCTTGAAGGCCAGGCCTTGCGCATAATGCACAAGCGCTGCCTTAAACGCGCCATATGCCGGGCCAGTGAAGTCGATCTCGCGCCCGGACACGGAGGAAACCAGCGTGATGGAGCCAGCGTCGGACTTTTCAAGCCAAGGCAGGGCCGCGTTCACCAGCCGCACGCAATGCATCATGTCGATGTTGAAACAGGCATTCCAGGCGTCTTCGTCATCGCCCACCGACAGGGCCGAGACATTGCCGATGACAATATCAATGCCGCCCATGACTTCGGCGCTCGCGCGCACCCAATCCTCGAGCGCCGCCTTGTCGCCGACATCGACCGCTGTTCCATGCACGCCCAACGCGGTCACTGTCGCATCCACATCAGCCTGTGTGCGCGCGCAGATCGCCACTTCAGCGCCCTCAGCTACGAGAATTTCCGCGCAGCGCCGCCCGATCCCCTTGCTGCCGCCTGTCACCAGCGCGCGCAGCCCTTGCAGACCCAGATCCATTCCGTTCTCCCTTGCCGGATCATTTCAGAAAGCGTTTGGCGATCGAGGCGCCGACGCTGTATTTCGGATCGACCATGTTGCCGAGCCGGACCTTGCCGCACATGGTCAAGAGCATGTAGGCGTCGATCTCGCTCGCACCGGTTTCCTGCGCGACCCAGCGCACCAACTCGCGGTAAGCGATGCGCGTGGCGTCCTCGAGCGGGCGGGCAGAGCCCACGAACATGATCATGTCTTCGGTTTCAAGCTGCGGCCAGCCATTGCCGTAGCCCTTGATCAGGTCGATCTGCAATTCGACCGTCGCCGGGATTTCCAGCGCCACACCGCACAATTCGCCATCGCCCTGAATGGCGTGACAATCCCCCAGATAGAGATAGCCCCCTTCGCGGTTGACCGGCAGATAGATGATCGCGCCGGGGGCCACATCGGGCAGGTCCATGTTGCCGCCATAGTAATCCGGCTGCAGGGAGGAAATCGCCTCGATCTCCGGCGCGGTCCCGATGGTGCCGATGAAGGGCTCATAGGGCAGCGTCAGCGTTTCGGACCAGTGCACGCCCGCTTCATCGACGCGGATCTTGCGCACGACTTCGGCCAGCGGCGCGTTCAGCATCGCCGTGCTTCCGGTCCCCACCAGCCCACCAAATTCAGGGATCAGGCAGGTGGTGCCCACAGGCTGCGGGCCGCGCGGGGAGATCGAGAGGATCCGCACCGCCAGTGCATCGCCTTTTTCAGCCCCTTCGACATGGATCGGCCCGGTTTGCGGGTTCAGGAAAGGGAAGTTCAGTTTTTGTGATGGGCTGTCACTTTCGCTGGTGATCGCGCCCTCAAAGGCGTCATGCGTCTCGACCGTGACCACAGCGCCCGGCGCGACATGCAGGACCGGATTGGCATAGGGACCGTAGACATAGTGAAATTGCCCCTGATCCGCGATGGTGAACGCATGGCGCGCGCGCATCTCGCCCCCGGCCACACCCTTGCGGGCCATGATTGACGTCTCCAACCAGCTCATCTGTCATCTCCTTTCAGGTTATGGGTGCAGCCATTCGGGTTTCGGGATCATCGCGTCATCCGCAGATAGAGCGCGGGCAGCTTTTCCGGCAGCGCCTCCAGACGGTCGATCTGCACGAAGCCGCGTTTCGAGAATATCTCGGCATGGCGCTGTCCCGCCCCCTGCCCCAGCGCAATGCAGAACACGTCGATCCCGGCACTGTTCAGGCCCTGCACCGCGCGTCTGGCATCGGCAACAAGGTAGTCAGGATCGCGGATGTCGATGTCAGATGGCTCGCCATCTGTCAGGATCAGCACCAGACGCCGATGCGCGGGCACAGGCGCAAGCGTTGCACCGGCATCGCGGATTGCGGCCCCGATCCGGGTGGAATAGCCGGGCCGCAAGCCCGACAGGGCCATGCCGGTGAGCGGTCCCAGATCATCCGAAAACCGTTTGACACGCACCAGCCGCAGATCGTCGCGCCCGTCCGAGGCAAAGGCTGTGATCGCCAGCGGGTCGCCCAACTGGGTCATGGCATGGGCGAGAACCCCCGTTGCCTCGCGCAAGAGCACAATGATGCTTGGTCCGGTGGGGCTGACGGGATCGCCCGTGGAATGCGAGGTATCAATCAGCAAATGAACGGCAATCGAGCGATCGGGCGTCGAGACCCCCTCATAGACCCGGTGATCGGGCGTCCTGCGGGCGCGCAGGTCGATGGCGGCCTCGATGGCTGCGTCCAGATCCAGCCGCTCGCCTTCGGCCTGCCGTTTCAGACGCTTCTGCCGCCCCATGGCAGCGGCACGCACCAGCGAGCGGATACGGGCGAGAAGCGGGCCGTGGCGGTCTTCCAGCTTGCGCCAGAACAAAGGATCGCCCGGCGCGGGATCGTATTCCTTGACCGTGACCCAGTCGGCGCGCTCAATCCCGGCCAGATGGTCATATTCCGGCAGATGCCCGACAATACGCCCGACGCCGCTTGCCGCAGGGGCTGCGACAATCTTCTCGGGTGGCAAGTCAGTGCTTTGATCCGCGCGCTCGGTCTTGCGGTCCTGCGGGCTGTCCGTCTCCTCGCTGCGGCGTAGGTCATGTGTTTCGATATCGATGTGATGATGTTGTTGCGCCTCATGCGGATCTGGGGGCAGATCCCACAATCCGAGGTTATCATCACGATAGACAGGCTGCACCACATAGTCGCGCGCATTGAACTGCACGCGCGTCTGGCCCAGATCATTGCCCAGGATATTGCCGATATGACGCGAGAGCGCCGGATTGCCGATCTGGCCGTCGCCTGCGCGGAACATTTCCACCCCTTTGCGCACCCAGCCGTGACGGATCGGGAAATCGGGATCAATCAGCGCGCGCGCCAGACGCCCGAACAGCGACGGCGTTGTGGCCATGCCTTCGGGCGCGACATCATGGAACGGCAGCCAGAGCCGTGCGAGCCCCGGCATCTGGCGCAGGGCCAGCGTTTCGACGCGTGCATCCTCGATCAGCGAGACAACCGCGATCTGCAAGGGCTTGAGTTGGCCCACCTGAAAGCGCGCCCCACCATGGGCCATATGCGCGCCGATATGGGCAAGTGCTGCCTTGTAGATCAGCCGTTCGCGCCCGCGATAGCCGCTATAGCTTGCGGGCAACTGGATCACCCCCGCCCCAAACGACGCCCGCAAGGCCGCGCGTCCCTTCGCCTGTGGCAGCGCCTCGCGGATCGGCGGGGATTGTCCCCAGAGCGCGCGATGCGTCGCGCGCAATTCCCCTTCGAGGCTGTGAAATGTGTCCTCGCCCGCATGACGTTCCAGCAAGCGCACGGCTTCGGGCAGTTCGAGCGTGAAATAGGCGCGGCGCAGGGCGAGGTCCGTGCCTGCCAGCCGCAGACCTGTCTGGACCCAGGCCTCAAGCGGCGCGAGACCAAGCCGCTGGTGCAGCGTTTCCATGCGTTCCAGCAGCGGTTCGATGGCGTCGGGCGCAGGTTTCAGCAAACCTTGAAGGAGGGCAATCCAGCGACGGAACGGCTCTGGTGCCCCCAACCTGCGCGCCATCGGCACCGAGAGGTCGAGAAACTGCGCCGCGATGCGTGGGCGCGTGCGGATGGCGATGCGCGAAGCCGCATCGGCAAGGGCCAGCGCCGCCTCTTGCCCCAACTGTGCGGCGATCTTCGGTGCCACCTGCCGAAATGCGCGCGGCACGCTGACCCCGTAGCCCGCACCGGCAAGCCGCGCATGGGCCGCTGCGATCCGCGCCTGTGGCGGATCATCAGGGCCAGCCCCAAGCGCAGGTCTGGTGCGGGTTTCAGACACAGGCATCGACAGCCGCTGACAGGGCCGCGCGGATTTCAGGATCATCCGTCATTGGCGTGATCATGGCCAGCTTGCAAGCCTCGGTTACACTCAGCCCGCCCGCCATCAGCCGCCCGGCATGGATCAGCATCCGGGTCGAGGCCCCCTCTGTCAGCCCCTGCCCGCGCAGATTGCGGCTTTTGTGGGCGATGCGGACAAGCGTTTCGGCACCCGTCTGCGGGATTGCTGCCTCGGAGGCCACGATCTGCGCTTCGAACTGCGCGGCAGGATAGTCGAAATCCAGCGCACAAAACCGCTGCTTGGTGGATTCCTTCAGATCCTTCAGCACCGACTGGTAGCCGGGATTGTAGGAGATCACGAGCTGGAAATCAGGATGCGCACGCACCAGCTCGCCCTTCTTTTCCAGTGGCAGGATGCGCCGGTCATCGGTCAGCGCGTGAATGATCACGGTCGTGTCCTGACGCGCCTCCACGATCTCATCCAGATAGCAGATCGCGCCGTGACGCACCGCGAGTGTCAGCGGCCCGTCCTGCCAATGCGTGCCCTCTGGCCCCAGCAGATAGCGCCCGACCAGATCCGAGGCGGTCATATCCTCGTGGCAGGACACTGTGACCAGCGGGCGTTGCAGGTGCCAGGCCATATGCTCTACAAAGCGGGTCTTGCCGCAACCCGTCGGGCCTTTCAGCATGACTGGCAGCCGTGCCGCATAAGCGGCTGAAAACAGAGAGATTTCGTCACCCGTCGCGTGCCATTTCGGCTCGGTGTCAAGACGATAGGCGTCAAGTGGGGAACTGTCGCTCATGGAACCTCCAATCGTCGCGGTGTCGGCGGGGGAACCCGCCGACACAGGCTGTTGCATCAGTCGCAAGTCGACTGGATTCAGCGATGCGATGCTTCGCTCGACTCGTTGGGCAGCCCTTCGATGGGGGATTCCGACACGCCCACGGTCGGGCGGGTCATCGCCTCGACCATCTCGCGGGTGCCTTCGGGGTCTTCGACCCATTTGCGATAGAACTCATAGGGCATTTCGCAGGTGCCCTTGTCGCCATCGCCCGAATTGATCATGCCGGTATAGCCGCGATGCACGAGCTTGAAGAGGTGGTTGTTCGACTGCATCGTGCGCCGCGCCTCGCGGATGGCCGAAACCGACATCTGCGCATACTGGATGCCCATTTCCTCGGTGCCGCATTCGCCAAGCGTACGCCCGTCAAAGCCCACAAGGCTGGAATGACCGAAATACGAATACACCCCGTCGAACCCGGTCGCATTGGCCACGGCAACGTAGCTGTTATTGGCCCAGGCCATCGCTTTGGCCATGATGACCTGCTGCTCCTTGGCCGGGTACATGTAACCCTGACACCGGATGATCAGCTCTGCCCCTTTCATCGCGCAGTCGCGCCAGATTTCAGGATAGTTGCCGTCATCGCAGATGATCAGGCTGATCTTCATGCCCTTGGGGCCTTCGCTGACATAGGTGCAATTGCCCGGATACCAGCCTTCAATCGGAACCCAGGGCATGATCTTGCGGTATTTCTGGACGATCTCGCCCTTGTTGTTCATCAGGATCAGCGTGTTGTAGGGGGCCTTGTTGGGATGGTCCTCATGGCGCTCACCGGTCAGCGAGAACACACCCCAGACATTCGCCTCGCGGCAGGCGGCGGCGAAGATCTCGGTCTCTTCACCGGGAATGGCCGCTGCAGTCTCATACATCTCGGTTTCGTCATACATGATCCCCTGTGTCGAATATTCAGGGAAGATCACCAGATCCATGCCGGGCAGGCCCTTCTTCATGCCCTTGAGCATATCCGCGATCTTGTGACAATTCTCGATAACCTCCGCCTTGGTGTGAAGGCGCGGCATCTTGTAGTTCACGACTGCAACGCCGACCGTATCATTGCTGCTTCCGATATCACCGTGATGCATCTTGATCTCTCCTCTTTTCTGACAGGGTGCCGGGTGGCACAGGCCTCCTCCCGACGGTGGGTTGTGCCGGGGGTCGCCCCCCATGACGAACAAGGACGCCCCGCGTTACTTGCGCCGGGCCGTCGGTTTTTGGCCGGTCAGCGCGACACGCGCCGCCGCCCAAATCGTTTTCAGCGCACGGCTCAGCGCCACCCCGTCCCGCGCCAGAAAGCGCAGGATGGCGATGTCACGATCCGCAAGGATGGAGAGGCCCGCGTAGAGCTCGGGCACCTGTTCAGCGGCCTGCTGCATCGCATCGGCAGCGCGGATGTCGCCTGCCAGCAGCACCATGCCCGCGCAGCGAAAGCCACCGGTTCGCTTCAGCCAGGCGTCCCCCTCGACCGTGAAGCGCTCCAGCAAGAGGGGGCGATCTGCACCGTTGATCTGGATCTCGCTTACAAGCCAGTCGAAGGGTCGCCCGCTCTCTTCAGGATCGTGCCAGAGTTGCGCATCCGCGAGCATCAGCGTCCCGCTGGGCGCAAGCCGTGCGTCGATGCGTGTCCCAAGCCGCGCCCCGGCCATCAGGATCGAAGGGTCGGGCAGATATTCAAGCACGCCCCCTTCGGCCACATCCAGCGTGACATGCTGTCTTGCGCCTTGACGCCCGCGCGCGTCATGAACCACGGTCGAGGCCTGCGTCGTCAGATGCACGGCTGCCCCTGCCCCCACGCGCACCGCAAGCGTCAGATCATCATCGCCGTAAAGCCCGCCGGACGAGCTTTGCAGATAGAGCGTTACCATGCCCTGTGGGTCATTCGGGTGCCGAAAGGGCCGCGTGATGTGGAACGGGTGCGGCGTGTGCTGGCCCATCAGATGCGTGCGACCCTGCGCCTGTGCGAATGTAAGGCTGCTTCGCACGGACCGGCCAAGATCAGGATGGTGACAGAGCGTCATGCAGGCACCTGCCGGAACAGAAGGTCGCGCATGATCAGATCGGCAATTTCGCTCACACCTTGCGTCTGCGCACCCTTGCAGCGGCAGCCGATCACAGGACGCCGCTCGCCCCGGACAGTAGCGGCCTCGGCCAGGATCGCTTCGGCACTGACAAAGACATGCGGGGCAATGTCGATCTTGTTGATCACCAGAAGGTCACACAGCATGATCCCCGGCCCGCGCTTGCGCGGAATATCGTCCCCCTGCCCGACATCAATCACGAACATCCACCAATCGACCAGATCGAGCGAGAAGGTCGAGGCCAGATTATCCCCGCCGCTTTCGATCAGGATCAGATCGACATTCGGAAAGCGCGCCTCCAGATCCTCTGCCGCAGCGATGTTCAGTGTCGGGTCTTCGCGGATCACCGTATGCGGGCAGGCCCCGGCCTCGACCGCGACCACACGCGCCGGGTCGATCAGCCCGCTGGCTTGCAGGCGCCTTGCATCTTCTCTTGTCACAAGATCATTCGTGACCACCGCAAGCTCGACCCCCCGCGCCATGAAAATCGGGATCAGCGCCTCGATCAGCGCGGTCTTGCCGGAACCGACCGGGCCACCAATCCCGACACGGGCAGGCCCTGGGGTGCGGGTGTTCTTGTCGTGGGCGAGAAATGTCATCGCAGCATATACCTCTGGGCCAAGGGAAGTTCGGTTGCAGGTTCGCAGGTGGCAAGCACACCATCGACAAAGACCTCGAAGGTTGCAGGGTCCACGCGAATGTCCGGCAGCGCCGTGTTGTGCAGCATGTCGGCCTTCGAGAGGGTCCGGCAGCCCAGCGCAGGCAGGAGCGGCTTTTTCAGGTCAAGTTCCTGCGCCAGCCCGCCCTCGATCGCGCGCGGATTGACGAAGCACGCCCCAAGTGCAGGAGCCGCGCGCCCGAAAGAGCCCCATTGCGGGCGCTGGATCAGTGGCTCGCAGGTCATCAGAGAGGCCGCGCTGTCGCCCATCACGCCCCAGGCGATAAAGCCCCCTTTGACGACCAGTTCCGGCTTGATGCCGAAATAGCCCGGATGCCAGAGCACGATATCGGCCAGCTTTCCGGGCTCTAGCGATCCCACATGCGCCTCGATCCCGAAGCAGCGCGCTGCGTTGATCGTGTATTTTGCGATATAGCGCTTGATGCGCAGGTTGTCGCCGCGCCGCGCGGTCTCATCCGGCAGACGCCCACGCTGCACGCGCATCTTGGAGGCCAGTTGCCAGGTCCGGCAGATCACTTCATGGATGCGCCCCATCCCCTGGCTGTCCGAACCCAGCATCGAGATCGCACCCATATCATGCAGGATATCCTCGGCGGCGATGGTCTGCGCCCGGATACGGCTTTCGGCGAAGGCCACATCTTCGGGAATTGACGGATTCAGGTGATGACACACCATCGTCATGTCGAGATGTTCGTCGAAGGTGTTGACCGTGAACGGATTTGTCGGATTGGTCGAGGACGGCAGACAATGCGGCTGCCCGGCCACGCGGATGATATCGGGCGCGTGCCCGCCGCCCGCGCCTTCGGTATGATACATATGGATCACCCGCCCGCCAATGGCCGCCAGCGTATCTTCCAGAAACCCGCTCTCATTCAGCGTGTCGGTATGGATCTGGACCTGAAAATCCAGCTCATCGGCCACGCTCAGGCACATGTCGATTGCGGCCGGCATCGCGCCCCAATCCTCGTGGATCTTCAGCCCCAGACACCCCTTTTCGATCTGCTCATGCATCGCATCAGGTTGGTGGGCATTGCCGCGCCCCAGAAAGCCGAAATTCATCGGCCACTGTTCGGCGGACTGGAGCATCTTGCCCACATTGAACACGCCACCACAGTCGATCCCCACAGTGATCGGCCCTAACGAGCCGCCCAGCATGGTCGTGATCCCCGAGGAAATCGCGTGTTCTACAAGCTGCGCGCTGTCGAAATGCACATGCACGTCGATAGCACCTGCTGTTGCGATCAACCCTTCGGCGTCCCGTACGGTGGTGCCCGCGCCAACGATCAGGCGCGGATCAACCCCGTCCATGGTCGCAGGATTGCCTGCTTTTCCGATCGCGACGATGCGGCCATCCTTGATCCCGATATCGCCCTTTACGATCCCGGCAACAGCATCGATCACCACGACATTGCAGATCAGCATGTCGAGCGCACCCTGCGCACTGGTGATCCCCACGGCCATGCCCAGCCCGTCGCGCAGGGTCTTGCCGCCGCCGTGCAGACATTCATCGCCGTAGCTGGTGAAATCGTGCTCGATCTCGGCCCAGAGTTCGGTATCCCCCAGCCGCACCAGATCGCCCTTGGTCGGGCCGAACATGGCGGCATATTCCGCGCGTGTCATCCGTGCCATCGCTCATGCTCCCCGAAAACCAGCGGCCTGTGCGCGGGCAAGGGCGTCTTGCAACCCTTCGCCGCGCGTCAGGTTGTTCAGGCCACTCAGGCGTTTCTCGCCCCCGAACGTGCAGAGCGTGACCTCCTTTTCCTGCCCCGGCTCGAAACGCACAGCTGTTCCGGCAGGAATATCGAGCCGGTAGCCGAAAGCCGCCGCGCGGTCGAAATCCAGCGCCTTGTTGGCCTCGAACAGGTGATAATGGCTACCGACCTGCACTGGACGGTCGCCCGTATTGCGCACGACCAGCGTGACCTTCTCGCGCCCTGCATTCAGTTCGATCTCGCCCTCTTCCGCGCGGATTTCACCGGGCTGACCAACGCTTTCATCCACGGGCAGCGCACCGGGGCGGATCGGGTCATGCACTGTGACCAGCTTAGTGCCATCCGGAAACACGCCCTCAACCTGGATCATCGGCACCAGATCGGCGACGCCGGGCATCACGTCATCCGTTGTCAGCACGGTCGAGCCGAAGCTGATCATCTCGGCCACACTCGCCCCGTCGCGCGCGCCCTCAAGGATTTCATCCGTGATCAACGCCACGGCTTCGGGAACATTCAACCGCAACCCGCGTGCACGGCGCTTGCGCGCAAGTTCGGCGGCGGTGAAGATGGTCAGACGTTCCAGCTCTGTCGGGCTCAGACGCATGATGAACCTCCTTGTTATGTTGCAAACAGAACGGCTTGCATCGCGTTGCGACGCAGCGCCGCGATTTCGGCGAAAGGGGAAAAGGCACCGGCGAGTTGCGGGGCGGGCTGTTCCAGTGTTGCAAGGATTTCTGGCGCAACGTCTGCGAGCAGGCTTTGCGCCTCGATGGCACCCAGCCGCCCCAGACGTACCGCCGCCGAGACAAAGGCCATGCAGGTGCTGTGAACGGCACCGAGTTCACATTCATCCACGCTCAGCCCCAGACCCGCTCCGATCAGACCCTGAATGACCGGTTCATAGGTGCTGGCTTCGCGCAGATCGGGTCGGTCTGTGTGGCTGCGATAGGCCGCCGCACCAGCCGTGCCGATCCGTGCATGCACAGAGAGAAGCGAACGCCCGATGCGTCGTGAGGCCTGCGCCAGCCTGTCCGAACTGCTTTGCAGATGACAGCGCGCGTCGATTTCCGAAAGCTTGCCCGGATCGCCTGCGGCAGCATGGGCCGCTTGCAGAAACACCCGGTCGAAACTCGCCCAGCGCGGCAGGATCTGTCCGACAAGTACCGCCTGAATGTCCTCTGGCGCGCGCACGCGACCCTCGTTGAACAGCGTCTCCAAACCCGATGAGAAGGCGAAGGCGCCGGAAGGGAAGGCCGTATCCGACACTTGCAGAAGCCGGATCAGCGCGAGGCTGTGCGCGCTCATGCCGGTTGCTCCCCGTCGGGAACACGCCACACCTCGCCCGCTTCCAGCATCGGCTCCAGCCGCGCAAGATAGGTGTCGAGACCGGTGTCGATGGCGATCAGCAAATGCGCGCCCTCGAACCGGACGCGCCAGTGAAAATTGCCGCAGAAATATCCCAGTCGCAGCGCGGCCGCCTGATCGGCCGCTGCAAGGCGAAGCCATATCTCGGTCTCGACCCGCACGATCAGCGCACGATCCGGCTCAAGGACAAGCAGCGCGCCATCGTAGAGTTGCTGATCACGCGGCAGCGCAATCGCGACTTCTGCCCCGGCCTCGCTGGTGGCGCGCAGGCGTCTGCGCGACAGGTCTGCGCGTGACAGGCGCAACACGTCCAGCGCATGAGCATGGGACAGGTGATGCACTTGTGCCTTGTATTCCGGCGCATCCGCCTTGCCGAGGATTGTCGTGAAAACTTCCATCAGATCGCCATATGCCGAGAGACCAGATCATCCGTGAGCGTGCCGATCGCACCCGAGGCTACAACCGTGCCATTCTCGACCATGGCAAAGCTCGCTGCCGCCCTTTTGGCGAAATCGACATTCTGTTCGACCAGCAGGATCGTCAGACCAAGTTCGCGGTTCAGGCGAATGATGCTGTCCTCGATCTGCTGAACGATATTGGGCTGGATGCCCTCGGTGGGTTCATCCATCAGAAGGATTTTCGGCTTGCACGCGAGCGCCCGCGCGATGGCAAGCTGCTGCTGCTGTCCGCCCGAGAGCACACCGCCGGGCCGGTCCAGATTGTCCATCAGATAGGGGAACAGTTCCGGCACGATTTCGGGAATATGACGCGCCCCACCTGCCGCGAAACCGCCCATCAGGATATTGTCGCGGATGGTGAAATCAGGAATGATCATGCGCCCCTGCGGCACATAGGCAATCCCGGCGCGGGCTCGTGCGAAGGTCGGCAGCACGCCAATATCCTGCCCACCCAGATCAATCCGGCCCTCGGATCGGTCGGTCAGGCCCATGATCGTGCGCAAGAGTGTCGTCTTGCCGACCCCGTTACGCCCGAGAATGGCAACGATCTGGCCATCAGGGGCTTCAAAGCTCAGGTCATGCAGTGCCTGGCTGCGGCCATAGAAACTGTTGACGTTATGCAGCGTCAGCATCAGTGCAGCCCCCCGGTTCCAAGATAGGCTTCGCGAACAGCCGGATCGGCCTCGATGGCCTTGATCGGCCCTTCGGCCAACAGCTTGCCCATATGCATGACCGTCACTTTCTCGGCGATCTTGCGCACGAAGGCCATGTCATGCTCGACCACGATGATCGTATGCGATCCCTTCAGCCGCAGGATGATATCAGCGGTTTTCGAGGTCTCGCCCTGCGTCATTCCGGCCGTCGGCTCATCCAGCAGAATGACCCGCGATTGCTGCGTGATCAGCATGCCCAGTTCCAGCCATTGCATCTGCCCGTGGCTCAGATCGCCAGCGATTGTTTCGAGCACAGGTTCCAGCCCCGTCAGATCGATCACCTCATCGATGCGCTTGCGATCTGCGGCGGCCATGCCCAGCCGCAGGTTGCGAAACACCCTTGGCTCCTGACTGACCGCAACTTCAAGGTTCTGCAGAACCGTAAGGTCACGGAAGATCGAGGGGATCTGGAACTTACGCCCGACGCCTTCGCGCGCGATCAGGTGTTCGGGCCAGTTGGTGATCTCGCGTCCGTAAAGATGGACCTTGCCCCCGGTCGAGGCCGTCTTGCCGCTGACCAGATCCATCAAGGTCGTCTTGCCCGCGCCGTTCGGGCCAAGGATGACCCGCAATTCGCCATCGTCGATCACGGTTGTCATGCGGTCAACGGCCTTGAAACCACCAAAGTTGACTTCGAGCGCGTCAATTGTGAGTGCCGCTTTCATACCTGCCTCCGCATCATTCGGCCGGGTTGCGGCTGGCATTGGCCGCATCGGGGTTTTTGGTTCGCCCAAGCGACACCAGCCGGGTCAGGATGTCGCGCGCCAATCCGGCAAGCCCGCGCGGCATGTAGAGAACGATCAGCACGAACAGCACGCCGATGATCAGCCGCCACGCCTGTTGGAACATCTCGCTTTCCGACACGGTCGCCTCGATGGTGTTGATCAGGATGGCCCCAATCGCCGCCCCGATCAGCGACGAGCGCCCGCCTACAGCCGCCCAGACCACCATCGAGATCGAAAAGGCGATGTCGAAATAGGTAGGGGTCGCAAATTCCGAGACAATCACGAACAGAAGTCCCGCAAAGCCCGCAATCGCCGCCGACACCGTGAAGAAGAAGATCTGGTAGGAGGCCACGTCATAGCCCAGATACCGCGCACGATTGGCGTCATCTCGCGTGGATTGCAGGATGAGCCCTGCGCGCGTGGAAACCAGCCAGCGTGTCAGCAACAGCACGATGCAGACCGACACGGCGACGATGTAATAGGTCTCGATCATCAGGGGATCGAACTCGACCCCGCCTATTGTCAGCCAGCCGAGATCGGTCAGACCGTTGAAACCGTTGGTGATGGGCTGCGCATCGATGAAGATCAGGCGTGTCAGCAGCACCAGCGCCAGCGTGATGATCGCGACATAGACGCCGGAAACACGCAGCCTGAAGATCGTCACCCCGATGATCAGCGCCACGATCACGGGCAGTGCGATGGCCATGAAGATGCCGAACCACTGCGCTTGAAACGGAATCCACAGCCATGAGCCGGGAACGATGCAGCACAGATCCGTCGGCGCACCGGGCTGGGCGTTCCAGAGCATGAAATCCGGCACTGGCGTGTCCGAGCCCTGCTGCAGCGAGGTCCAGCTTTGCAGTTTCAGTGACATCGCGACCATATAGGCCCCGATCCCGAAGAACAGACCCTGACCAAGGTTCAGGATGCCCGCATAGCCCCAGGACAGCGCCATCGCGATCCCCAGCATTCCGAAGACCAGATAGCGTGCGACACGGTTGAGCCAGAACACATCGCTGATCAGCAGCGGCAAGCCCAGAACGATGACGATGAAGGCGATATAGACAGCGCGATCGCCCAGCAGAAATGCCTTATTCGACATCACAGTTACCTCGATCTGAAGGAGAAGAGCCCATTGGGCCGCCACAGGATGATCCCGATGACCACCGCGAAGACGACAGCGCGGGCGATGATGTCATTGTAGAGCACCGACACGATCCCGTTGATTTGGCCAAGCAGCCCCGCAGACAGGACCGTTCCAAGCAAGCTGCCGACGCCGCCCACGACCACGACGAGGAATCCATCCACCACCACATTGGCGCCCATTTCAGGCATCACGGTGCGGAACCCCGCCAGCAGAACACCGGCGATCCCCGCAAGGCCAGATCCATAGGCGAAGGTCATCGCAGACACGCGCCGCACGTCGATCCCGCAGGCCGCCGCCATTTGCGGATTGCGCATGATCGCGCGGATCTGGACCCCGATGGAGGTGCGGTACATCAGGAACCATGTCAGCAAGGTCAACAGGATTGTCACCACGATGATGAAGGTGCGGTAAGGTTGGATCATGATCCCGGCAAATTCGTAGGGCTGCATCAGGTAGGAGGGCACGCGCATCTGCTGCAAACCTGGCCCCAGGCCCTGAATGCGGATGCCGAAAAAGGTCATGCCGAATTCCAGCCGGATCAATTGCTGCAAGATGATGGCCACCCCCCAAGTGGCCAGAAGCGTGTCGATGATCCGGCCATAGAGCCTGCGGATCACCACCCTCTCGATCAGCAGCCCCAGTAGCGCCGCCGTCAGGAATGCAAGAGGAATGGCCGCGAAGATGTTGAATCCAAGGTAAATCCCGGACAGCACCGCCGTATAGGCCCCGATCATCACCAACTCGCCATGGGCCATGTTGATCACACCCATCGCGCCGTAGGTAATCGAGAGCCCGAGCGCGATCAGCAGCAACACTGACGTCAAGGACAACCCGATGAAAAGCGTCTCGAACATCGAAAACTCCGCCATGAACCTCGAAAAAAGCGGGCGCCATCCCGGCGCCCGCCGGGGTGCTTCAGAGACGCGAGGAATCCAGACCTGCACCGGTGCAGAACAGGTCATCCTCGGCCTCGCCATAAGCGACGTAGGGCAACGGCCGGATCGGCTCGGGATACTCGTCGATGATCTCGCCCTGCCCGTCTGCACCCCAGCGCGCGATCCGCGGCGTCAGGTAGCAATGCAGGTTTTCGGGGTCGATGGTGACACGGCCATTGGGTGCATCAAAGGTCTGGCCCTTGATGCCTTCGCGGATCGCATCCGGCGTGGCCTCGCCAGCGGCCTCGACCGCCTGTTTCCACAGATAGACCTGAAAATACGAACATTCCATCGCGTGCTGCGTCACCGCTGTCGGGTCGTTCACGAAGCTGCGGTAGCGCTCGATGAAGGCATTGTTCGCCTCGGTATCAATGGCCTGAAAATAGGGGAAGGATGTGTAGGAACCGGCCGCCGCTTCCGGTCCCATAGCCGCAATCTCGATCTCCGATGTCACGGTCGCACAGATCGGCAGGACGTCATGCGTCAGGCCCTGGTTGCGGAATTCGCGATAGAAGGCGATGACCGAGTCGCCGACCACATTTGACAGGACCACATCACAGCCCGAGGAGCGGATGCGCGACACCATCGCACCCCATTCCGAATGGCCGAGTTCCAGATATTCGTCTGCTACCCATTCGCCGCCATTCTGCTCGATCAGGATTTTCGAGACCTTGGCCATCTCGCGCGGGTAGATGTAGTTCGACCCGACGATGAAGAATTTCTTCTTGCCCAATGTGTTGATGATCCAGGGGATGTAGTTCGACAACTGCTGGTTGGGCACGGCGCCGGTATAGACGACGTTCTTCGAACACTCGAACCCTTCGTAATAGGTCGGGTAGAACAGCATGTTGTTGCGGCGCTCGAACACGGGCAACACGGCCTTGCGCGACGCCGAGGTGTAGCATCCGAACACCGTCGGAACGCGGTCGCTCACGACAAGCTTCGTTGCGCGCTCGTTGAAAGTCCGCGTATCCGACGCGCCGTCCTCGACAATCGGATTGATCATCTTGCCAAGGACGCCACCAGCTTCATTGATCTCTGCAATCGCCATCAGCGTGGCATCTGCGAGCGACCTTTCAACGATCGACAGGCCGCCAGTCAGAGAGAACAGAACGCCGACATCAATCTTTTCGTCAGCGCGTGCCGCACGCGTCCACAATCCCGGCGCGATGGCCGAGGTCGCGCCGAAGGCAACAGAGGTCTTGAGGAAGGATCTGCGATTTTGTGTCATGTCATCACCCCGTCAGGTATGTGGATAGGTTTGGTGGACGCGAAGGTGCTGCCAATGCGCGTGTGACCGTTTTGGGAATTGGGCAGCACTGATCCGGCGCAGCCGTCAGGCCGCTTGCGATTGGCGCGACTTTGTCAGACCAGAGCCATCATGCCCCGGTGACGAAGTTTTTGCCTTACTGGTCAGTTTGGAAGGTGGGAAAGCGCGACATCGAGCTGTCCCGAAACTGTCGTTATCGACACTTCGGTCAGTGTTTTCAGACCTGACCAGAAGCTGACGCCGGGCATCTTTGACCAGCGTGCAAGAGGAAATTACAACTTTCCGTTTGCGGTGAGAAGCTCATTTGCGTTGATGATCGCCTGAGCCATGTCTTCAATCGACGTTCGCTTAGACATTGCCTGTTCTCTGATCATTTTATAGGCATTTTCTTCGCTCAACCCATGCATTTCGATCAGAATCGCCTTTGCTTTGGCAATGATCTTCTTGCCGGCGAGCTTCTTTTCAAGACGCGCGATTCGTTCCTGGGCCTCCATCTGCCGCAGAACCCCCGTATAGGCGACAACAAGATTGGTGAGCATACCGAAACTTCTCACCGGCTTCGACGTCACGGCCACCGCGCCTATGTCGAGCACGAATTCGAGCATGGCCGGGTTCTCGTAATCGACCACCCCGATGATCGCCGGGCCCGGCTTTTCGGAACGCCGCAGCATGCTCGAAAGCTCCTTGCGCTTCTCGAAGAACAGCCCTGCAAAAACCACATCGACATTCGGTGGCAGCGCCCGTTTCGGCGGCCAGATCAATTCGGTCCTGCACCCGATCCGCCCCATCTGGTCAAGAATGGCCTGTCCGTCACTGTCAGGCGGATGCACGACAACAACGAAAAGGTCGCGCAGGTCTTTCAGGCGAAAGCGGCTCAATTCGCCCCTCCCGAAGGTACAGAGGCCAATGTGACAGGCGGCAGTTTCTCCACCTCGACCAGATACGGATCGGGCGCGACAGGTTTGGCGGATTCGCGCACGATCCTGAATGTGCCGCTTTCATCCACAACAGCAACCCGCGGCCACAGATGCGTATGATGTGTCGCAGCGTCCACCCTGACTGTGCCTTGCGGCGCTTCAAGACTGAAGGTTGGCAAGGCCCTGACCACAGAAGCTCGGTCCGTCGTGCCTGCCCGACGCACCGCCTCGGCAAAGAGTTTCACCTGAAAAAAGGCGGCTTCCGCTTCCGCCGAGATCGGGCTGTCTGGTCCGAATTTTTCACGGTAGGCGGTCACGAAGGCCAAATTCGCCGGGCTGTCAATGACACTGAAGTAAGGCGCGGCCTTGATATGGCCTGTGGCTGCGGATTTGCCGAGTGCTGCGATTTCCGGCTCGCCAAAGGTCAGGGACGCGACAGGTTGCAGATGTCGATCAAACCCCGCCCTGTCATAGGCGCTGCAAAATCGCACCGCGCCATCACCGACGATCGTCGAGAACACCACCACAGGCCCTGCATTGCGGATCAGCGCAATGACCTTTGCAATATCCTCATCCGTGGGATTAAGGGGAATATAGACCTCATCAACCACTTTCGCCCCGCGATTGGAGAGAAGGTCGCGCATGACGCGATTGGATTCATACGGATAGACGTAGTTCGAACCGACGAAAAAATAACGATCTCCGTGGGTTTCGGTCAGGTAGTCTGCCAGTATGCGCGCATTCTGATTTGGCGCAGCCCCCGAATAGATGCAGCACGAGGCATATTCGAACCCTTCATAGAGCGTAGGGTAGAACAGCAGCGAGTTTCGCGCCTCGACGATTGGCAGAACGGCTTTGCGGGCCGAAGACATGTAGCATCCGACGATGGCATCCGCGCCCAGGTCCAGAAGGCGCGTGGCTTCGGTCTTGTAGCGCGCAGGGTCAGAGGCCGTGTCGGAGTCGAGCAGGTGAAGTTCCCTCCCGAGCAAACCACCTTCAGAATTGACCTGTGACACGGCAAGACTGGCCGCCTGTCGCTGCGCGCGCTCCAGCACTGCAGTGACGCCAGTCTGGGAAAACAATATGCCGATTGTGACAGGAGCCCCGGAAGAAGCCATTACAATATCCTATAGTAGCGGTCCCAGCGGAGCTGGTCGCAGATTGTAACGGTCACTGTTCAAGACTACACTGAATGGCCGCAAGACGCAAATGCTCGGCGCACCTTGAGTGTCAGACACAGGTGATTTTCGTAGCTACTGCACGGCAGGCCGAGCATATTTTGTGCAAACCATATATGCCAACCGTCTGCGTTGTTTGCCCGGTTCGGCGAGCTTTGCGAAGGTTCTCACCTGCACCAGCAGTTTCTGCAGCTCGTCCTCTTCCTTCACGTCACAGGGATCTCGACCTGCGGCAAGGCCTGCTCTGGCCTGCGTCTCGCAGCTTCCTTGCCGGTGTGAGAGAAACCGAAGGGTAAGCGCCGAAAGACAGCCGCTTTTCGCGCCCATAAATCCGGCACTTCATATGCCATAGGCGCGAGACTGAAGGGGTTACAGTCACATGAAGCCCTGGGAAGCGCGAGACGTTGTTGGGCTTGTTCTTGGGTTTCAGGCTTCGAATCTACGGATCCGCCGATGGCATCTGGCGCATCGCTTTCCTGCATCATTCGCAATGCCCCGCAGATGCCCCAAGCCAGAGGGAATTGTTGGGCTGAACCGGAGAATATCGGACAAACAGCACCGCAAAATCCTAATAAATTATGGATTTTGCGGTGTGATTGGATGAAAAAGTGGTGCCGCTGAAGGGACTCGAACCCCCGACCCCATCATTACGAATGACGTGCTCTACCAGCTGAGCTACAGCGGCCACCTGCGGCGCTCTTTAGCACCGGTTCTCAAAGGCTACCAGCCCTTTCAGGCGGATTTTTTCGCATCCTCTTGCGCAACCTCGTCCAGCGTCTCGACACTGGCATCAACCACATCCTCTTCGGCCGCAACCGGCCTCGACAGCTTGCCGACGATGATCGGCAGAAGCTCGGTCTGGGTTGCAGAAGGACCGGAACTGTCCGGCGCATCGCGCCATTCCAGCGTGTCGAAGGCACCGCACTGATCGCAGATCGCCTGCCATGTCGCGTGCACATGCTGGCATTTCGAGCAGACCCATTGCGGGCCGCGATTGGCCGTCAGCGCCTTTGCCAGCCATCCGCGCACGACCGCATCATCCGCCCCTTCGCCGCGTTCTATGGCGGCCATGATCGTCAGCGACCGGACCGTGGGCGCGCGCTCATAGAGATCCCCCAGCGCGCGGCGTGCAGCAGGGAAATCTTCAGCTGCAATCAGCATTTCAGCGCGCAACAGCTTGCTTTCATCCGCATCAGGTGCCTGACGCAAGAGCTTATCGAACCTCGCAACGCGCTGGCGCGGGGTTTCGTCGGGTTCAATCGCCGCAAATGCCGCAGCCAGTTCGGGATGCGGCTGGGATTTCCAAGCCTTCTTGATCACGCCCGCTGCGTAATTGCCCTTGCCCTGCGCCACCAGCGCCTGCGCCGCCGCGACCGCCGCCGGGATCAGGTCCGGGGACAGGCGATTGGCCTCGATGGCCACTTCGCGTGCGCGGTTCAGATCGCCTGCCGCCGCCAGCGCATCGGCATCCTGCAGCGCGAGAATCGCATCGCGCCTGCGCCAGACATCGCGTGGCAAAGTGCCCGAGGCTTTCTTGAGCATCAGCGTCTTGCGCGCACCGGCCCAATCCTCGGCCTCGGTCTGCATCTGCAACAGCTTGTTCTGCGTTTCTTCATGTGCGGGCTGCATATCCAGCGCCTTTTGCGCCAGCGCCCGAGCCTTGTCGGTCTCACCCTGCGCGATCTTGGCGCGGATCAGGCCCTGCACGGCTACAAAACGGCTGCGATTATCCTCTAGCAGCAACTTGTAGCGTTCAATGGCAAGCGCCTGATTGCCCTTCATTTCCGCGGCCTGCGCCACTAGAAGATTGGTCATTATCGGCCGGTTCAGAAGCTTGTCGGCTTTCTCGGCCTTGGCGATCGCGGTCTTGCCGTCGCCTTCGGCCTGCGCGATCATCGACAGCAAAAGCGCATCCAGCCCACGTTTCTCGCGATTGCGGCTGAAATAGCGCCGCACGGCGGTTTCATCGCCATTCATGAATCGTAGCACCGCAAGCGCCAGCCCGAGCAATTTCAGCACCAGCCAGACAGCCACCAGAAGCGCGGCCAGTACCCCCAGCGCCATCAGCGGGCTGAGCACATATTCCATGTCAAAGACGCGCAGTTCAACCGTCTGGCTGCTGTCCATCAGCTGCCCAAGGCCAAAGGCCAGCGCGATCACGATCACCACGAACAGCAGGATTTTAACTAGGGTCCAAAGCATCGGAAATATCCTTACTGAGTCGAAAGCGTGGTGGCGAAGGTCTCGAATTCGGCCTCGGCATCGTGACGGGCCCGCGCGGCGCGGCGCCAGACCTGCATGGCCGCCAGTGCCGGTTCCGGCAGGGCGTCAAGTTCCGCGAGCGCGGCCTCCAGGCTGCCTGCCTCCAGTGCGGCCCCGGCGCGCGACAGCACGGCATCGGGGTCATCCCCGTCGCGGGGCGCGGTCGAACGCGCACCAACCTGTGCGCGCAGGAAATTGGCAATCCGCTCGGCCGCGCTGTCAGCGGGCATGTCCTGAAGCGCCGCGCGCAGGGCCGCGCGGGCCGCCACCGGGAAGGTTTCCTGCAGCATCTCCAGCGTCCGCACACCGGCAGGCGCATTGGCCGCAAGCGTTTCCGGCACCGTGACCCCGGCTTCGCGCAACAGGCCAAGCGCCTCTGGGTAGGGTGCGCCTGTGCTCAGCGCCGCGCGCAGCATGTCCAGCCCGGCGCGGGCCAGAGCGGTATCAAGCGCGGTCTCGGCTGCGGCCAGACGTCCTTCGGCCAGATCACGGATTTCCGCGAGTTCATCCTGCATGGCCGCAATCTGTGTGTCACGCGCGGCCAGATCGCTTTCGAACCCTTCCAGACGCGCCGTCGTTCCGGACAGACCTTCGGCCAACTGGTTCAGCCGGTTTAACACCTCCGCCTGCGCAACGCCGGTATCGCCCTGCGCAAATTCGGCGCGCAATGCCTCGATTTCTGCGGCGATCTGCCCGGCCACATCCAGCGATTCGACTGCCGCGAGCGGCGCGCTTACTGCCGCGCGCAAATCCGCGAGTTCCGCTTCCAGCCCCGACAGGTCGGGCGCGGTGGCCAGTGCCGTGCGCAATTCCGCGATTTCGGCCTGCAAGGCCGCGATGTCGGACGCTTGCCCGCCAGTTCCCTGCGACATGGCGTAATGCACGCCATAGCCGATACCGCCCGCAACGATCCCCCCCAGCAACAGCGGGAAGAACCCGCCACTGGCAGAGGCGGGCGGCGGTGGGGGTGCCAAGGGCGCAGTTTCGCGGGCAGGCGTGTTCTGATCCGTTGCTGCCTCGGACGGTGCCGCGCTGTCAGTGACCGAAACGGGCTGTTCCTCGACCATCGCAGGATCATCAGAACGCGAGAACGTGGCTTCGGCCTGATCTGCGGTTTCTTGCTGCGCCTCCGGCACAATGGTCTCGGGCTCAGGATCGGCTTCAGTGCCCGGTTCGGAAAGGTTTTGCGGTTCCGAATCAGCAGGCAGGACCGGCACATCCGAAACCTCGCTGCTGCCGGTTTGCACCTGCGCAGCGGGTTCGGCTCCGACAGGTTCGGAAACCTCCGGCGATGTCAGCGGCTGGTCTTTGGCCACTTCCGGCGTCAGCGTCTGTTCTGTGCCGGACGTGGTTTCAGCGGTGGTATCGTCAGTAACTGGTCCTGACCCGGCTTTGGGATTCCTGCCTGTTGTCTTTCGCGCCAAACCTTTTCCCCCAAACCGATCTGCCGCATTGCAGCAGCATGAATTCCGCTCTCACCTTAGCTTGGCTTTTCCCAAGGCTCAAGCTTCGGCTGTAGCGCCA
Source organism: Natronohydrobacter sp. (assembly GCA_020832555.1). Taxonomy (GTDB): domain Bacteria; phylum Pseudomonadota; class Alphaproteobacteria; order Rhodobacterales; family Rhodobacteraceae; genus Roseinatronobacter. Next base: position 3,622 of record JAFIEM010000035.1, on the reverse strand, counting down.
TAATTTCCTGCAGCATGCCAGAACTGTCAGGACGCGGCGCGATGGCACGCGAGGCGCAGGTCAGATGCTTGACGGGCATTGCCGCATTTTCCGAGATCGCAACCAGATGAATAGAGTTATGCCGCAGATCGAGCTTTGCAAGCTCTTCGGCCAGCAACCGCCCGGAACGCGGCGAAAAGACCGGGCAGACCAGATCACCACCTGAGAGGATGCGCGCTTTTGCCGCTGGATCAAGCGTCAACACCTCTTGCCGATAGACGATCTCGGCGCGTGCTGCATGACCTGCTTCGCGCAAGGCCGCCACGATATCGGCAGCGACATGAGTGCCGCGCAGATGCAGGAACGGCCCATTTGCCCCCGCCTGGGCCATGTCGCGCAAAAGCGCCGGTGCATCGCCGCCCGCAACATGGATGTCAAGAAACCCCTCGGCGCGCGCTGCGGCGGCCGTGCCGGGACCGACCGTCCAGAGCCTCATGTCCCGCCGCGCCGTCGCCTGCGCAAGCGCGCGCACCCCGTGCATCGAGGTCGCAATCACCGTTGCAACCCCGTTCAGAACGTTCTCGGCCAAGGGCAGCGTGACAATCCGCATCAAGGGCGCCACGAGCACCTCGCCCTGCCAGCCCGCCTTGCGCAAACTCTCGCTGAAGGCACTGGCCGCAGGCTCTGGGCGGGTCAGCAACAGGCAGGGGGGCATGCTCTCTCCGGTTCAAGGGGCCGCGCGGGATTGTGCCGCCCTGCCCCCGGTGGTAGCTGGAAAGCGCCCGCCTTGGCAACCGGAGCCCGCATGTCCACCCTGTCCCAGACCCGTCCTTTGACCGTGCTTGGCATTGAAAGCAGTTGCGACGACACGGCCAGCGCCGTGATCCATGATGTTCCGGGCTCCGGGCCGGTGATCCTGTCTTCGGTGGTCTGGGGCCAGACAGAACTGCATGCGGATTTTGGCGGCGTCGTGCCGGAACTCGCGGCGCGCGCGCATGCCGAGAAGCTTGATCTGGCGGTTGAGGCCGCGCTGGCACAGGCCGGAATGGCGCTGGAACAGATCGACGCGATTGCGGTTACAGCCGGGCCGGGGCTGATCGGAGGGGTGCTCTCGGGCGTGATGCTGGCGCGCGGCATGGCCGCCGCGACCGGTCTGCCGCTCGTCGGCGTGAACCATCTGGCAGGCCATGCCCTGACCCCGCGCCTGACCGACAGAGTGGCGTTTCCCTATCTGATGCTGCTGGTTTCGGGCGGGCATTGCCAGTTCCTGATCGTACACGGCCCCAACCAGTTCACGCGCCTGGGTGGCACGATCGACGACGCGCCGGGAGAGGCGTTTGACAAGGTGGCGAAACTGCTGGGCCTGCCGCAGCCGGGCGGGCCTGTGGTCGAAGAGGCGGCGCATGCAGGCGACGCAGCCCGCTTCGCCCTGCCCCGCCCGCTGCTGGATCGTCCCGGTTGCGATCTGTCCTTCTCGGGGTTGAAAACCGCCGTCCTGCGGGCGCGGGATTCGGTGATCGCGGAACTAGGCGGATTGCGGATGCAGGACCGCGCGGATATCTGCGCCGGGTTTCAGGCCGCTGTGACCGATGTGCTGGCCGAGAAATCACGCCGGGCGCTCGCGGCCTATCTGGAGCTCTCACCGACGACACCCGTTTTTGCCGTGGCAGGCGGTGTGGCTGCAAACCAGTCCCTGCGCGCGGCGCTGGAAAGGGCCGCTCAGAGCGCAGGCGCGCGCTTTCTTGCGCCGCCGCTGGCGCTGTGCACGGATAATGCGGCAATGATCGCATGGGCCGGGATTGAACAACTGCGCGCGGGGCTGGACAGCGCGGATTTCGTGGCCCGCCCGCGCTGGCCACTGGACCAGTCGGCGGCCCCGCTGATCGGATCGGGCAAGAAGGGGGCGAAGGCATGAGTGTGGCGGTCCTTGGCGCAGGTGCCTTCGGCACGGCGCTCGCCTGTGCGCTGGGGGATGCTGTTCTGTGGTGTCGTGACAGCGCACAGGCGCAGGCAATGGCGACAGCGCGCGAAAACGCGGCCCGCCTGCCCGGTGTCGCGCTGCCCGCGGGTGTGCGTGTCACCGCTGATCTGGCAGAGGTCACGGCTGAGACCGTGTTGCTGGCCATTCCCATGCAGCAGACACGGGGATTTCTGGCCGAGAATCGCGACTGGCTGGCCGGGCGCGTGCTCGTGGCCTGCTCGAAAGGGGTGGACCTTGATCTGATGATCGGCCCGGTGGGGGTAATTCAGGCCGTCCTGCCCCGGACCCGCGCCGCCCTTCTGACCGGCCCCAGCTTTGCCGAAGATATCGCACGCGGCCTGCCTACGGCACTGACACTTGCCTGCGCGGATGCGGGACTGGGACGCGCATTGCAGGACCAACTCTCAACCCCCAATCTGCGGCTCTATCGCAATACGGATGTGATCGGCGCGGAACTGGGGGGGGCGCTGAAGAATGTGATCGCGATTGCGGCGGGCGTGACGATTGGCGCGGGACTGGGAGAATCGGCCCGCGCGGCACTGATGGCGCGGGGCTATGCGGAGATGCAGCGTCTGGCCCTCCTCATGGGGGCACAGCCCGAAACGCTGGCGGGGCTGTCAGGTCTGGGTGATCTGATCCTGACCTGCGGATCGGAGAAATCGCGCAATTTCCGCTACGGTCTGGCGCTGGGGCGTGGCGAGGTTTTTGATACCAGCACAACCGTCGAAGGCGCGGCCACCGCCCGCGCGGTTGCGCGGCTTGCACAGGAGCGCGGCCTCGACATGCCGATCACGCGGATGGTCGCGGCCCTTGCCGCAGGCGCGATCACATTGCAGGATGCGCGGGAGGCCCTTCTGGCCCGGCCCCTGACCGAGGAATGAGAGGAAATCCCCATGCCGCTTTACATGATGGTCTGCACCGACAAGCCCGGTGCACTGGACTTGCGCAAATCCACCCGCGAGGCGCATCTGGCCTATATCGCCCAGACCGGCTGCGTGGTGCAGGCCGGACCGCTGCTGGATGAAGCTGGCCAGATGGCTGGCTCGCTGATCGTACTGGATCTGCCCGATCTGGACACCGCGAAATCCTGGGGCGCGCAGGATCCCTATGCGCTGGCAGGGCTGTTCGAGAGCGTGCGGCTGCAGGAATGGAAGAAGGTCATCGGCTGATGCGCTACTGGCTGATGAAATCCGAGCCGGATTCCTTTTGCTGGGATGACCTCGTGGCCAAGGGTGATACGGGCGAGGAATGGGACGGCGTACGCAATTATCAGGCGCGCAACAACATGCGCGAGATGGCGCTGGGGGACCGGGCGTTTTTCTATCACAGCCAGTCCGACAAGGCGGTTGTGGGGATTTGCGAGGTGATCGCGCTTGCGCATCCTGACAGCACCACTGACGATCCACGCTGGGACTGTGTGGATGTGAAGGCTGTCGCGCCCCTGCCCCGGCCTGTGACATTGGCCCAGTGCAAGGAGGATCCGCGCCTGAGTGAAATGGCACTGGTCAAGACATCGCGACTGTCGGTGCAACCGGTGAGTGAAGCGGAATGGGCGATCATCTGTGCGATGGGCGGGGTTGAGTTGTGAGGGGGGGGTTTGGGGGGGGCCGCCCCGCCCCCACCCCCGGACAGAGCGCACCCACACCAACATAAACACCGCCC
>JAFIEM010000034.1 GCA_020832555.1 Natronohydrobacter sp. | reverse complement strand
CCTGTAACCTGCCCCTTAGGAGGGGGCTGCTCTATCCAGTTGAGCCACGGGGCCACACAAACCACGCCTCTATCGAGTTTTTCCTATGCTGTCATCCCCTTGGACGGACCCAGTGTCATCAGGGGCTTGGCCCCGGAGAAATGTGGCGCTAACGTAAAATCCGGTCTTGCATGACAGGATATTGCCTTGCCCCCATATCTGCCTCCCGAAGCCCAGCGGCCTCTCACCCTGCGCGATGTCTCCGAAGCCAGCGGAGTCAGTGAGATGACAGTGAGCCGCGTCCTGCGCAATCGTGCTGATGTCTCGCCTGCCACGCGCGAGAAGGTGCTCGCGGCCGCCAAGGCATTGGGCTACGTGCCCAACAAGATCGCCGGCGCGCTTGCCAGCCAGCGGGTCAATCTGGTGGGCGTGGTGATCCCGTCGCTTTCGAACATGGTGTTCCCCGAGGTTCTTGGCGGGATTTCCGCGGCATTGGAAGACTCGGGCCTGCAGCCAGTGTTCGGCGCGACCGACTACAAGGCCGAGCAGGAAGAGAATGTCATCTATGAAATGCTCTCCTGGCGCCCCACCGGGATGATCGTGGCCGGGCTGGAACATACCGAAGCCGCGACCGCTATGCTGGCGAATTCCGGTATTCCGGTGGTCGAGATCATGGATGTCGACGGCGATCCGATCGATTCGGTCGTCGGCATTTCACACAAGCGCGCAGGTCGCGAAATGGCCGAGGCAATCCTTGCCGCTGGCTATCGGCGTATCGGGTTTCTGGGCTCGAAGATGCCGGACGATCATCGGGCGCGGAAACGGCTGGAAGGGTTCTCGGAGGCGCTTCAAGCTGCGGGGGTGGAACTGGCCGCGACCGAGCATTACGCGGGCGGTTCCTCACTGGCCAAGGGGCGCGAGATGACGGCAGCGATTCTCGCGCGACAGCCTGATCTGGATTTCCTGTATTACTCCAATGACATGATCGGGGCAGGGGGGTTGCTCTATTGTCTGGACAAAGGGCTCGATGTGCCGGGCAAGATCGGGCTTGCCGGGTTTAACGGTCTGGAGTTGCTCGACGGGTTCAAGCTGCGGCTTGCAACGACCGATGCCTGCCGCCGCGAAATCGGTCTGCGGGCCGCTGAGATCGTGTCGGGCAAAGCTGTGGATGGGGTGATTGGCGGAAAGCGGATTGAGTTATCGCCCATCGTGAACCGGGGCGATACGATCCGCAGCTAGAAACTGCCAAAGATCGTGCCGAGCGTGACGAGAACGATCAGGGCCGCAATCGGGATCACCACGGCCACGATGGCGATATCCTTGTAGGCCTCGCGATGCGTCAGCCCGCAGATCGTCAGGAGTGTGATCACGGCACCATTATGCGGCAGCGCGTCCAGCCCGCCCGTGGCGACAGCGGTCACACGGTGCATCAGATCGGGCGCGATGCCTGCTGCAAGGCCAAGCTCCAGATAGGTCTCGCCCAGCGTTGCCAGCGCAATTGACATCCCGCCCGAGGCCGAGCCGGTCATGCCGGCCAGAAGGCTGGTGCCGATCGCCAGTGAAATCAGCGGGTTATCGCCGCCTGCAGTCACCACCCAGTCGCGGATCAACGCAAAAGCCGACAGTGAGGCGATGACCGCGCCGAACCCCACCAGCGAGGCCGTGTTGAAGATCGGCAGCAGCGCGGATTTCGCGCCCGCGTCCAGTGTCTCGCTAAGGCTTTCGGCCAGCCGCGTCCAGTTCAGCGCGACCAGCGCCAGTGAGGCGAATGTCAGTGCGGCAATCGTGGACCACAGCCCGCGCAGCGCGCCGATATCGGTCTCTCCATAGAGGGTTTCGGCCAGATAGCCTGTCTCCAGACGCGGGATCACGACGAAAGTGAAGATCAGGTTCAGCCCCAGCACCAGCACCAGCGGCGCCGCAGCAATCGGCAGCGAGGGGAGGGCGCGCGCGTCATCCTCGATGATATCCGGCTCGGCCCCGTAACCGGGCCCGAGCGCGCGGGCGCGGCGTTCCAGCCAGAGCCAACCCAAGCCCATCATGATCGCGCCGGTGATCACGCCCAGACCGGGTGCCGCGAAAGGCGTGGTGCCAAAATAGGGCATCGGGATCGCGTTCTGGATCGCAGGTGTGCCGGGCAGGGCGGTCATGGTGAAAGTGAAGGCCCCGAGTGCAATCGTCGCCGGGATCAGCGCTTTCGGCAGATCGGCATCGCGAAACAGGGCTGCTGCAATGGGCCAGACCGCGAAGGCCACGACGAACAGCGACACGCCGCCATAGGTCATGGCCGCGCAGGACAGGATCACGGCGAGGATTGCGCGGCTTGGACCAAGTCCGCGGATGATGCCCTTTGCAAGCGCCAGCGCACTGCCCGACGCCTCCATCAGCTTGCCGAAGACCGCGCCAAGCAGGAAGAGCGGGAAGAACTGAATGATGAAGCTGCCTGTCGCGGACATGAAGATCTGCGTGTAGCTTGCGAGAAGCGGGCCACCTTCCGCTAGAAGCACAGCCAGAATCGCCAAAGCAGGGGTCAGCAGAAGCAGACTGACACCGCGATAGGCAAGCCAGATCAGGGCGGTCAGGGCCAGCAGGATGACAAGGATACCCAGCATGTCACGTCCTTTTGCTGCATTGCAGCAATCCTATCCCGGCCGCGCCCTGCCTGCAAGTCACCCGATAGCGGTCTTGCACATGTTCATCACTTGGCGCAGATAGAAGGCAGGATATCGGCCGGGGAAAACAACCATGATCGCAGTGCAGGGCCATGAGGGGCAGCAAGTCGCCGTGCTGGGTTTGGGCCGGTCGGGCCTTGCCACATGCGCGGCGCTCAGCGCCGGTGGGGCCATCGTGCTCGCCTGGGACGAGTCGCCCGAAGCGCGTGCCAAGGCCGAAGCTGAAGGCATCGTCCTGACCGATCTGGGCCGCGTGGACTGGGCGCAGGTCGCAACACTGATCACCAGCCCCGGCATCCCGCATCTCTATCCCGCGCCCAATCGCATTATCGCCGCCGCGCTGGCCGCCGGGGTGCCGGTGGACAATGATATCGGGTTGTTCTTCCGGTCACTCTCGACGCTCGCGACGATGGAGTTTGATCAGCCGCCGAAAGTGGTCGCCGTGACGGGATCGAACGGAAAATCCACGACAACGGCCCTGATCCACCACATCCTGACCGAGACAGGACGCCCGGCGCAGATGGCAGGCAATATCGGCAAGGGCGTGCTCTCGATCGATCCGCCGCGTGATGGCGAGGTGATTGTGCTGGAGCTGTCGAGCTATCAGACGGAACTTGCGCGCGCCCTGACGCCCGATATCGCTGTTTTCACCAACCTGTCCCCGGACCATCTGGACCGCCACAACGGGATGGGCGGGTATTTTGCGGCCAAGCGCAGGCTTTTTTCCGAGGGTGGACCGGATCGGGCCGTGATCGGGGTGGATGAGATCGAAGGGCAGTTTCTCGCAGGCCAACTGTCTCAGGCCCCGGAAGATGCCCGTGTGATCCGCATCTCATCGGGACAAAAGCTGACCGGGCCGGGCTGGAATGTCTTTGCGCGCAAGGGTTTTCTCTCGGAATACCGACGCGGCAAGCAGATGGCTTCCATCGACCTGCGCTCCATGCGTGGGCTGCCCGGCGCGCATAATCACCAGAATGCCTGCGCGGCCTATGCGGTTGCGCGCTCTCTGGGGTTGGCCCCGCGTCTGATCGAGGATGCGCTTTCGACCTTCAGCGGCCTGCCACATCGCAGCCAGCTTGTCGGGGAGTCGAATGGCGTGCGCTACATCAACGATTCCAAGGCCACCAATGTCGACAGCGCCGCGCAGGCGTTGCAGGCTTTCGAGCGTATTCGCTGGATCGCGGGCGGGCTTGGCAAGGACGGTGGTATCGCATCTCTTGCGCCGCATCTGTCGCGCGTGCGCAAAGCCTATCTGATTGGCCATTCGGCACGCGAATTCGCGCTTCAACTGGGGGAAACCCCGCATGAGATCAGCGAAACCATGGAACACGCCGTCGCGCAGGCCATGGCCGAGGCAGAGCCGGGCGATGTCGTCCTGCTTGCCCCGGCTGCGGCCAGTTTCGACCAGTTCCCTGATTTCGAAAAGCGTGGAGAGGCCTTTATGGCTGCTGTGCGTGCAGGTCTGTCCAATGCATGAAGACACCCCGCGCGGCTTTGCTTTCGCCGGGGCAGCCTTCCTGATCTGGGGGGCATTGCCATTTTACTTCAAGGTGTTGTCACATGTTCCTACAGTGGAAGTCGTTGCGCATCGTGTGATCTGGGCTGTGCCCGTTGCGCTGGTAATCCTGATCTGGCTCGGGCGCACGACAGAACTGCGCGCAGCCCTGCGCACCCCGAAGATGTTGGGCATGGCCTTCGTGACGGCATCGCTGATTTCGGTCAACTGGATCACCTATGTCTGGCTGATCCAGTCCGGGCAAGCGATGGAAGCCGCACTTGGATATTACATCAACCCGATTTTCGCGGTCGCATTGGGCGCGGGGCTTCTGGGAGACAAGCTCAGTCTGCGGCAATGGGGAGCCGTTGCGCTGGCCACTGCGGCGGTACTGGTGCTGACACTAGAGGCCGGATCGTTGCCCTTGGGGGCGCTGCTGCTGGTGTTCAGTTGGGGCGGGTATGCGTATTTCAAGCGAGCTCTCCCCATCGGCCCTAATCAGGGTTTCGCACTCGAGGCGCTCATCCTGTTGCCCATCGCGCTGGGCTATCTGCTGTGGCTTTACTTGCAGGACGCGCTTTTCATCCTGCAGGCCGGTCCGTTTGATCTGGCGCTCCTGATCGGTGCCGGGGCGATTACAGCGATCCCGCTCATGCTCTATGCCAATGGTGCGAAGGGGCTCACGCTCTCGACCATTGCCATCGCCGGATATACGATCCCGACGCTGATCTTCCTGATTTCGGTTTTCATTTTTCGCGAGCCTTTCGAGGGTGCGCGTCAAGTCGCTTTTCCGATGATCTGGGGTGCAATGGCGCTGTATATCTGGGAAGTGTTGCGCAAGCGTCGCGCCGTACTGGCGCAGAAAACCTTGCCACAGCAAGGTGCGGGCTAGATGTAGCGCATGAGCGTGCTGTCCTTGAAACCATCTCTCTTGCTTGCGATTGTCGTCTTTCTTGCCCTGATCTTGCTGATGGTCTCGCGCGCGCCGGTCTATCTGCCACGGCTGGACTTGAATGCGCCACCTGTGCCGGACGAGGAGAGCTATGTATTCGGATTCGCCACATTGACCAATCCGGTGGTGCGCTTTGTTGTTGTCGGGCGTATCGTTCCGTCCGAGCCCGCGCAGTTGCGCGGATGGCAACGCGACCGGCGCGATTTACGCGGCGCACCTGCCATGGTGCTTGACGGGGTGCGCTTCCGCGTCAGCCCTGAAGAGTTGGCGCGACTGGACCGCTATGAACGAACCGGGCGAAAATACCGCCGTGATCTCATGCTGCTTGAGGACGGAACGCCCGCATGGGTCTATCGTCTCAAGGGGGCGGAAGGGATAGAGGCCGTGCAGGACTGACACGCGGCAGGAAGGGGCATTACGATGCTGCATGACCGGATCGAGCGCGCCCATTACTGGCCGCTACCGGACCACGCTGGCGAAAGCAGCACCACCCGGCGTACGGGAATTGAAATCGAGTTCTCAGGGCTGGGTGTGGGTGACACAGCCACTTTAATTCAGCGTCTCTGGGGCGGCACTATCCGCCCATTGAACACGCGCGCTTGCGTTGTCGAGGGTGGTCGCCATGGAGATGTGCAGGTCGAACTGGATATTTCCTTGCAGAAAGCCTGGTTGGAGGATCTTGCCACGCAGGCGTTGGGCGATCTGGTGCCGGTCGAGATCATCACATCTCCCCTCGGACAGGATCAGCTTGCGGCCTTGACCGATTTGGCTAGAGCGCTTGAAGAGGCTGGCGGGATGGGCACTCAGGCACGGCTGGGCTTTGGTTTTGGCGTGCATCTGAACCCCGAAGTGCCGACGGGCGGGGCGGAAAATCTGGTCATGATCATCCGCGCCTATGCCTTGCTGGAGGACTGGTTGCGCAACTCGGCCCCGCTCGATCCAGCGCGCCGCGCGTTGCCATTCGTCAATCCCTGGCCTGCCGCGCTGGTTGATGCGCTGGCTGATCAGGCCCGCTGGTCCGTGCCGGATCTGGCGCGTCTCTATGCCATGTTGGCTCCGGCGCGCGGCTATGGTCTCGACTTGCTGCCTGTTTTCGAACATCTGTGCCCCGAGGCGCTGACCGAGGTGCCGCAATCCCAACTCAAGGGCGGGCGACCAACTTTTCATTACCGGTTGGCGGAATCGCGCTTTGGCGATCCGGGCTGGTCGCTGGCCTATGAATGGAACCGCTGGGTGCTGGTCGAGCGTGTCGCTGCTGATGCCGCGTTGCTGGCGCAACTGGCGTCGGGCTGGCAGGCCCATCGCGACAGGTTCATGCCCCGCAGGCAGAACTGGATTGACTTTTGCGAGGACGTTCTGTCGCGCTGGTCTGATCTGACGCGGAGCTGAAGGCTCAGGACTTGGCCAGCGGGTGATGCTCCAGCACCAGCGTTTTCAGCCGCTCTTCCAGAACATGTGTGTATATCTCGGTTGTCGAGACATCGGCATGGCCCAGCAGCGTCTGGATCGCGCGCAGATCGGCACCGCCTGCCAGCAGATGCGTGGCAAAGGCATGGCGCAGCACATGCGGACTGATGCGCGCGGGATCAAGCCCCGCCTGCAGCGCCATCTCGCGCAGCATCAGAAAGAACGTGACCCGGCTCAGATGCCCCTCGCGTCCTTTTGAAGGGAAGAGGAAACGCGGCTCGGGCAGACGTTTGGCGCGCGCCTCGGCAGCGGTCGCGTCCCAATGCCCGAGCCAGATCTCCAGCGCGTCGCGGGCCGGAAGAGAAAGCGGCACCATGCGTTCCTTGCCACCCTTGCCGCGTACCAGGATCATCTGCGGATTGCCCCGCACAGCCGCGACGGGCAGGCTGACCAGTTCGGTAACGCGCAACCCCGTGGCGTAGAGCAATTCCATCAGGCAGGTATTGCGCGCGCGCTCGGCCTCGGACCGGCCCAGCTTGCGCGCAGCAACGAGAAGCGCCTCGACTTCGGCAGGGCTGAGCGTAACCGGCAGTTTCTTTGACTTCCCCGGCCCGCTGATCCGGCTCGCCGGATCATCCTTGCGCCAGGCTTCGGCATAAGCGAAGCGAAAAAGCTGACGGATCGCGGCCAGCCTGCGCGCGCGGGTGGCAGCCGCCAGCCCCTGTGCATCGCAATGGACAAGATAGGCTTCGATATCCGCGCGGCAGAGGGTCTCGACGCTCAGTCCCTTGTCCTCGGCCCAGTCCGCGAAATCGCGCAGATCGCGCGCATAGGCCAGTTGTGTGTTCCGCGCGGACCCCTGTTCGGCCGCATGCGCGTCAAGAAAGGTCGAGATCCAACGCTGGGCAAGAATCTCCATGCGCTCAGCCCCGCCGTTCAAGCAGCAGCAACTCGATCGCGATCTGCCGCGCGGCAGCGTCAAGACCCACAGCCCGCAGACGCTGCAAGCCGCGTGTCGCAGCCACAGGGTCGCCGGCCGCCGCCTGTGCGATCTGGCTCAGTGCATCGAGCACCATCAGCCCAAGCGCACCTTCCTGCATTTGCGATTGCGCCTGATCTGACAGCGGCGCATCCTGAAAGCCCTGCCGGACGGCGCTTGCCATCTCGGGCGTTGCGATTTCGGGCAGGGGGGCACCACTTGCCAGCGCCATCACGAACCGCGCCGTTGGGGTCTCGGGGGCAAGCTGGGCTGCGCGGTCAAGCCGTTCCTGCGCCAAAAGCAGCGCCGACCACAGAATTTCAGATGCGGCGCCTGTCAGGCGTAAATCTGCCAGTGCTGCGGCATGGATCGTGGCAAACGCGCTTTCCAGTTCGACCGAAGCGAAGAGAGGCCATCCATTCAGCAGTTCTGCACTGATCACGTCAATGTCACCACTGGCCAGTGCCCTGTCCAGCGCCTGCATCGCGCGCACCCGTTCCCACATCCCGCCGGAAGCGGCGGGGCGGCGCTGGGTGTACAGCCCATGCAACCGGTTGGCCTGCAAGACTTCCATCCGCGTCAACCGCTCAGCCGCATCGAGCTGCGCGCGCCAGCCGGACACGCCGCGCAAATCCGCATGGGCGAAGGCGACCGGCAGGTTGGTCGTGGCAACCGGATCGCCAAGCGCTTCCAGTATCCGCCAGCCCAGCGGGGTGATGTTCTGCGGCGGCGGGGGCAGGTAATCCGCTTCTTCTTCATCAAGAAACCGCATCAAAAGGCCCGCCTCGATCTCGTCGATCAGACGCAGGCTTCGCGCCACTTGCAGGCTGGACCAGGCCGTCTGCCATTCGCCGCGCCGCGCCATGCAGAAGATCTGTGCTGCCTGTCCCTCGGTCGCGCTGATCATCCCGCTCATCTTTGCGCAGGCGCGATCCTCTTCGCCCAGAAGAAGCGAGATGTCGAAGGCGCGGGCGCGCAGCGCGGCGCTGGGTTCAGGGGCTGCATCAATCAACTGGCTGGCCTGTTCCAGCGCACCAAGGCTTACCAGCTTGTCGATGCGCGCCAGCAAAAGCGCTCCGCGCGTTTCCAGCGTCAGCCCATGCGGCGCGGCGAATTCTGCCATCAGCAGGCGCAAACCCAGCCGCGCTGCACTGGGCAAGGTATCGCCGGGAAGGGCCTCGACCGCTGCGATGATCTCGGTCAGCGGGGTCGGCCCCCAGAACTCGCGCGGCAATCCGATGCGCTCTGCGGTGAACAGCCCGGTTGCGTCCGGTTCCGCGCCCGTCAGGGGGGCAACAGTGATGGTCTCGAAATGCGATTCCGGCAGCACTGGCGCAGGTTCGATCATCCGGGGCGGCGGTTCAGGTGCGACCGCCGGAGGAGGAGGTTCGCGCAGCGCCTGCTCCAGCCAGTCGATCGCCGAAAGCGGTTCACCGTTTCCCTGGGCGAAACCAGAGCAAGGAACAAAGGCAAGGCCCAGCACAAAGGCCAGACGATATCGCATCGCCGAGGTCAATTCACCTCCAGCATGACCGGAGTTTCCACTGTAGCGCGGCTTGGCGAGAGATCACCCACAAAGGCAAAGCCCACGACAGCGAGCGCCGCCAGCATCACAAGGATCAATACCAAGCGGAAGATATATTTCATTACGGCCTGCCTTTCTCGCGCCTCCCCCTCTTTCGCGACCTGCATTCGGGGGGTTTTCCGGTCGACAATGCCGCATTAACACGACAATAAACAGACAGGCCAACAAAAGTTGAACAGTGTAGGGTCACGGGAGTTGCGATTGGCATGAAACTGCACAAGACAGTCGTGCTTGTTGGCATGATGGGGGCGGGAAAGACCGCAGTAGGCAAGGAACTGGCGCGGATGCTGTCAGTTCCGTTTCGCGATTCCGACGAGGAAATCGTCGCGGCGTCCAGAATGACCATAGCCGAAATCTTCGCCCGCGATGGTGAGACGTTCTTTCGCGCGCGCGAGGCCGAGGTGATTGCGCGACTGTTGCGGGACACGCCCTCGGTGCTGTCCGTGGGGGGCGGCGCCTTCCTCAATGACGAGACACGCGCGCTGATTACGGATCTCGGCGTATCCGTCTGGCTGAAAGCGGACCTGGATCTCCTCTGGGCGCGCGTGCGCCACAAGACGACGCGCCCCCTTCTGCGCACGGACAATCCGCGCCAGACGCTCTCGGATCTGCTCGATGCCCGTGCGCCAGTTTATGCGCTGGCCGATCTGGTGGTCGAGGCGCGGGCCAGCTATGCCATTCCCGACACCGCCCGCGCGGTCATGGCGGAATTGCTCACCCGACCGGATGTGCTGGAAGGACAGACAGGATGACTCAGATTGACCGGGTGCATGTCCGCTTGGGCGCGCGTGCTTATGATGTGGTGATCGGGCAGGGGCTTCTGGCGCAGGCCGGGGCGCTGATAGATCCGCTTTTGCCGCGCAAACAGGTTGCTATCCTGACCGAGACGCGCGTCGGCGCGTTGCATCTGGCGGCGCTTGAGAAAGGGCTTGCCGCCGACGGGATCACGGCTCAATCGCATGCGCTGACCCCTGGCGAGGCCACAAAGGGCTGGCAGGGGATGACGGAAGCTGTCGAATGGCTGCTGGATGCCAAGGTCGAGCGCCGCGATATGGTGGTGGCACTCGGTGGCGGGGTGATCGGCGATCTGGCGGGCTTCGCCGCCGCGATCCTGCGGCGCGGTGTACGATTCGTGCAGGTGCCGACCTCGCTTCTGGCGCAGGTGGACAGTTCAGTTGGCGGCAAGACCGGGATCAACACACGCCACGGCAAGAATCTTGTGGGGGCCTTCCACCAGCCAAGCCTTGTGCTGGCGGATATCGATCTGCTCGACAGCCTGCCTGCGCGCGATTTTCTGGCGGGCTATGGCGAGGTGGTGAAATATGGCCTGTTGGGCGATGCAGGTTTTTTCGACTGGCTGGAGCGCAACGGACCTGCAATGGCACGCGGCGACAAGGTCGCGCGCCAATATGCAGTGCGCCGCTCGGTCGAGATGAAGGCGGGCATCGTGGCGCGGGACGAAACCGAGCAGGGCGAACGCGCGCTCCTGAATCTTGGCCATACGTTCTGCCATGCGCTTGAAGCTGCGACAGGCTATACTGATCGCCTGCTGCACGGCGAGGGCGTCGCGATCGGTTGCGCACTGGCCTATGAACTTTCCGCCCGGATGGGACTGTGTGCTCAGGAAACTCCGGGCCGGGTGCGCGCGCATCTGCGCGCCATGGGCATGACCACGGATCTCGCGGATATTCCCGGCGATCTGCCGGGGGCAGAGGCGCTGATCGGCCTGATGGGACAGGACAAGAAAGTGCAGGATGGCCGGTTGCGCTTTATCCTCGCGCGCGATATCGGCGCGGCCTTTGTCTGCGATGATGTGCCATCCGACAAACTGCTGGGACTGCTGAATGACGCGCTGGCTGCGCGCCGTTGACAAAATGCCTGTGCATCAGACCTGCCGATCTTGATTGCCACGCGCGCATGATCGGCAAGGTCTGAGCGGATGGACCGTCCGTTCAGTTTCGCCATTCCGCCCAGATCATCGTCGCAACCATGCTCAGAACAAGTGTTACCGCACCGGTCAGGCTGTAGACCAGCAACGATATTGCAAAACCGTGTTCACCGGCAAAGGCGGCAATCGCGAAAATCAGCCCGATAAAAATGGCCAACGCAAACTGGAAGATCAACATGATTAAGTTTCTCGCTATTGCTGCGTTCCGCTTTCGCTATGACTTCCCTGCGCGACTGTCGGGAACGGAGAGCTACTTACAGGAATTTGGCAACATTCGCGACAAATGCAACCTATGGTTGTAATTCATGGTTAAAATTCTTGTGTTCGCAAGGCCACCCCACTTCATGACAGTCGGTTGGACCCCGGTTCAGGAAGGCAGACACGACAGGTTCTGATCGCGCTTCGACATTCGGCCCTGGTTCGGTCCCGTCAAACGCCTTCGCCGCGCGCCCCTATCGGCGGTTCGCATACTATGTCCGTTTGCGAGAAGAAGGCCAAAGATTTGACGCAATCACCTGATGTACTGCGGCATTTAGCCTTGCAGGGGTGACTCCATGCCGGAACTGACAGAGGGTGTTTTCTACGCCGTTCTCATCGGATTGTTTATCGGAGGCATCGTCGCCTTTCTACTGGTGGCGTTTCTCCGCATCTTTCTGCCCGAATGCGGGGCTGCTGCCCAACGGCTGGACAGCGTCTTGTGGGAAATGGATATCTCTCTGCCGTTTCGAGGTTTTCGTCTTGGTGGTGAGGGGCGCACGTCATCCTGCTATGAGGCTGGTGACGGAGGTGATGGTGGCGACGACTAGGGCCCCAGTGTCGCCACAATGATCTTTCTGCAATCCTGCGGGACTGGGTTCAGACCCGTTCCACCGTCACTTTGCCAGCATCGAATGCCAGGTAATCGCGCACGGCTTCGGCCTCTGCTGTAGGGTTCGTCAGGCTGTAGCCAGCATTCTGGATCAGACCTTCCGGGCTGGAGACATGATAGAAAACCCCTTCGCCCCGATCATCGCAGAACAGCGGACGGTCCGATTGGTCGAGCACGACCGAGGCAACGTCTTCGCGCGGGAAATAGATCACGAAGGGATAATCACGCTGGATCATTTCAAGCGCCCGGCTGCTTTCGCCTATCACCGCACCATTGGCGCGCACCACCCATTTACCCTGGGCGGGGTAGATCCTGACATTGGTCATTTTTCTGTCCTCTCGTCTTTCGCGGCACTCTCGCAGGTTTTATCCGCAAGTGCAAAGTGGTCAAATGCGCGTGGGCAGATCAAACTGGTTGACAGGCTGTCTCCAGCCACCGACCTGCCGATTCTGTCAGCAACGGGCGCAGCAGCGTCAGGACACGGGCATGATAGCTGTCGAGCCAATCCCGTTCCTCTGCGATCAGCCGATCCGCAAGAATCAGGCGACGGTCAATCGGCGCGAGTGTCAGCGTCTGGAAGTCCAGCCAATCGCGCGCATCGCCCCCTTCAGGCGGCGGCGCCTTGCGCACAGCGATCAGATTCTCGATCCTGATGCCAAACTGCCCCTCAAGGTAATATCCCGGCTCGTTTGACAGGATCATGCCTTCGACCAGCGGAACGGTCGAGATGCGCGACAACCGTTGCGGACCTTCATGCACCGACAGGAAGGCCCCGACACCATGCCCGGTGCCATGATCATAATCCCGGCCAAGCATCCACAGCGGATAGCGCGCCAGAGCATCGAGATGCCCGCCCGCGACCCCGCGCGGAAAGCGGGCGCGCGAAATCGCGATCATGCCACGCAGAACGGCGGTGAAACACTCCGCTTCCAGTGTTCCCACAGGACCGATGGCGATGGTACGGGTGATGTCGGTGGTCCCGTCCAGATACTGGCCGCCGGAATCCACCAGCATCAGATCGCCGGGAATCAGGCGGCGATTGCTGTCTTCGGTCACGCGGTAATGCACGATCGCGCCATTCGGACCAGATCCCGCGATCGTGTCGAAGCTCAGATCCTCCAGCGCCCCTGTTGCCATGCGGCAGGCTTCCAGATGGCGGGCAATGTCGATCTCGGTCAGGGCATATTCGGGGTCAGCGACCAGTTTCGTGGCTTCCCCGTCCAGCCAGGCCAGAAATTCGACCATCGCAGCCCCGTCGCGCAGATGCGCGGATTGCGCGCCGGAAAGTTCCGCCTCGGTCTTGCGGGCCTTGGGCAAGAGGCAGGGGTCTTGCATGAACACAGTTTCGACCGCCGCTTCTTGCAGCAGATCGACGATCTGCACTGGCACTGTTGCCTTGTCGAGCCGCACAGGCCCTTGCAAGGTTCGCAGCGCGGGCTCGAACGCCTCGGCCGGGCGCGGATGGACCGCATCATCAAATTGCAGCGCGGCACATTTTTCCGGCGCGCAGAACAGGTCAACCCGACCATCATCGTGCAGAATCGCGAAACCCTGCATCACCGGGACACGCGGCAGATCCCCCCCGCGGATGTTCAGCAGCCAGCACAGGCTGTCGGGTTGGGTCAGCACAGCGGCGCGTTGGCCCGCCTCACGCAGCGCCTTGGCGATGTTCGCACGTTTTTCAAGCGACGATGCTCCTGCCAGCGCCTCGGGATAGGCCCGCGCCGGGACCAGCGGCGGGGCAGGGCGATCTGACCAGAGCGTGTCAATCGGGTTCGCGATCCGGGCCAGAGAAATGCCGCTGCCTGCAAGATCGCGCTCCAGTGTGCCGATCTCATCGGGTGTATGCAGCCAGGGGTCGAAGCCGATCACCGCGCCGTTCGGGCAGGCCGCGCGCAACCAGTCAGCGGGCTTGGTTTCGGGCCAGTTGACCGGGGTGAAGACATCTGCACATTGCATCCGCGCCTGCACACGGTAGCGCCCGTCCACGAAGATGCCCGCCCGATCCGGCAGCACGACACAGAAACCCGCCGATCCGGTGAACCCCGTCAACCAGGCCAGACGCTCGTCACAGGCGGCGACATATTCGCCCATATGCGCGTCAGATCGCGGGACAATCATCCCGTCGATCCCCCGCGCCTGCAGCGCATCACGCAATGCCGACAAACGCAGCGGCCCATCCTCGGGGCGGGTCGTGGCGGAATAGCTCTGAAACATCGTTGATCCTGCGCGCAAGCTTTACTTGCGCCCAGTGGTAATGCCCTGTCTGGCAGGGGTCAATCGCGATGCTCAGCGCTTGCGGTCGCGCCGGGTGCTCATGGGCTGGAAGGCGACCGCGACATGCGCTTCGCAATAAGGCTTGCCTGCCTGCACCGGCAGGCCGCAGAACCAGAAATCATCGGTTGCCGGATCGCCAATCGGCCATTTGCAGGTCCGCTCGGTCAGTTCCAGAAGCGTCAGCTTGCGCGCCGTCTTTTCGACCTCGCGCACATTCGCCAATGCCTCCGGGTCAATCTCGTTGGCCGAGGGTTGCGGGGGCAGCGGCTGGCCTGCAGGAATGATCGGGCGCGGCGTATAGGCTTGCACTTCCGGGGTCTCGGGTTTGGGTGTTTCGACCGGTCGGGCCTGCGCGGCGCGCTCTGCCTTGGCCTGCGCCAGATCGACAACCGGCGCGGCCGGGGTTTCGATCACGGGTTCGGGCTTGACGGTCTCGACCACAGGTTTGGGGGAGTCTTCGGTCTCCGGGCCATTGCGGTTCGACAGGCCCAACCTGTGCACCTTGCCGATCACGGCATTGCGCGTCACGCCGCCCAACTCCTTGGCGATCGTCGAGGCCGAATGGCCTTCATTCCACATCTTCTTGAGCAATTCGACACGCTCATCAGTCCAGGACATGACGTCAACTCCGGTTGCGGGCTTTGCGACTGCGCCTCACCCATGGAAAAGCGCGAAGGGATGAAATACATGGCAACGGTGCGAAAGACAATCGCCCAGAGGCGTGAAACCGCGCCGAAACTGGCAATAGAGAGGCGCAGACAATGGGACAGGACACGAAAACCGGCTATCAGATGGGCATGCGCCGCTTCGGGCGGGTCAACTGGCTGGGTCTGGCCGCCCTGGCTGATCGCGAGATCAGGCGCTTCCTTGTTGTCTGGACCCAGACCCTTGCAGCGCCGCTGGTTACAGCGGGGTTGTTCCTTGCGGTCTTCACCCTCGCCATAGGTCCGCAACGCGGCGAAGTGCTCGGCGTTCCCTTCACGGCATTTCTGGCCCCCGGCATCCTGATGATGACCGTGATCCAGAACAGTTTCGCCAATACCTCTTCTTCCATTGTCATCGCAAAGGTGCAGGGCAATATCGTCGACACATTGATGCCGCCGCTTTCTGCGACAGAGCTTCTTCTGGGCTATCTGGCAGGAGGAGTCGTGCGGGGTCTGATGGTGGGCGCCGTCATTGCGTTTGCGCTGTGGCTGCTCCTGGGGCAGGGGATCGCACATCCGCTCTGGCTGCTCATGTTCCTCATACTCGGTGCAGCTTTTCTTGGTGCGCTGGGCGTCGCGGCAGGGATCCTGTCGAACAAATTCGATCAGATCGCCGCGATCACCAATTTCATCGTCGTGCCGCTGTCTTTCCTGTCGGGCACGTTCTATTCCATTGCCACGCTGCCCCCCGCGCTGGAAATGGCCAGCCGCCTGAACCCGGTCTTTTACCTGATCGACGGGGCGCGCTATGGGATGATCGGGGCATCGGATGCCTCGCCCTGGCTGGGGCTTGCAGTGGTCTCTGGTGCGACAATGGCCGTGGGCGCGCTATGCTGGCGCTGGCTCAGAACCGGCTACCGGCTCAAGCCGTGATCCGGCAACAGTGCCGGAGTCGTGACCGCTCACCCGTTGCGATTTGGCCAAATCACGACTATATCACGAAAAAATCAGCATGAAGGCGCTGCGGGCATGAATATCCTTCCGACCTTTGCCACCGGACTGGCTCTCGCTGCGAGCCTTGGCAGCGCTATGGCGGATGAGGCGCGCTGGCGTGATTGCCGCACCTGTCATGCGGTCGAAGCGCCGGACGGCACTGTTCTGGCGCGCGGCGGACGGTCGGGGCCGAATCTCTACGGGATTGCAGGCAGACCGCTGGCATCAGCTTCCGGCTTCGGTTTCTACTCGAATGACCTGCGCGCCGCCGCCGCAACCGGCGCACGCTGGAGCGAGGATAATTTCGTGGCCTATCTGGCCAATCCCGACCAGTTCCTGCGCAGCACCACTGGCAATGCCGATGCCCAGAGCGGCATGCATGTCGAGTTGCGCACAGGCGGGCGCGAGCTGTTTCGCTGGCTGCAAAGCTTGTCGAACTGAGCCCGACAGGATATCAGACCGCATGGCAGGGCCATACGGTCTGATCTTGTCTCACTCGCCTAGGGCAATCCCCTCGCGGCGCGGATCAGCGCCCCCGCGCAAACTCTCCCCGATCGAGATCGCGTGCAGGCCCGAAGTCAGTGCCGTCACATTGGTCTGAAACCCCATCTCTGACAGCGGATCAACCAGATCCTCGGCCCATGTCCCGGCCTCAATCTGATAGGTGCCGAAGCTGTTGACCAGATGCGGCATCGACACCGCGTCCTGCACATCCATGCCCCAGTCCAGATGCGCGATGATCGCCTGCGCGGTAAAGCCGATGATCGTGGCCCCGCCGGGGCTGCCGATGCTCAGAACCGGCGCACCATCACGCAGCACAATTGTCGGTGACATCGACGACCGCGGCCGCTTGCCCGGCTCGACCCGGTTTGCAATCGGCCAGCCCCCGGCATGGGTGCGGAAGGAAAAATCCGTCAATTCATTGTTCAGCAGAAAGCCGCGCGTGAAAATGCGTGCACCAAAACCGCTTTCGATGGTCGTCGTCATCGACAGGACATTTCCCGCGCCATCGACGATAGAGATATGAGAGGTCGCGGGCCGTTCCTCGCGCAGATCATCGCCCCAGAGCATCGCATGATCCCAGGCCGGTTCCCCCGGTGCGACCTCGGGCAGGGCATCATCCCCGCGCAAGAGTTCCGCGCGCGTGGCCAGATAATCCCGGTCGATCAGTCCCTTGACCGGAACCGGCACGAAATCGCTATCGGCCAGATACCGGCCCCGATCCGCGAAGGCCAGCCGCGTGGCATCGCCCATCAGGCGGCGGGTTTCGGGGGATTGTGGGTCCATATCGGGCAGATCGAAATGCTCCAGCTTGCCAAGGATCTGCGCAATCGCCACAGCCCCGGAGGAAGGCGGCCCCATCCCGCAGACCTGATGCGCGCGGTAATCAGTGCAAATGGCCGGGCGCTCGATCACCTCATAACGCGCCAGATCGGTCATGGACAACAGCCCCGGATGTTCCGCCGTGCGCGTTGCGCCCACGATATCGGCGGCAATCTCGCCCGTATAGAATGCCGCTGCCCCGCGCGCGGCGATCTGGCGCAGCGTTTCGGCATAGTCTGTGTTGACCAGCGTATCCCCTGCGGCGAGCGGCGCCCCACCGGGCAGGAAATAGGCGGCAGTCGCCGGGAAAACCGCCAGCGTTTCCGCAGCCCCTGCGACCGACTCCGCCAGACGGGCCGAAACCGTGAACCCGTCCTCGGCCAGCCCGATCGCATCGTCAAACAGACTGCGCCAGTTTGCCTGCCCCCAGCGGCGATGGGCCTCTTCCATCAGACGCGGCGTGCCGGGCGTGCCGACCGAGCGACCAGAGACAACAGCGGTCTGGAAATTCAGCGGCTCGCCCTCGGCATCCTGAAAATAGCGTGGGTCGGCTGCAAGCGGGGCTGTTTCGCGCCCGTCCAGCGTGGTGATCTCGCCGGTTGCGGCATCATGCCAGACCAGAAACGCACCCCCCCCCAGCCCCGAGGATTGTGGCTCGACCAGCCCCAGCACCGCCTGCACGGCAACCATGGCATCAGCGGCATTTCCGCCCTCGCGCAAGACCCGCGCGCCCGCCTCGACGGCCAACGGGTTGGCAGCGGCAACCATCCATGTCTCGGCCTCGACACTCATGCCTGCGGTTTTCGCTTCCAGCGCGGCACGGGCCGCATCGGAAATGCCCGGAAAATCCTGCGTGACCTCGGTCTGCGGTTCTGGCACCACCACATCCGAGGTCTGTTGTGCCATGGCAGGCCAGCCCGCCAGCAGCGCCACCAGTGCAGTTGATGTGAAACGAGTACTCTGGACCATCCGATCCTCCCTTGCTGCAAAACCTTCCTGGGCGGGAAAGGGGGCAGCATGCCTGCTCTCCCTGTTGCAACCCACGGTAGTGTCGCGGGTGGGGTCTGGCAACCCGGTTTCAGCCCGGACTGCGTTTAGCGCGAGGGTTCGGCGATAAACAGGATCTGGCCGCGTGGCAGCATCTGCGTGCTGCGGCTCAGGTGCCACTCGCTGGACTGCGCCATGTCCTCAATATCGCCAGACAGCAAATGATAGGGCGCGCGCTGGCCATGCGTCACAACACCATCCGCCTGCCGGTACGGCCCGGCAGCCGTTTCGGCATCCGGGGCCAGAAACACTGTAAACAAGAATTTCTCCAACCGCGTGAAGCGGTGCAGCCGGGTCAGGGCAAGGTCCAGCTTGCCGCGCGGAAGATGCGGAAAAACGGCGAAGGCGATTGCATGGGTGATCCTGTCAGGCACACCGGGAAACGCGAAATCCGCATCCTCGATCAGTTGTGCCGGGTCCAGCCGTGCCGGGTCGTCGAGCTCTGCTTCATACCCCGCGCGCATCAGCGCAAGCGAGGCATCTGTCGCCCAATAATTCCCCTGTTGCAGATAAGGCACGGCCTTGCAGCCCAGTCGCAGCGCGCCAGCGCCGACATCGAGCAGGCAATGATGCGGCGCAAGCCCGGCGTCGATCAGTGCCGTCATCGCAACGCGCCCGGTTTCGTCCCAGCGTCCGCCGACAATCGCACGATGGCGTCCGGCGGCGGTTGCCGTGTCATAGAAGCCAGTCTGCTCGTAGGGGGAAATGGGCATGCCCTTGACTTTCACTCAGCGCTAGCACTTGCGCGCGCGTGCCATGCGCCCATGCCCTGACCCTGTCAAGCACTTGTCGGGTATTGTCCGCTGACGCCCGCTGCGTCGAGGCTAGCCTTCCCGAAGATATCGACCGTTCACCCAGCCATTGACGACTACACCGCCTGTTGTCTCGATCCGGCACCAGCGGGTTGACCCGCTCTGGCGGCATCCCAGGTTTCTCACCCTCGCACCTGAATTGAGCCGCCCCAGAATGGCGCTCTGCGCAGAGGGCTCTGCGCGTATATTCAGGCTGTCACCCGCCGCCAGTCCGTGAACAACATAGAAATCAGGACCATGCGCCCCACCGGCAGGCGGTTGTATCGCAATCGGTCCTTGGGACTCGCTCAGGTAACGTCCGGCCACCCAACCCGTCACATCCATGCCGATGATCGAACGAATCCTGCACCAGCGCGCTCGGTCGTGGATCTGGCACCCAAGATTCTGCACGATCTCGCCTTCACTCAATGTGGCAAGGGCAGGGGCGTTGGTGGAAGGATCGCGGCGGACGTTCAGCCGCGACCCCGCTGGAATACCCGTCACAACCCAGTAATCGGGCCCGCCATCCTCGATACCGCCGTCAGGGGGGCGGCTATCCCCCGAGACAAGAAACCGCCCCGCGACATATCCTTCGATCCGGCCATCCATGGTTTCAATCTTGCACCACTGGGCTGATCCCCCGCCGATGCAGTATCCCTTCTGAACACGCGTGCCATAGCCGAGGGTCGCCACGACCGGAAAGACAGGCGCTGGCCCGACCCTGACATTCACAGCCGCATGTGTCGCGATGCCTCCGATGGTTGTCACCCCGGCGCCGGTCACGGGTTCAGCCCTGCTTGACCCTTGCGCCAGACCCGCCACCGCAGAAGCTGACAGAAAAGCCGCCGCCAGCAGATTACGAAAAACAGCCTCTGTTGGAAGAAGATTGAATGCCATGTGACGCGCTCATCGTGCTGCAAATCCTGCTTGCAGGATAGCACGCTTCTGAGATGGGAAAATGATTCTGTCCCTTGGCGATGTCGCAGCAGAATCTGAAGGTGAGAGGCTGGACTGCGACCCAGACGGGAAATGCTGCGGCTGCTTCCTTCCGGACCTGACCGGGTTGGCAAGGCGTCTGCCCGCGCCAACCTCTCGAGCGTGCAGATAAGCGTTTCGCGCGGGCTTTGCAAGCAGACCTGCCATGGGGTTTGCAGTTTCGCATCGCGACTCTTTGGCCTAGATAAGGGATAAGGGGCAGGGAGTAGCGCACCATCATGGCCAAACGCGGCTATCATCACGGCAATCTGAAACAGGCACTGGTCGAAGCCGCGCTTGATCTGATCGCCGAGAAGGGGCCGCAAGGCTTTACGATGGCCGAGGCTGCGAAGCTGGCTGATGTATCCGCAGCGGCCCCCTATCGCCATTTCACCGGGCGCGAAGACTTGATCGTGGAACTCGCGCGGCAGGGATTCGAACTCTTCGCGGATCTGTTGGAATATGCCTATCGCGACGGACAGCCCTCACCCCTGGCCGCGTTCGAGGCCGTGGGCAGGGCCTATCTGGCCTTCGCGCGCAAGCATCCGGGGCATTATGTGGCGATGTTCGAATCCGGTATTTCGCCCAATGCAACGCGTGAACTGGCCACAGCCTGCGCAAGGGCCAACAAGGTGCTGGTGCGCGCCGCTGAAGATCTCTCGCAGCGATTGCCGCCGGACCGGCGCCCGCCGACAGAAATGTTCGCGGCCCATGTCAGCGCCATGAGCCACGGCATTGTCGAACTTTATGCACGCGGCGCTCCCGGATCGCGCGGTCCGTTCACCCCCGAGGATTTGCTGGAAACCGGGATCGGAATCTACCTGCGGGGACTGGGTTTCCTGGAGCCGGATCGCTGAGGCAGAAGCCCCGCGACTTGCAGCGCGTGCTGGGCAAACATGTCGAGATTTGGCGCGCGCGGTCATCGTACTGTCACGAATCATGTCTATACCGAATGACAAGGGACGCAGATTTGCGTTTGACGACATGACGTATCGACCGATGGCTGCCGAAATTCTGCTGGCAGCAGATCAAGGAGACTGAACAGATGCTCGACTTCTACAATGCTCAAGCCGCAGATGCCGAGGTGTTTGATTTCGATTGTGACATGGATGATGCCGCAGATATCGAACTGGATCGTCTGCGCGAAGAGATGCGCAATCTTCGCGTCCTGCGGATCCTCGAAGGACAAATCGCACTGGTCGAGTAAGACGCGATCTGCCCGAAGCCTGCCTTTACCGCATGGCATATTTTTGATTGACCCCATCCCGTCCGGATGGGGTTTTTTCTTTCAGGACCGCTGCTTCAGACCACCGACCCCCGGCCTCTTCCGGTTTCCTGCACATATCTCTGTCAACGCACACACAATGTGCGTTGACAGAGATATCTGCAGGAAACCGGAAGTGACCGTCTGTGGAAGGGCTATGACGAATAGGTCAAGGAAATAAGGGGTTTTGGTGGCGTCGGGGGTCGATGAGAGCGGTGCGGCGAAGTTTGCACGGATCGGCGAAATGTGGGGCAGACCGCGCTTGTGGCGGTTGGGTGAAGGGTTCCTTGAAGACCCGTTCAAGCCTTGTTTTACAGGGGTTTCATGCGAACAGGTCACAAGACGTGACATATTGGAACCTAGTAGCACGGTTCTAAGTTTGCCGCGCAGTTCTAAGTTCACCGCAAGCCATTGAAATAAAATACTAACAGACGCAAAAACGCGATGTTACCGGAAGCCGGAACTTAGAACTGATTTTCGGTCGCTCGGCGCGTATAGTGATGTCACACAGTTTCGCGCGGCCGTGTTTGCGGCACTGTTATCTCTTGGCCACAATTGCGGCAGGTGGATGCCCCACTAAACGTGTGGCCGAGACATGCCGGGCAGCGAGGATGAGCATTTCCAGCGACCAACAGATAGGCCAAGGTCAGTATCGGGGTCAGGATCAGCGCGGCGAGACCCCATGCCAGACCGGAGCGGTTCCAGTGTTCGGCGAGCGCACCAACCATCATGGCGAGTGATATCCAGACGATCCCGAGAATCACGATTTCCATTGTCTATCCTTCACGCTTATTCCCAATGACGCCCTGACCAGACCACCCTCCCGAGGCATGTCAGGCGCGCAGCTTCGTGTTTCGTGCGCAGTTCGGGCAGATGGGCGGGGTTGTCAGAGGCGAGAACCATGGCGCGACCGGGGTCGAGGAGCACGCGCTTGATGCGCAGACCGCCATCGAGATCGACGAGCGCCACGACGCGGTTGTGTTCCCAGGCGTTGCGGTCCTGGTCGATCAGGGCCAGATCGCCGGGGCGCAGGTCGGGGGCCATGCTGTCGCCAGTGACGGTGATCAGCATCGCGCGGTCCGGTTTCACGCCGATCTTGCGCAGCCAGTCGCGGCGAAAGGCGAGTTTGCCCACGATCTCGGGGGTGTCGTCATTGAGCGCGCCTGTGCCTGCGCTGGCTTCCACCGCGAGGCGCGGAATCGCCGCGAAATCATCGCCGTCGATATCGAGCACAGGCGGTTCGGGATCGGCACCTCTCGGCGGGCCAAAATACAGTTCGAGACCGAGGACTTCAGCTAGCTTTTCAAGTGTCTCAACACTGTAGCGCTTACCGCCAGCCTTCGAAGCCTTCATGTTCTTTATCAAAGAATAGTGCCCTGCGGCCATCATAGAGGCTGCCGCAGCGCTCAAGCCCTTATTTTCTAGGGCTTTCTCGATCTCTGATAGAATCGGGTCCATATCGCTATTTAGCCGAGTTTAGCTAATCGCACAATAATCGCTTAAATTAGCCTTGCAAAGCTGGCTAAGTTTAGCCAATATGCGGGCATGACACAGAGCAGTGCCCTCATAACCCTCGCAGAGACGCTGGCCGCCCATCAGGGCGTGACGCATTACGCGATCTCCATGCGTGCCCTGAAAAAGGGTGATTTCTTCAAGAAGCTGATGGCGGGGGGCGATTGCCGCACTGCCACGGCTACCCGCGTCCTGCATTGGTTCGATCAGAACTGGGCAGATGATCTTGAATGGCCACGACATATCGAGCGCCCGTCCAAGAAGGAAATAGCCGCATGATTTGGCTTAATTTGCGCCGCCGCATTGCGCTGGCTGTTTGCCCTGAGCTTAGCAGCACGACACAGCGGGCAGAAAGCTCTGAGCACCTGCAAGATAATCGAATTTCATCCCTGTTGAAACTTGTGGATGCCTTCCAGATGGCGACTGCACTTAGCGATTGGGAGATAGCGGATCGTGCGGGGGTGAATAATCGCGCGGTTCACATCCTGCGGGACGGATCACAGCTTCACCAGCGGAGCGCGGCGCGATTGGTCCCGCGCGCCGATGGCCGCGAAGAAGCGGTTCCTGCTGGAACGTGCGCAAGAGGTCTGGGAGGCCTCGAACAAGGGCGCGGCGCTGAGCGATTGGCGTTCCGCCGATGACGAAACAGTTGACCATCGCGACAACCCTGCGTTCGCTTCGCGGCGGGGGGCAGCATGAGCGAGCTTGCCCCGCAGCGCATATGGTGGACGGCGTCCGATCTGGCAGAGGCCGGATTACCCGATATAGCAAACACACAAAAAGGCGTAGAGCTCTGGGTGAAGCGTATCCATCTGCGCGCGCATCCGGACTATGCCCGCAAGCGAGCGGGGCGTGGTGGCGGCTGGGAATATCACTGGAAAGCGCTGCCCGCGCGGGCGCAGCGCAAGCTGCTGAGCGAGGCACAAGCGCCTGTGGCGAGTTTGCCGGTCGCGCGGGATGCAGCCTGGCAGTGGTTTGAAGGGCTGCCGGAAAGTGTGCAGGACAAGGCGCGCGCGCGGCTGCGCTGCATCCAGGCGGTCGAGGCGCTGGAAGGCCAGGATGGTCGCTATATGGCGGTCGAGACGGTTGCGCGGATGGAAAGTGTCAGTGCGCGTAGCATCTGGAACTGGCTGTCGCTGATCGAGGGGGTGCGGCGCGACGACCGGTTGGCCTATCTGGCCCCGCGTCATCGTGCGGCGAAGCGCAAGGAGACCCGCGACGCTGTTGATCCGGATTTCATGGACTGGCTGAAATCGGATTATCTGCGGCTGACGCGGCCCAGCTTCGCGACCTGCTATCGGCGGGCCATACGGGTGGCGCAGTCCAAGGGTTGGAGCATCGCGCCAGAGCATACCGTGCGGCGGCGCTACAAGGAGCAGGTCTCACGTCCGACCGAGGTTCTGGCACGCTATGGGCTGGACCGGCTCAAGCGCATGTTCCCGGCACAGGTACGCGACAAGTCTGCGTTGCGCGCGCTGGAAGTGGTCAATGCGGATTATCACAAGTTCGATGTCTTCGTGCGCTGGCCCGGCGAGGCAGCACCCGTGCGCCCGCAGATGGTGGCGTTTCAGGATGTCTATTCGGGTCGTATTCTGGCCTGGCGTCTTGATCTGACCGCCAATTCCAGCGGGGTGATGCTGGCGGCAGGCGACATGATCGAGGACTGGGGCATTCCTGATCATGTGGTGCTCGACAATGGCCGGGAATTTGCATCGAAACTGGTGACGGGCGGGGCAAAAACCCGCTTCCGGTTCAAGGTGCTGGAAGACGATATACCCGGCCTGTTCGTGTCATTGGGATGCGAAATCCACTGGGCTACCCCCTATAGCGGGCAGTCCAAGCCCATCGAGCGGGCCTTCCGCGATATGTGTGATGCGATCAGCCGTGACCCGCGTTTCGAGGGCGCGTGGACCGGCAACACCATCGACGCCAAGCCCGAGAATTACGGCAACCGGGCGATCCCGCTTGAAGAGTTCAAGCGTATCGTTGCCGAAGGGATCGAGGAGCATAACCTGCGGCAGGGGCGGCGCTCGGAAGTTGCATGGGGCCGGTCCTTTGCGGAGGTGTTCGAGGAGAGTTACGAGCGCTCGCCCATCCGCAAGGCCACTGAGGCACAACGGCGTCTTTGGCTGATGGGTGCCAAGGGGTTGCGCGGCAATTCCAGAACTGGCGAGCTGGTGTTTCGGGGCAATCAGTACTGGGCACCGTGGATGCATGACCTGGCGGGCAAGCGCGTGATTGCGCGGTTTGATCCGGTTGACCTATGGGACGGTCTGCATCTTTACTCGCTTGAGAATGCCTATCTGGGCCATGCGCCTGCCCGCAGAAAGGGCGGCTTCCTGTCCATCGACGAGGCGCGGCGCACGGCCCGCGACCGCGCGGCCTGGATGAAGGCCGAGCGTGCTGCAGTGGCCGCGCATCGCAAGATGACCGCGCGCGAATTGGGCGATGATCTGGACGCGGCCCCTGTACCCCATATCGCGCCTGCACTTGAAGCGAAGGTCGTCAGGCCAGTGTTCAAGGCGCGCAAGCCAGTGGTGGCACCGGATGTCGCGGCTCCTGATGTCTCACAGAGCCAATCCGCGATCGTGGCGGAGTTTCAGGCGCGCAGGGATGCCCCGGCCGAGCCGGTCGAGACCGAGATCGCGCGGTTCAAGCGCGCGCTGGAACTGGAGGCGCGCCGTGAGAGCGGCGCGGTGCTTGCGCCCGAGCAGGAGCGGTTCCTGCGCAGTTACACACAGAGTTCGGAATACCGCGCACAGAAGCGGATGCTGGAAGATTTCGGGGAAAGCTACCTCGGATGAGGAACCGCCGGGACTGCGGGCCTGCAGTTCCGGCGGCAAGAGCAGATGAATGGAGTTCAGAATGACAGATGACAGGCAGCTATACAACAGCGTTGCGCCTCTGCGCAATGTGGCGGCGCTGGTCGCGCTGATCGACAGGGTTCAAAACCGGGCGCTTGGCCTGCCCGGCATGGCGTGTTTCTACGGCCCGTCAGGGTTCGGGAAGAGCACTTCGGCCGTCTATGCCGAGAACCGGTTCCAGGCGTTTCAGGTTCAGGTCAAGTCGGCCTGGTCCAAGAAAAAGTTCTGCGAGGCGATCCTTTCGGAAATGTCGCTTCGACCCGCGCGGACGATCGGCGACATGATCGACCAGATCTCTGAGCGGTTGGCAGTGACCGGGGTGCCGCTCCTGATCGATGAGGCAGATCACCTGGTCTCGCGCAAGATGATCGAGTTGGTGCGCGATATCTATGAGGGCAGTCAGGCTCCGGTCATCCTGATCGGTGAAGAGCTGTTGCCGCAGAAGTTGCAGGAATGGGAGCGGGTGCATGGGCGGATGCTGGCATGGGTCGGAGCCGATCCCGCGAGCATGGATGATCTGGAGAAGCTTTTGCCGATCTATTCCGGCGGGATCGGGATTGCCGCTGACCTGCGGCAGGCCTGTCTCAAGCATTCCAACAAGTCGATCCGGCGGCTGAGCGTCAATATCGCTGATATCGCGAGCGAGGCGCACAAGCTCGGGCGCGAGCATATGCGTCTTCAGGATTACGACATCAGGCGGTTCTTCACCGGGGCGGCACCCGCGCCGAGGAGGGAAGTCGCATGAGTGCAGTGCAGGATATGCGCCGGGCGCGTCATGCCCTGATCTGGCAGGCGGCGGTCCGCCTTGGCGAGTTCACCTATCATTCGCTTGCCGGTGAGGCCGAAGTCTCGCGCTCGGGCGTGCAGGCGCTGGTCACCGGGTGGCTGCGGCAGGGCGTCGTGATCGAGGCCCGGCGCGAGCGCAACGGTCTGATCATGTTCCGCGTGGTGGCGGGAGAAACCACCCCTGCCAGCCTGCGGCCAGACGGGCGCGCGCGGCGTGAAGAAACCATTCAGGGCAACTGCTGGACGGCCATGCGCCGCTTGCCGCAGTTCACGCCGACCGATATTGCCGCGCATGCGAATACCGCGACCTGCCCTGTCAGCGTTTCCGAGGCTCAGGCCTATTGTCAGTGTCTTGTGCGCGCAGCCTATCTGAAGGTCATACGTAAGGCCCAGCCCGGTCGGCGCGAGGCCGTGTACCGCCTGATCCGCAATACCGGACCGATGCCACCGCGCGAGCGGCGAGTGCGCGCGATCTATGACGACAATCTGTGCGAATTCACGCATCTCGGGGGTCTGTGATGAGCGGTCCTGAACAGATTGCGCAGGTGTCCTGGAACGGTTGTCCGCCGGAATGGGTCGCGCAGCTTGCGCTGCGCTGCGCCGCAACGTCGCAGAATCGTGTCGCCGCCGCTATGGGGCTTTCGGCGTCTCTGATCAGCCAGGTGTTGCGCAACAAATATCCAGGCGATTTGCAGCGGATCGAGGAGTTGTTTCGCGGTCATTTCATGGATGCAACTCTGACCTGCCCGGAACTGGGCGTGATGCCTTTGCATGCGTGTCACGACTGGATGGCCAAGGCGCGCGGGTACAGCAACAGCAATCATCACCGGGTGCGGATGTTTCGTGCCTGTCAGCGGTGCCCGCGTTTTTCCAAAGGAGGTAGCGATGGATGACGGATTTGACGATCTGGCCATCGAAAGCCATGCAGAGGCGCTGATTGTGAGGGCAAAAGAGGATACCGATTTTGCCGCCGCTGTCCTGCTGGCCGCATCGCGCATGCTCGCGGCGACGGGCAATCGCTCACAGATCTCCAGATCAATCAGAATATTCTCCGATGAGGTCTGGGGTGCAGCGAAAGATGTCCCGGATGCCGTCGCAGATGCCGATGCATTCCTTGCCCGCCTTTCGCGTGGAGGCGGAGATGCCGATGCCTGACACCACGCGCTGGTCTGAGCCCGAGATGCTGCGCCTTGCTGCGCGCGGTGTGTTGAAGGTCGATCTGATGGGCGTGCGCGGCACCACGCTTGTCACCTGCGATGAGCTGGCGGCGATGGCCGCTGTCCTCGCTCTGTCGGGCGCGCTGCCCGATGAACTTCTCACACCGAAAACCCTCATGAAAGGACCGTCCGATGTCTGAACACACCCCAATGCCGATCCCTGATGGCCGCATTGATGTCGAGGGCCGGGTCGAGACTGGCAGCGTCGCAATTGCCATGCGTCTTGCCGATGGTGTGGCCGCCTGCGGTCGGGTGGCCGAGATGCCATTCTTCCTCGTGCTGTCGGATATCCCCGCCCCACGCGCTTCTTACCCCGAAAACCCTGAAAGGAAGATCTCATGACTGAGTTCACCCCCATCCCGATCCCTGATGGCCGCATTCGTGTCGGCGGCCAGATCTACATGGTCGATGCAAAAGGCAATCTTGTGCCCCTCGAGCTGGTCGCGCCTGCGAGCCAGCTTGAGGACGAGACCGTGCGCAAGATCATGGGCTATGCCATGGCGCTGAGCGAACAGGTCGCGCGGTTCAAGGGGCATGTGTTCGAGGACCTTGGCGCGCTGGAGGCGTTGCTGGCGCAGGAATACGGGCAGACCAAGGGCGGTGCCAAGGGCAACAAGACCTTCATGAGCCATGACGGGCTCTACAAGGTGCAGGTGCAGGTGGCCGATCACATCGACTTCGGCCCCCAGTTGCAGATCGCCAAGGAGTTGATCGATGAATGCCTGAATGAATGGGCGGCGGATATGAGGATCTTGCCGAGGCGCTGAACTTCCGGCTGGAAGAAGCGGGCCTTGACCTGCGCATCCGCAAATCCGCGCTTCATGCCTTCGGGCAGGAATACGAGGAATTCGTCAAATATCAGGAACAGGCCAGTGCCTGGGCGGCGGACTGGATGCAGGAACAGGGTCTGGCCGAGGAAGCCAAGCGCCACAACGTGCTCTTCCAGATGATCACCACACTCGCCTTCAAGGTCATGCAATCGCAGATGCTGAAGGAAGGCGGCCAGATTGATCCGAAAGAGCTGCATTTTCTGGGGCGGATGCTGAAGGACGTGATGGCGTCCTCTGGCATTCGCGAAAGCCTGATCGTGGCCGAGCGCAAGGCGCAAGCCGCCAAGCTGGATGAGGCCGTCGAGGCCGGAGACATCGACAAGGAAGCCGCCGCCAAGGCGCGGCGCATCATGGGGTTTGGGGAATGATCCACGCCGTCGTCATCTTTCTGTCGCTGCCTGGGCCAGTCGCCACCTTCAAGAGCGCGGACAGCTTCGCCGATCCCGGCGCCTGCATCGAGCATCTTCAGGAGGAGGCTCCGCGCATCGCCGAGGTTGCGGTGCATCTGAGCCGGGAGCTGGGTATTCCCATCCGCGACCGCACCCTTTGTGTTTTGATCCAGCAGGGAGTTGCCGCATGAGCAATCCAGTTGAGGGCCTGCCGCTGCCCGGATACCGGCCCCAGTCGCCCGGGGCGCGCGCGATCGTGCGCGCTATGAAGCACCATGAGGAAAAGCTCCTGCGCGCGCTCGATGATCTGGCTGAGATGCCCGAGACCGACAAGCGCTGGCTGGCCACGGGGCGCACCGATGTCGAGAAGGGGTTCATGTCGATCACCCGCGCGATCATGCAGCCCGCGCGGATCAGCCTGCCGGGGGATGATGCCGATGATTGACGCTGCCGGCATCCGCCGCTCGATTCTTGTCCTCGCCGCCGATGCGCATTGGCGCGATGCACCCTGGACCACGCGCATCGCGGCGGTGATTTTTGGTGCGCATCGCGTGGTCGATCACCTGGGTTGTCTCAATCGCATCACGGTTTGGAAGGGCGTGCCCTATCTGTGGTGTATCGATGAGAAGCGCGGCTTGATCGCGAGCGCCCCGACCACGCCCCCACCACCAAAGCCGAAGAGGTAGTTTGCATGGACGCCGGTAGCGGTGAGATCGCAAATGATCTGCGCGCGCAGGTCCGGTACTGGCAGCAGCGACTGCCGAAATCCGCGCGCCTGATCACGCATATGCAGCGTGCCGCGCAGCTGATCGAGGCAGCGGTCAGGACCGGCCCGCGCAAGGGTCTGATCAAGCGGCTGAAGCGTGCCAGCGACTGGATGCGAGAGCATGCGCAGGCGGTCGCGCATTGGCAGTTTGTTTTCGGAGCCACGCAGCTTTCGACATCGCTCTACCGTGCCATGCGGTGCCTGCATGTGCTCGCTGTTGAGGCCGAAAATGCCAGCTGACCCCGCGCTTTCCCGTGTCGTCAACTTCCTGCCCTACCAGAACCGCTGGATCATGGATCAGAGCCGGTTCAAGATCGGCATGTTCTCGCGCCAGACCGGCAAGACCTTCAGCACCGGTGGCGAATGCGCGGATGATTGCTTTCAGGCATGGATCGAGGACCGGCGCGCGCGCTGGGTGATCCTGTCGCGCGGAGAGCGGCAGGCGGCCGAGATGATGACCGAGGTCATCAAGCCCTTCACCAAGGGGTTTTACGAGGTCTATAACACCCTTCTAAAGGGCGGCGAGCCGCGCTTTGAAGAGGGCGAGTTCCGCGCGCCGCAGGAGAAAGGCCCCGATGCGGTCTACAAGCAGCTTGAGGTCAAGTTCCCGAATGGCTCGCGCATCACGGCGCTGCCTGCCAATCCGGACACAGCGCGGGGCTTCTCGGCCAATGTGATCCTCGACGAATTTGGCTTCCATGCGAAATCTCGCGAAATCTGGGCGGCGCTGTTTCCGGTGACCTCGAAATCCGGCCTGAAGCTGCGCGTGATCTCGACGCCCAATGGCAAGGGCAACAAGTTCTATGAGCTGATGACCGCCGAGGACAGTGTCTGGTCGCGTCATGTGGTCGATATCTATGAGGCCGTGCGCCAGGGCCTCGATCGCGACATCGACATGTTGCGCAAGGGCATGGCAGACGAAGATGCCTGGGCGCAGGAATACGAGCTGAAATGGCTCGATGAGGCCAGCGCCTGGCTGGATTACGATCTTATCTCGTCTTGTGAGCATCCGGAGGCAGGTCTCCCCGAGCTATATGGCGGTGGCCCCTGTTTCGTCGGCGTCGATATCGCGGCGCGCAATGACCTGTTTGTGATCTGGGTTCTGGAACAAGTGGGCGATGTGCTCTGGACGCGCGAGATCATCGCCCGCCGCCGGATCAGCTTTGCCGA
Source organism: Natronohydrobacter sp. (assembly GCA_020832555.1). GTDB lineage: Bacteria > Pseudomonadota > Alphaproteobacteria > Rhodobacterales > Rhodobacteraceae > Roseinatronobacter. Next base: position 1,799 of record JAFIEM010000034.1, on the reverse strand, counting down.
GCAGGACATGCTGCTTGATGACGTGATGCGCCGCTTCAATGTGGTGCGCGTGCGGATGGACCAGACCGGCATGGGCGAGAAACCGGTCGAGGATGCGCAGCGCCGCCATGGTGCGCTGCGCGTCGAGGGAGTTCTGTTCACGGCACCCGCCAAGCTGGATATGGCGACGGCGCTGAAAGAGACCATGCAGGATCGCCGCGCGCGTCTGCCCGCAGGTGACCGGCTGCTGCGCGCCGATCTGCATGCGATCAAGAGTGTCGTGGGCGTCACCGGCGCGCGTCGTCTGATCGCCGATGGAGACAGTGACGGGCATGCGGACCGCTTCTGGGCAGGTGCGCTGGCCGTGTCGGCCGCGCGTGAAGGCCCGAGGGTCTACGGGTATCAGCCCGCGCCACGTCCTGATCTCAACAGCGTGGGTGACAGGCAGGCAATGTTCGAGAGCGACGCACGCGGCTGGTGGGACGGGCCGCTTGGCGCGCGCATCACCGGGCGGCTTTAAGGGGATTGGCCATGGCGAAAACACCACAACTTCTGGACCGCTGGGGCAATCCGGTCAGCCGGGGGAAACTCACCGAACAGATGCCGATGTATGGCGGTATCCGCTCGCCGCTTTCAGGCTATCCGGCAGACGGGCTCGATCCGCTGTCGCTGGCCGCGATCCTGCGCGCAGCCGATGCCGGAGAGCCCGTGCGCTATCTGGAACTTGCCGAGGCCATGGAAGAGCGCGATGCGCATTATCACGGTGTGCTCGGCACCCGCAAGCGTTCGGTCAGCCAGATCGAGATCACGATCGAGGCCGCTTCTGACGCCCCCGAGGACGTGAAGATCGCCGACATGATCCGCGACTGGTTGCGCCGTGACGAGCTGACCGAGGAAATGTTCGATATTCTCGACTGTCTGGGCAAGGGCGTCTCATTCACGCGGATCGACTGGGACAGGTCGGAAGGCCAGTGGCAGCCGCTCAGGCTGGAGCGCTGGGATCCGCGCCTGTTTCGTTTCGAGCGGTCCGATCTGACCACCCCGCGCATGGTATTGCAGGACGGGCGGGAATCCCCGCTGGAGCCGTTCCGCTTCATCTATGCCAATATCGCGGCCAAGTCCGGCCTGCCGCTGCGCTCGGGGCTTGAGCGCCAGCGATGCCTTCGTCAATGCGCTCGACCGGATCGCGGCGCGTCTCGCTGATCTCGCTGCGGATCAGTTTTTGCAGATGCTGCTCGGTGGCGGTGGCGGTGGCGGTGGCTGGCTGAGCAAGATCTTTGGCGGTTCAGGCGGCACATCGGGTGCCGCTTCTCCTTCGCTTCCGAGGGGTGTCGTGCCCAACGCTTTGGGTGATGTCGTCGGAGCGCCCACGCTCTTTGCCTATGGCGACCGGCCGGGCCAGCTCGGCGTGATGGGTGAGGCCGGGCCAGAGGCCATCATGCCGCTGACCCATGCCATGGGGATGGGCGTGGGCGCGATGTTCGAGGGGCGCGAAACCACCTTGCCGCTGACCCGATTGGCCTCGGGCAAGCTCGGGGTCGAGCTGCCTGCCAATCTCAACATCCGCCCGTTTGCCAAGGGGGCAGCATTCGGCCATGTACCCGCGCCGCCGCCCAGCACATATGCAGGGCGGGCGCGAGATGCGGACGCAGCACCCGTGCTGCATATGCCGGTCAACGTGCACAACTACTCTGGCCAGCCGGTTTCAACCCGCGACGAACCCGACGGGCGTGGCGGGCGGCAGATGACGATGGTGATCGGCGAGGCGACTGCGGCGGCGCTGCGCCAGCCGGGAAATCCGGCGCGCAGGACGCTTGAGC
>JAFIEM010000175.1 GCA_020832555.1 Natronohydrobacter sp. | reverse complement strand
TTTATGCCGTCAATGGCTGGCTGATCGCCACCGAGCGCACGCGCGGGGTGCTGGTGCTGCAATTATGGATGAACGGGCTGAATATCGCGCTGGATCTGTGGTTCGTGCTGGGCCTGGGCTGGGGCGTGCAGGGCGTGGCGATTGCCACGCTGATTGCGGAAGTCAGTGCGCTGGGGCTGGGTCTGTGGCTGTGCCGTGCGGCATTTTCGGGCGCGCAATGGCGCGACTGGGGCCGCGTCTTTGACCGGGTGCGGCTGAAACGCATGTGGGTGGTCAATTCCGACATCATGCTGCGGACGATTGCCCTGCAGGCCGCCATGACCGGATTTCTGTTCGTCTCGGCGGGGTTTGGCGATGTGGAGCTCGCGGCCAATCAGATCCTGTGGCAGTTCCTGATGGTGACCGCCTATGCGCTGGACGGTTTCGCTTTCGCCGCCGAGGCGCTGGTCGGGCAATATGTCGGCGCGCGATCCGTCGCAGGGATGCGCGCGGCCAGTCTGCGGGCGTCGCTCTGGGCTGCGGGGGCGTCTTTCGTCATGGCACTGGGCTTCTGGGTATTGGGGCCGCTGGTGATTGATGTGATGACCACTGCGCCCGAGGTGCGGCTGGCGGCGCGCGATTTCCTGCCCTTCGTGGCGGTGCTCTGCGTGCTGGGCGTAGGCGCCTATATGCTGGACGGGATCTTCATCGGTGCCACCGGCACACGCGAGATGCGCAACACGGTTGCGCTTGCTGTGGCGATCTATGGGGTGTTTCTGTGGCTGGCCGTTCCGGTCTGGGGCAATGCGGCGCTCTGGTCGGGGCTGATGCTGCTGAATGTGCTGCGCGGGGTGTTTCTGGGGGTGCTGTACCCGCGATTGGAACGCCGCGTCGCTGGCGGGGTCTGAGGGGCGTTGCCCCTCTGGGGCCTGCGGCCCCATTCACCCCAGGATATTTTTACAAGAATGAAAGGATCAGAGCCATCTGTCCTGATCTGTGCCGACCGCGTCTTGCAGGGTCGCAAAGCCATCACGGTCGAGCAGTTTGAGCAGACCGCGATTGATCTCGCCCACCAGCGACAGGCCCTGATAGGTAAGCGCGGAATACAGCTGCACCGCCGAGGCCCCGGCGCGGATCTTGGCATAGGCATCTTCCGCCGAGGCAATGCCGCCCACCCCGATCAAGGGCAGCGCGCCTTGGGTCAGTTCGGACAGACGCGCCAGCACGCGGGTCGAGCGTTCGAAAAGCGGCGCACCGGACAGCCCGCCGGTCTGGACCGCATTGGGGCTCGAAAGTCCGTCGCGCGTGATCGTCGTATTGGTGGCGATGATCGCATCAAGCTTCGCCTCCAGCGCCACCCGCGCGATATCGGCCAGATCCTGATCGCTCAGATCCGGGGCGATCTTCAGAAAAACCGGGATCTTGTGTGGAAGCGCATTGCATGCCGCCATGACACCCGCGAGCAGCGCGGCCAGCGCCGCCGCCCCTTGCAGATCGCGCAGCGATTCGGTGTTGGGCGAAGAGACATTGACCGTGGCGAAATCCAGATCTGCACCGCAGCGCGTGAGCACGGTGGCGAAATCGGCGGCGCGGTCGGCACTGTCCTTGTTGGCCCCCAGATTGAGCCCCAGCACCATGCCTTCGGGGCGTTTTGCAAGGCGGGCGGCAATCACTTCTGCGCCCTCATTGTTGAAGCCGAAGCGGTTGATTACCGCCGCGTCTTCGCGCAACCGGTAAAGGCGGGGGCGCGGGTTGCCTTCCTGCGGTCGGGGGGTGGCGGCGCCGACTTCGACAAAGCCGAAACCTGCGCGCGCGAGACCGTTCAGCGCCACGGCGTTCTTGTCGAAGCCTGCCGCCAGCCCCACAGGATTGGGCAGGTCCAAGCCTGCAACCTGCACCTTCAGTCGTTCAGAGCGGACAGGGGCAGGCATCGGCACCAGCCCGGATTGCAGAGCCTTCAGCGCCAGCCCATGCGCGCGCTCGGGGTCGATCTGGTGCAAAAGCACGAGACCAGCGCGTTCAATCAGGCTCATATCAGTCCCTCGGGGAAAATATGGCCCGTGGCACCCAGCGGCAACGCCTTGTCCCAGGTGACATCCGACAGGCGCAGCGCACGGTAGAGATGCGGGAAGAGCGCGCCCCCGCGCGAGGGTTCCCATTTCAGATCCGCGCCCAAAGCATCTGCCGAAACGGCGACCAGCACCAGATTGCTTTCCTGCGCGAAATGTTTCGCGGCCGTCTCCATCACCTGCGCCGCAGTCGAGAAATGAATATAACCGTCCGCCAGATCGACGGGCGCGCCAAGGGTTTCACCCCTTGCGACCAGATCATCCCATTCGGCACGGCGGAAAATCTTGTAGATCAGCATGGCCCGCTTCTGCCGAAAGCGCGAGCCCGCGTCAATCACTCACAGCGGACCCGGCAGGCGTTCCTCGCTCAGGAGCACATTGGCATCCACCGCGCCCACGCCCGGCAAGGTCAGGATACGACGGCGCAGGATGCGTTCGAAATCGCTGAGGTCGCGTGCGACGACCCGCAGGCGGTAATCATAGAGGCCGAGCACATGCTGGACAGTCTGCACTTCGGGGATGGCAGAGACAGCGCGTTCGAAATCGGCCAGACTGACGCGGCCCTTGGCGGCGAGGCTTATGCCCAGAAACACCGTCACGCCGAAACCCAGCGCGGCAAGGTCCAGATCAACGCGGTGGCGCGCAATCGCGCCGACCTCGCGCAAACGCTTCAGCCGCCGCCATGTCGCGGGCTGGCTGAGGCCCAGTTTGCGACCCAAGGCACCCGCACTTTGCGTGGCATCTTCGGACAAGGCCCGCAACAGGGCGCGGTCAGTGGTATCGAGGTCGATCATTCTCGCACTGTCCGTTTGAGTATTTGGAGCAAGATGAAGCTCATAGCGGCAGGCTTTCCTCGGCCTTGATGTCCGACAGATGCATCAAGGCTTCCAGATCAGCGATATGGGGAAGGGTCAGGATGCGATCACGATAGATCTGCTGGTAATGCGCCATGTCGCGCGCGATCAGGTTCAGGCGCAGATCGACGCGGCCCAGAAAAGTCTGGATTTCCAGAACTTCCGGCACGAGGCGGGCCTGCGCGATAAAGTCATCAAAGGCGCGCGGCTCGGTCTTGTCCAGCGTGATTCGCAGGCTGACTTCGACCTGCCAGCCCAAGGCGCGCCAGTTGATCACGGCGCGTTGCCCGCGCAGGATGCCAGCAGCGCGCAGCCGTTCCAGCCGACGCCAGCAGGTGGGTTCGGTCAGACCCGCGCGCTCCGCCAGATCGGCTGTGCTGGCATCCGGGGCCGCGATAAGTTGGCGCAGCAGGCGGCGGTCGCTATCGTCGAGGCGCATGATTTTTACCGTTTCACCTTTTTTACGAATGATCTTTTCGTTATCTTGCATGAATATGAGAGAATTGAAACGAAAACCCGCGCCAAATCCCTATACTGCCCCCCATGAACTCAACCAAGGAGGGCGGCAGATGCGCGTCTATTATGATCGCGATTGCGATGTGAACCTGATCAAGGACAAGAAAGTGGCGATCCTCGGCTATGGCAGCCAGGGTCATGCCCATGCGCTGAACCTGCGCGATTCGGGTGCGAAGAATATTGTCGTCGCCCTGCGCGAAGGCTCCGCCAGCGCCAAGAAATGCGAAGCCGAGGGCCTGACGGTCATGGGCATCGCGGAAGCGGCTGCATGGTGCGATGTGATCATGTTCACCATGCCCGACGAGCTGCAGGCCGAGACCTACAAGAAATACGTCCATGACAATCTGCGCGAAGGCTCTGCCATCGCATTTGCCCATGGACTGAACGTGCATTTCGGTCTGATCGAACCGAAAGCCGGTGTCGATGTCATCATGATGGCACCCAAAGGCCCCGGCCACACAGTGCGCGGCGAATATACCAAAGGCGGCGGCGTGCCCTGTCTGGTGGCGGTCCATCAGGATGCGACCGGCAAGGCCATGGAAATCGGTCTGTCCTACTGCTCGGCCATCGGTGGCGGGCGTTCCGGGATCATCGAGACGAATTTCCGTCAGGAATGTGAAACCGACCTCTTCGGGGAACAGGCCGTGCTCTGCGGTGGTCTGGTCGAGCTGATCCGCATGGGGTTCGAGACGCTGGTGGAAGCAGGCTATGAGCCGGAAATGGCCTATTTCGAATGTCTGCACGAGGTCAAGCTGATCGTCGATCTGATCTATGAAGGCGGCATCGCCAACATGAACTACTCGATCTCGAACACTGCCGAATATGGCGAATATGTCAGCGGCCCGCGCATCCTGCCCTATGACGAGACCAAGGCACGCATGAAGGAAGTGCTGCGCGACATCCAGACCGGCAAATTCGTGCGTGACTTCATGCAGGAGAACGCGGTCGGCCAGCCCTTCTTCAAGGCTACGCGCCGGATCAATGACGAGCATCAGATCGAACAGGTCGGTGCGAAACTGCGCGAGATGATGCCCTGGATTTCCAAGGGCAAGATGGTCGACAAGGCACGCAACTGATCTGCCGCCCTTCCGGGCGCGGTTGCGTCCCGAAAAATCCGGCGGGGCCCCCGCCCCAGCCCCCGGGCGCGGGGTTGTTTTGTGTTTTTCCCGCCACCCCCCAGAGGGGGAAAAAATATTTTTTTTG
>JAFIEM010000174.1 GCA_020832555.1 Natronohydrobacter sp. | reverse complement strand
TCAGCCTGACCCTGCGCGCGGGCCTGCCTGCGGCTTCGGGCGATACGCTGGTGCGTGATGTGCCGCTCGAAGTTTATATCCGCGACCGTTCGCCCTTGGTGCGCTTTCCGGGACGGGCCTATGTGCTGCCCGCGTCCGGCCCGCGTGCGCTGCCGGTCGAGACGGTCAATGCCGACCGGCTGGATCTGGCGCTGATGCGCGTGTCGGACCGCAATCTTGTCACCTCGATCCGGCAGGGCAGTTTCGCCACGGCCATGAGCCAATGGGACACGGAGCGGTTCGAGAACCTGCTGGCGGAACCCTTCTGGCAGGGCACGGCGCAGGTCGAGGGCACGCTGAATCGCGCCACAACCTCGCGCCTGCCGCTCGATGAGGTGGGCGCTCTGGAACCGGGTGTCTATGTGTTGCGCGCCACTGTGCCCGACGCGGACCCGTGGGTAACTGCGCCTGCGATGCAATGGTTCATGGTCTCGGATCTGGGCCTGACCACGCTTTCGGGCAGCGATGGGCTGCATGTCGTGGTCCAGCGCCTGTCCGATGGCCAGCCCGCCGAGGGGTTGACTGTCCAGCTTCTGGCGCGGTCAAACCGCGTGCTGGGCGAGGCCATCAGCGATGATCAGGGCCATGTGCGTTTCGCGGGTGCACTGACGCAAGGCACCGGGGCCAGTGCGCCGGTGATGGTGCTGGTCGAGGGCGGCGCTGATATGGCCGTCCTCTCGCTCGATGAGCCTGAATTCGATCTCTCGGATCGCGGGGTCGAGGGGCGCGCGTCCCCCGGCGCGATTGACCTGTTCCTTGCCACGGATCGCGGGGCCTATCGCGCGGGCGAAGTGATTAACGTCACAGCCCTTGCGCGCGACCACCGCGCGCAGGCGATCCACGGTCTGCCGATGATCGCGCGGCTGATGCGGCCTGACGGGGTGGAATATTCCCGCATCCTCAGCCAGCAGGAACGCGCGGGCGGGCATGTCTTTGCGCTGCCCCTTGGCGGCGATGTCCCGCGCGGTGTCTGGCGGGTCGAGATGCTGTCGGACCCGAACGCGCCCGCGCTTGCCAGCCAGACCGTGCTGGTCGAGGATTTCCTGCCAGAGCGCGTGGATTTCGACCTTTCTCTGGGCACAGACGGGCCGATTGACCTGACCGCGCCGCCATTGGTGCAGATCAGCGCGCGGCATCTCTTCGGTGCCCCGGCGTCGGGGCTGTCACTGGAAGGTTCTGTCACCCTGCGCGCGGTCACGCAACTGGACGCCTGGCCGGGCTATCGTTTCGGCCGCCACGACCAGCGCGTTGACCCGCAGCGGCGCATGTTTGAGCGCGGGCAAGTGACCGACAGTGACGGGGAATTGACCGCCAGCCTGCCGCTCGATCGCCTGAACATGGACGCGCGGCCCTATGCGCTGAGCGTGACGACGACGCTGATCGACGGGGCCTCGCGCCCGGTCGAACGCAGTGTCACGGTGCCAGTGCGCCCGGAAAGCCCGGTCATCGGCATAAGACCGGGCTTTGACGGCACCTTGCCGGAAAACAGCGAAGCCGGTTTCGATCTGGTGCTGGTCGGCCCCGATGGCGCGGCGCTGGGTGGGGCGTTGTCGTGGGAATTGAGCAAGATCACGACCCGCTATCAATGGTTCAGCTTCGATGGCCGCTGGGATTGGGAACCCGTGACCGAACGCGCGCGGGTGGATAGTGGCGAGGTCACGCTTGCGGGCGGGTCTGCATCGCTGCGTCTGCCGGTCGATTGGGGCCAGTATGAACTGCGCGTGACGCGCGAAGGCGCAGAATTCGCCAGCGCCTCGCTCCCCTTCGCCGCCGGATGGTATGGCGCGGACAGCGCGCGCGATACGCCCGATATGCTGAGTGTCGCGCTGGATGCGGCGGAATATGCACCGGGCGATGTGGCGCGGCTGCGGATCGACACGGACAGCGCAGGCATGGCGCTGGTCTCGGTCCTGTCGGACCGGGTGATCCATACGCAACTTGTGGCGCTGTCGGGCGAAACCGTGCTGGACCTGCCCGTGACCGATGACTGGGGCGCGGGGGCCTATGTGACCGCCAGCCTGATCCGGCCATCGGGCACCGCCGAGGAGATGCCCGCGCGCAGCATGGGGCTGGTTCATGCGGGCGTGGCACCGGGCGACCGCGCGCTGAACGCTGTCCTGACCGCACCCTTGGAGGCCAATCCGCGCGAGCGGTTGGACGTGACGCTTGATCTGCCGGATTTCTCGGACGGTCCGGCCTATGCGACCCTCGCGGCGGTCGATCTGGGCATCCTGACCCTGACGGGCTTTGAGGCGCCCGATCCGATGGGCTATTTCTTCGGCCAGCGCCAATTGGGCGTTGCGATCCGCGACATCTACGGGCGGCTGATCGACGCGCGGGCGGGCGCTATGGGACAAGTGCGTTCGGGCGGGGATCAATCCGCAAGCGGTCGCGCGGGGCCAGCCCCGACCGAGGATCTGCTGGCCTTCTTCACCGGGCCGGTTGCGCTGGAAAATGGCCGTGCCGAGGTGGGTTTTGACTTGCCTGCCTTTAACGGCACGGTGCGGTTGATGGCGGTCGTCTGGTCCGATACCGGGGTCGGGCAGGCCAGTGCCGATGTGCTGGTGCGCGACCCGGTGGTGGTGCAACCCAGCCTGCCGCGCTTCCTGACACCGGGCGATACCAGCCGGATGCGGCTGGAACTGACCCATGCAACCGGGCCTGCGGGGGAAATGGCGCTTTCGGTCAGCGGGCATGGGCTGGGGGTGGTCCCGGCCTCGGTCACGCTGGATGAGGGCGGGCGCGCGGTCATCGACATCGCGCTTGCGCCGGAAATGGTGGGCGAGCATGTTTATTCCGTCGCACTGACCACGCCCGACGGGCGCGTTCTCAGCCGCGATCTGCGGCTGACAGTGCAGCACACCGACCCGGAAGTGGCGCGCTCGTCGCAATTTACCTTGGCCACGGGCGAGAGTTTCCGCTTCTCGGATGATGCGCTTGACGGTCTGCGCCCCGGCACCTCGCGCGCGACGCTGATTGCGGGCGCGGGCGCACCGCTGGATGTGCCCGGACTGATCCGGCGCCTCAGCCTCTATCCCTATGGCTGCACCGAACAGATCGCATCGAGCATCCAGCCGCTTTTGCTGGCTTCCAATGCGGTCGTGGAACTGGGACTGGTGACGCAGGCCGAGGCCCGCGCGCAGGTGCAGGACGCGATCAACCGTATCCTGACGCGGCAGGGCCGGACCGGCAGTTTCGGCCTGTGGTCGGCGGGCGGCTATGATCTGTGGCTCGATGCCTATATCACCGATGTCCTGCTGCGCGCCGAAGGGCAGGGCGCGGATGTGCCCGCAAGCGCCTTGCGCATGGCGCTGAACAATCTGCGCAATGAGGTCGCGCAGGCAGGCCAGATGTTCAACGGCGGGCGCGGCTATGCCTATGCGCTCTATGTTCTGGCGCGGGCAGGTGAGGCCGCGATTGGCGATCTGCGCTATTATGCCGATACCTTGCCTGACGTGTTCGATACGCCGCTTGCAGCAGCGCAGATCGGCGCTGCACTGGCGGCTTACGGTGATCAGCGCCGCGCGGATGCGATGTTCCGGCAGGCGTTCGATCTCGCCGCTGACAGCGACGGCGCGTCGGTCTGGCGCGAGGATTACGGCACGCCCTTCCGCGATCTGGCGGGCGCTCTCGCGCTGGCCGTGGAAGCGGGCAGCGCGACTGTGACGCCTGCACCCTATGCCCAGCTTGTCGCCGCGCGCGGCCCGGTGGATCGCTTGTCCACACAGGAAGCGGTCTGGGCGCTGCAGGCGGCGGTTGCCTCGGGCGATGAATGGCGCGGGCTGGTGCTGGACGATCAGCCGGTAAATGGCGATGTGATCGCGCTTTACGAAGGCGTGCCTGCAACGATCCGCAACGAAGGGCCTATCCCGGTGACAGTCACGGTGACAGGCTTCGGGGTGCCGGAAGTGCCGCCTGCGGCCAGTGGCGCGGGCTATATGATCACGCGCAGCCATTACACGCCCGAAGGCGACGCGCTGGACCTGCAAGCCCTGCGCGTCGGGGATCGTGTCGTGACTGTGCTGGAGGTGCGCCCGGATCGCGGCGTCCTTGGCGGGCGTTTGATCATTGACGATGCGCTGCCGGCGGGGTTCGAGATCGACAATGCGAACCTCTTGCGCGAGGGCGACATTCGCGCGCTCGACTGGCTGCGCACCCATGACAGCGCCGAGATGACAGAGGCGCGCGCGGATCGCTTCCTTGCGGCTGTGGACTGGACGCAGGAAGCCCCCTTGCGGCTGGCCTATATCGCGCGGGCTGTTTCCCCCGGTAGCTTCCATCACGCCGCCGCCAAGGTCGAGGATATGTATCGCCCGACCAACCGCGCGGTGACGGACACGGGCCGGGTGGTGATCGCACCGTGAGGCGCATCGCTTGGGTGAGTGCCGCGGGCGGTCTCGCCCTTGGCCTCTGGGCCGCCTTGGCGGTCTGGGTCGCGCGGACGGATCTGCCGCCCTTGGTGCCCGAAACTTCGGTCGAGGTGCTGGCGCGGGACGGATCGCTTTTGCGCGCCTATACGGTCGCGGACGGGCGCTGGCGGTTGGGGGTGGACCCTGACCGCGTGGACCAGACCTATCTGGCCATGCTGATCGCCTATGAGGACAAGCGTTTCTACCGGCATCGC
>JAFIEM010000173.1 GCA_020832555.1 Natronohydrobacter sp. | reverse complement strand
CTTAAGCCCTTGCGCCTAGCAGCGTAAGGCGGGGTTCGCAGGCACCTGGCAACAGAAGCCTGCACTTTCTCAATTCATCTGGACATATCGCTGGAAAGCAGCCGGTAGCCGACTCATGTCGGGCGGGTTGTGTCCCGGCAACCGTCTGCGGCAAGTATTCGCGCCTCTGCGAGCAACAGGTCTGACCCGTTTGCATCAGAGTATCCTGGCCAGCGCTATCGCAAGCGGTTGTTAGACTTGCGGGACTGGCAGGCCCGGGCCGATCGAATCCGCCGCGGCGTCCAGTCCGTCAATCAGCGCGTCGGGCTTGACCAGGGCTGTCAATCTGGTGCGATCCGTGATGATGACCCGCGCGCCATCGATCTTCACGCCATCGGCCTCCAGTGACTTGAGCGTACGCGACAGATTCTCTGGCGTCATGCCCAGATAAGAGGCCAGCAAGCGCTTCTCGACGCCCAGCATGTAGCTTGGCGCACCGCCCGCAATGATGGAATGTCGCAGCAGATAGGACGCGACACGCTCACGCGAGTTGCGAAGTTTCAACGATTTGGCGGTGCGTACGACCGAGCGGTAACAGGCGGCAAGCTCATTGATCACTGCGACCGCGAATTCAGGGTCACGGCGGAACATGGATCTGAGGTCCGAGGCCGGGATCAGCACAATGCGCGTGCGCTCCAGCGTCCGGGCGGTCATCAGATAAGGGGCGTCACGGATGCAGGCGGCCAGAATGAAGGTGGACACCGGGCGCACAACGGCCATCGTGCATTCACGCCCGGCCCATTGTCCGACCAGCTCAACCGAGCCTTCCATGACAATATGCAGAAAATCGGCCGGATCGCCCTGGCGGATCATCTCCAGACCCGGCGGAAAAATCTGATCGTAAGACGCCGTCATCAGGTTCACGAAATTGGCCTGCGCCATATCGCGGAACAGGTGAAGGTGCCGAATCTGGGGGTCTGTATCGGGGCGCATCATGTCACGGGCTGGTTTGGCATTTGATAATTATCAATTGATCTGCCCTATGAAGTCAACACGCCAGTTTGCGGTTTTAGGCCGAGGATTTGCTCTTCCTCGCAAGCTGTCCTGACAGCTGGCAATTCCGGTACGTTTTCGAAAACGCCGGCGCTGAAGATTGACCTGCATCAAGTTTTCCGATGCCGCGCTGTGACCCTGTGCTGCCAGAGCGGGCACTTTTGCCAAGCCTGCAACGCAAGGAGCTGCCGATGCATGTGATGCTGGCCTATGACAATTCACGCAACTCGCGTATCGCGCTTGATGCGGTGCGCGACATGCTCAAGCCGATCAAGCCCAAGGTGACGCTCATTTCGGTGGTCGAGGATGTCGGCAGCACAACCGCCGGTGCGGATGACATGTTTCGGGCTCAATACGATGAACAGAAAACGGGAACCGAAGCAGCGGCACATGAACTGGCGGCTGACGGTTTCGAAACCACTGTCCTGATCGCCGAAGGCGACGCGCGCAAGATGATCCTCCGCGCCGTGGAAGAGAAGCAACCTGACCTGCTGGTTCTTGCCCGCCACAGTCATAAGCCCGATCCCGGCCCGCTGAGCTTCATCACCCGCAAGCTGGATGCGCTGGTCGAGGAGTTCGACCACATGACATTTGGCTCGACCAGTGCCTTCCTCGCGCGTCGCGCGCCCTGTCCGCTTCTGATCATTCCGACGCATGCCGAGTGATCCCGCCCCCACATCTGATTTTCGAGGTCTGACATGCAAGTCAGCGATCTGTTCCGCTTCAAGAATGCCGAGATCAAGGCGCTCCACCTGACATGGATTGCCTTTTTCATGAGTTTTTATGTCTGGTTCAACATGGCCCCGCTGGCGAGTTCGATGCTTGCTTCGGTGGACTGGCTGACCCGTGACGATATCCGCCTGTTCGCGATAGCGAATGTGGCGCTGACGATTCCGGCCCGCATCATCGTCGGCATGGCGCTTGATAAATTCGGCCCGCGCCGGGTGTTTTCTGTGCTGATGGTGCTGATGGCGATCCCGACTTTCGTCTTTGCCTTCGGCGACTCGCGCGAAGTCCTGTTCATGTCGCGTCTTGTGCTGTCGTCGATCGGCGCAAGCTTCGTTGTGACCATCCATATGGTGGCGCTGTGGTTCCCGCCGCGCTCCATTGGCTTTGCCGAAGGGTTTGCTGCCGGTTGGGGCAATTTCGGCTCGGCCGCTGCGGCGATCACCATCCCCACGATTGCGCTGCATGTCTATGGCGGGCCAGAGGGCTGGCGGCTGGCGATGGCAACATCAGGCGTGGTGATCGCAGCTTACGGTGTGTTCTACTGGTTTGCCATCACGGACGGCCCCAGCAAGGACACGCAGAAAAAGCCGCGCAAGGCCTCGGCGCTGGAAGTGTCAAGCTGGCGTGACCTGGTCATGCTGTGCATCTTCACAGTGCCGATGGTTGGTGTGCTGTCGATCCTGGTCTACCGTGTGCATCTGATGGGCTACATTGACGCGATCACCGCGACGATCTGCTACATCGCCATTGCTGTCATCGTGACATGGCAGGTCTGGCAGGCGATCAGTGTCAATGTGCCGATCCTGAAAAAGGGCGTGCCGGAAGATGACAAATACCCGTTCTCTTCCGTCGCGGCGCTGAACATCACCTATTTCGCCAATTTCGGCGCAGAACTGGCCGTGGTGTCGATGCTGCCGATGTTCTTTCAGGAAACCTGGGGGCTGACGGCAGTTGCCGCCGGTCTGATCGCGGCCAGCTTTGCCTTCGTCAACCTGTTCGCGCGGCCGATGGGCGGGCTGGTCTCGGACCGTTTCGGCAACCGCCGTTTCGTGATGATGGCCTATATGTTCGGCATTGCCATAGGATTCGTGCTGATGGGGCTCTTGAACTCCAGCTGGCCGCTGATCATCGCGATTGCGATCACCATCATGTGCTCGTTCTTCGTGCAGGGGGCAGAGGGCGCGACCTTCGGGATTGTCCCATCGATCAAGCGCCGTGTGACCGGACAAATCTCTGGCATGGCGGGGGCTTACGGGAATGTGGGCGCGGTGTTCTACCTGTTTGTGTTCATGTTCGTCGATGCTTCGACCTTCTTCTTCATCATCGCGGCCGGGGCCTTCATCAGCTGGATCGTCTGCTTCATCTGGCTGAAGGAACCCGAGGGCGGGTTCGGGGATGAATACATCATATCATCGGTGGACCGCGAGATTGCCCGCGAGGTCGCCGAGAAGCGGGCACTGGATGCCGAAGTCGCAACAATCTTCGCAAGCTCGGAAAAGGTCGAACTGATCCAGCGCGGCGGCGGCCTGCAACTGAAGGCCCAGTTCAGATCGGTGGATGATCTGCGCGCCGCACTGGACCGGCTGGACCGGGGCACAGCCCAGCCCGCTCAATAAGCGAATTCTGAAGCAGGCGCGTCCCGAGACGGACCTGCCCATCATCGAAAGCCACGAAAGGCGAGAGATCAATGACCGCACAACCGACATATCAGGCCGCGCCTTCGGGAACGTGGCTCAAGCAATGGGAGCCCGAGAACGAGGCTTTCTGGGAAGCAAGCGGCAAGCGGCAGGCCTGGACCACGCTGATCCTGACCACGGCCGCGCTGACCATGGCCTTCATCACCTGGTTTCTGGTCTCGGCGCTGGTCGTTCGTCTGCCGCAGATCGGGTTTCAGTTCACGGCAAGCCAGCTATTCTGGCTGGCGGCCATGCCCGGCCTTGCGGGCGGCAGTTTGCGGCTAATCCATATGTTCCTTGTGCCGATCTATGGCACGCGGCATGTGATCTCGCTGTCCACCCTGTCGCTTCTGATCCCGCTGGTGGGCTGGTTCTATGCGGTGCAGAACCCTGAAACCCCGTATTGGGTGCTGATGCTGCTGGCCTTCCTCGCGGGTCTTGGGGGCGGTAACTTCTCCAGCTTCATGCCCTCGACCAGCATGTTCTTTCCCAAGCGTCTGCAGGGCACGGCACTGGCCATTCAGGCGGGGGTCGGCAATTTCGGCGTGTCGGTGGTGCAATTCGTCACCCCCTGGGTCATCGGCTTTGCGCTCTTGGGCGGCATGGCCTGGGTCGGCGAGCCGCAGACGATGACGCGCGCGGGCGTTGAATCGCAAATCTATCTGCAGAATGCGCCGCTGGTGATGATCCCGTTTGTCGCAGTCTTTGGCATCACCGCATGGATTTTCCTGAAATCCATCCCGATCACCTCGAATTTCCGCGAGCAGTTCGACATCTTCAAATCGGGCCACACCTGGGCGCAGACCTCGCTCTACATCATGACCTTCGGCGCGTTCTCGGGGCTGGCGGCGACCTTTCCGCTGCTGATCCGCCTGATCTACGGCGAGTATGACGGCGCGCCCGATCCGCTGGCATGGGCCTTTTACGGACCCCTGATCGGCTCGGCCAGTCGTGTGGTTGCGGGTCCGATTTCCGACAAGCTTGGCGGCGCGCGCGTGACGCATTGGGCGGGTCTGGGGATGCTGGTCTGTGCAGGTCTGGTGGCCTGGATCGTGACAGGGTCTGACAGCCTCGCAACCTTCCCGATGTTCGTGACGGCGATGCTGGCGCTGTTCTTCTTCGCGGGCGTGGGGAATGCCTCGACCTTCAAGCAGATGCCGATGCTGTTCGCGCCGCGTCAGGCCGGCGGGGTGATCGGTTTCACGGCAGCGATTGCGGCCTATGGCCCGTTCCTGTTCGGGATGC
>JAFIEM010000172.1 GCA_020832555.1 Natronohydrobacter sp. | reverse complement strand
TGTGTTCTGCCCACGACAAACCTCTGGCTGCAGGATGGCGCGCGGGGACGCACCCCACGCCTGCGTGGTCTTGCCCCTTTGCAAGAAGCACGCGCTGCCGGGGTTCCGGTCTTGCTTGGCGCAGACAATGTCGCAGACCCCTTCTATCCCTTCGGCAGTTACGATGCGCTGGAAATCCTGCGGCTAGCCTGCACTGCGGCGCATCTTGATCCTGCCGACTGGCTGACATCGGTCACGACTGACGCGGCCCGTATCATGGGGCTGCCTGCCGCGCGGATTGAGCGCGGTGCCCGCGCGGACTTTCTGCTGGTCAAGGGGTGCGACTGGTTTGACGCCCTGCGCCGCCCGCCCGCAAGACGCATTTTCCGAAATGGTCAGGAAAGCAAGGATATTACATGCCCGTAACCCCTCAGGCCCTGTCCGATTTCCGCGCTGATCTGGGGGCGATCCGCGCATATGATGATCCCCGCCAGCTAGAGGCGCGGTCCAAGGACTATTATTGGTACTCGCCCATCTTGTCGCGGCAACTGGACGGGAAATGCGCGCAGTTGTTGGTGATGCCAGAATCCGAGTCCGAGGTGATGGCCGTTGCATCTGCGGCGGCGCGGCATGGTGTGCCGCTGACGATTCGAGGTGGAGGCACGGGCAATTATGGGCAATGCGTGCCGCTGGATGGCGGTGTGGTGCTGGACCTGACCCGGTTGAACATGGTGCATGAGATCCGCGAGGGCCGGGTGATCTGTGATGCGGGCATACGCATTGCTGCGCTGGAACAGGCCGTGGCTGAGAGCGGGCAAATGCTGACCATGTTCCCCTCAACCAAGCGCCAAGCCACGCTGGGCGGGTTCATCGCGGGCGGTTCCGGCGGGATTGGCAGTCTGCGCCATGGTGTGCTGCGCGATGATGGCAATGTCAGCTATATCCGTCTTGTCACTGTGGAAGAGCCCCCCCGTATCATTGAACTGCACGGGTCCGAAATCCAGAAAGTGCAACATGCTTATGGCACTAATGGGATCATCACTCGGCTGGATTTCGCGCTCTGCCCGATGCGCGACTGGCAGCATGTCATCGCGCTGTTCGATGGCTATGCAGACGCCTTGCGCTTCGCCTTGGTCGCGCAGGACAAGGGTCTGGATTGTTATCTGCTGACCGTGGTCGAGCGGCGCATGGCACGGTTCTACAAACGATTGGCAGAAGCTTTTCCGTCCGATCAGGACGGGGTGTTCGCCATGGTCGCACCCGATGCAATGCCCGGATTCGAGAGCCTTGTCGCGCAGCATGGCGGGCAGATCAGCCAGTGCAAGACATTGCCACAGCTTGAGGCGGACAATCAGCCGCCCGCATGGGAATGTGGCTGGAACCACACCACACTTCAGGCCCTCAAGCATGAGCCGGGCGTCTGGAGCTATCTTCAAGTGGCTTATCCCCGGCCCTTTGATCCTGATCTGGTGCTACGGCAGATGGCACGCTACGGCGATGAGGTGCTGATGCATCACGAAATGGCGCGGATGAGTGGCGAGGTCCAGATCTTCGCCATTCCGCTGGTGCGCTGGACAAGTGCCGCGCGGATGTATGGGATCATTGCCGAATTCGAGTCGCTTGACGGCTGCATCATCTATGATCCGCATGTCGTGACCATCGAAGAGGGTGGCATGAAGGACATCGATACAGAACAGATCGACTTCAAGCGGCGCGCCGACCCTTATGGCCTGATGAACCCGGGCAAGACCACTGGCTGGACGCCCGACATGGCGCGGAAAAGGGGGTAGGCAGATCATGCGCCTGCTGGTCGTTTTCTGCCATCCCAGCCGCGACAGTTTCGGGGCAGCCGTGCTGGGCCAGGCCACGACCACGCTTGAAGGGCGCGGGCATGAATTGCGCATCCGCGACCTCTATCGAGAGGGGTTCGACCCTGTGCTGACCGAAGAGGACTGGGCGCGGTATATCGCGGAACCCGCCGCGAATATCGCCCGCGTGCAAGATCATGTCACCGATCTGCAATGGGCCGAGGGGCTGATCGTGATCTATCCGACCTGGTATTACGGCCCGCCTGCCGTTCTGAAAGGCTGGCTTGACCGCGTCTGGTTGCCAGGGGTGTCGTTTGAACTGGCGCAGCAAAAAGGGCGCATCGCGCGCGGTAAGTTGTCAAATATCCGTACCTTCGTCGGGCTTACCACGTCCGGCTCTCCATGGTGGTGGCTGAAATTGATCGGTGATCCAGGACGAAGCCTGTGGACGCGCGGTCTGCGCCCGATCTTCAACCTGCGGTGTCGCTATCGGTGGTGTCAACTCTACAGTATCAACGACAGCTCAAGCGTTGAACGCGCGGCCCATCTGGAAAAGGTGGCCCGCGCGTTGCGCAACTTGTGACAGGGAGCAGAGAATGACAGAATCGGCGCAGCCGCTCGCGCGGTATTCAGCATGGACGCGGCGCGGGGATTTCCTGTTTCTATCCGGGATCATTGCAGTGGACCCATGCGCAGGCAGGATCATTCGCGGATTTGAGGACCTACCCGAAGGCGTGGCTGACCAGATAGGGCGAACTGGTGAATTCAGCGTTGACGCCAAGGACGGCCCCATCATTGCCCAAAGCTGGTATGTTCTGGATCGCGTGCGCGCCACTGTCGAAGACGCGGGCGGCACCATGGGCGATGTGTTCAAGCTGGTGCAGTATTTTCGAAATCTCGATCACTTCCCGCGCTATAACTCCGTGCGGCGGACGTTCTTTCCCGATTTGCCACCGGTTTCGACGGTGGTAGAGGTCAGTGGCATGATGCCGTCACCCGACATCCTGATTGAAGTCGAAGCCACCGCATGGTTGGGATCTGAAGCATGAGCCGTGTTGACCTTGCTGAAAAGCGCGATGAAATACTGCAAACCATCCGGGATGCGGCGATAGCCGAATTCGCTGCGCATGGCTTCTCGGGCGCGTCCACCCAAGGCATTGCTGCGCGCGCTGCGATCACCAAGAACCGCCTTCATTACTACATCACCAGCAAGGATGACCTATACGCAGATGCGCTGCGCTATATCGTGGCCCTTTGGGACGAAATGTTTCATGGCATCGACATGACCCAAGGCCCCGAACCATTTCTGCGCGAATATATCTCGCGCAAGCTGCATCATGTTCTGGCGCATCCAGAGATTGCGCGCATGTTCACAGCCGAGATCATGCGCGGCGCGCCTGTGCTGCAAGGGCTGTGGCAGCCTGCCCGAGAGGCGACCTTGCGCGCAGCGCAGGTTGTCGAGGGTTGGGTAGAGGCGGGTTTGATCCGCCCGATCGATCCGATTCTGCTGCAGATGCATATCTGGGCGCTCACCCAGCATCATGCTCTGCACAGCGTCGAGACAGTGTTCATGTTGGGTCTCTCCAATGAGGCTGAACTTGATCCTGATCGCTTGACCGAAGAGATTGTCGCGCTTGTCCTAAACGGTCTTCGACCCCAATGATCCAACGGATTCCCATTGCTTTTCCCAACCAACAAATAACTATACAAACGTTTGTATTAAGAGTAATCTCGCAGCATCATATCTGATGGGAGGACGAAATGCTGTCAGTCAAACATACAGGGCGCGCAGGCTTGGCCGGAGCCATCGCGCTGATCGCAGCCTTGCCGGTGCATGCGCAGGACGCTTGCCTTGGCACAGCCGAGGCGTTGCATCTTACAGATGAACAGGCCGCCGATGTCACCGCGCGCGGGCTGACCTTCGGCTTTCTGACCAATAACATCTCGGATGATTTCAGCCGGACGCTTGTCGCCGGGGGCGAGGCCCATGCCGAGGCGCTTGGGGTCAATCTGATTGTCAATAACGCGGATTTCGACGCCAACACGCAATTGTCGCAATTCGATGCCTTGGTGCAGCGTGGCGTGGACGGCATTTTCCTGACGGCCGTCGATGCAGGCTCGATCGGGCAGGCGGTCCGCCGCGCCAATCAAGATAATATCCCGGTGTTTATCGTGGGCGGAGCGCCTGCGCGCGGTGACGTGGTCAGCGTGATGAATGCTGCCAGCTATCAGGGCAGTTTTGATGCGACTGCTGCCCTGATGGACCATATCGGCGAGGCCAATGCACAAATCGCTATTCTGGGCATCCCTTTTGCTCTGCAAACCATCCGTGACCGCGAAAAGGGTGTGCTCGACGCCGTCGGCGCTGCAGGTGGGCAAATCATTTCGTTGCAATCCGATTTCAGTCAGGACCGGCTTCTGGAGCTTGCGACCAATGTCATTCAGGCCAATCCTGATCTGAAAGGGATTGTCGCCACATGGTCGCTGGCCGTCAATGCAGCAACCGAGGCTGTGCGCCAGTCAGGCCGCGACATTGCCATTGCGGGCTATGACAGCGAAGTTCCCGGTTACATGGAGTTGCATTCCGGCGAGACGCCGATCATCGCGCTCTCGGGCCAGCAGGCCGCCTTGCAGGGGCGCGCGGCGATTGACGGGTTGGCGCAGGTGGTCCTGGGCGCGACGCTTTGTGATGAAATTATCACGCCGAACCTGCTTGTGACGGCCGAAAACTACGCCGAGATGTGGGAAATCCAGTATCCGGGCGTGACCCCGCCTTGGGCAAACTGATCGGTTTCGGGCCATTGCGCTGCGCGATGGCCCGATCTTTTTGGGACGGCGTTTCGTGCTGGAACTGAGCAACATCACCAAAACGTTCCCGGGCGTGCGCGCGCTTGATGGCGCGCGCTTTGATCTGCGCGCCGGCGAAGTGCATGCCTT
>JAFIEM010000171.1 GCA_020832555.1 Natronohydrobacter sp. | reverse complement strand
TCGGCGGCCTCCTGCCAGCCAAAGGCGTCCGCCCAGCCCATGCGGCGGCCCACATCCGCCAGCATCCGCCAATCGTCCCGCGCCTGTCCCGGCACGGGCAAGAAAGCGCGCTGACGGCTGATCATCCGGTCGGAATTTGTCACCGTGCCCGATTTCTCACCCCATGCGGTCGCGGGCAGCAGCACATCGGCCAGTCGCGTCGTGTCGGTCTGAGTGATGTCACTGACCACGACGAAATCACAGCCCATGATCGCAGCGGCCACCGCATCCGCATCCGGCATCGACACCGCCGGGTTGGTGTGGATGATCCACAGCGCCTTGATCTGCCCCTTCGCCACCGCGTCAAACATCTCGACCGCTTTCAGCCCCGGCGCTTGCGGCATTTTCGGGCTGTTCCAGAACCGCTGCACGGCGGCGCGATGTACAGGGTTCTCGATCTCCAGATGGCAGGCCAGCATATTGGCCAGCCCCCCCACCTCGCGCCCGCCCATCGCGTTGGGCTGACCGGTCACGGAAAACGGCCCCATCCCCGGCCGCCCGATCCGACCCGTCGCCAGATGACAGTTCAGGATGGCGTTCACCTTGTCGGTGCCGCTCTCGGATTGATTGATTCCCTGGGAATAGACTGTGACCACGCGCTCGGTGGTCGTGAACCAGTCCAGAAAAGTCGCGATATCCTGCGCATCAAGCCCGGTCAGCGCCGGATTTGACCCCCGCGCCTCTGCCAGCGCCGCATCAAATCCGCTGACATGGTGCGCAACGTAATCACGATCCACAGCACCACGAGCTGCCAGCGCCACCAGAAGCGCATTGAACAAGGCCGCATCCGTGCCGGGCCGCAAGGCCAGATGCAGATCCGCAATGTCGCAAGTCGCCGTGCGGCGCGGATCGACGACCACGACGCGGGTGCCGTGCCGCGCCTTGGCCGCAACAAGCCGCTGATACAGCACCGGATGGCACCAGGCCAGGTTACTGCCGACCAGCACCACAAGATCGGCCTCTTCCAGATCCTCATAGGTGCCCGGAACCGTATCGCTGCCAAAAGCCCGCTTGTGCCCCGCGACACTGGACGCCATGCACAGCCGCGAATTCGTGTCGACATTCGCGCTGCCCATGAAGCCCTTGATCAGCTTGTTGGCGACATAATAATCCTCGGTCAGCATCTGGCCGGACAGGTAGAAGGCCACCGACTCCGGCCCATGCTGCGCCAGTGCATCGGTGAAGCGATCCGCCACCAGATCCAGCGCGCGGTCCCAATCCGCCACCCGCCCGCCGATCAGCGGCGCAAGCACCCGCTCCTCCAGCCCCAGCGTCTGCCCCAGCGCCGAGCCCTTCGAACAGAGCCGCCCGAAATTCGCCGGATGTTCCGGGTCGCCGGTGATCCGCGCGCCACCAGCGCCGTCGGGCGTCGCGATGACCCCGCAGCCCACACCGCAATAGGGGCAGGTCGAGCGCAGGCTCATGCAGCCGCCCCCCGGATCAGACGCGCCGCGTCCAGCAGGATACGCCCCCCCTCGACCCGCGCCGGATAGGTGTTCACCGCCCCGTCATCCGCGCCCTGCGCCAGACCCGTTTCCAGCGAGAACACCCAGTTATGCAGCGGGCAGGTCACGGCATGGCCATGCACGATCCCTTCCGAAAGCGGTCCGCCCTTGTGCGGGCAGCGGTCATCTATCGCAAAGACCTGATCATCGCCGGTTCGGAACACCGCAACACAGCCATGCACGGTTTTCACCACACGCGCACCACGTTGCGGGATCTCCTCCAGCGCGCCAATATCCAGCCAACTCATTCCGCAGCCTCCCGTGTCAGATCGGCCAGCGCCGCGAACTCGGCCTGTGCCTGTGACGTTGCGCGCTCTGCCCAGGGGTCGCGCTGATACACCGATTGCGACAGATCGAACCGGGCGATCAGCGCCGCGCGGTTTTCCGGATCCTCGACCACCTGAGCCTTCACCCAGTCCAGGCCCACCTTGGCCAGCCATTTATAGGGCCGGTCCAGATATTTGGCGTGTTCGCGGTAAAGCTGGATGAAGGCCACGGTCAGGTCGATGGCCTCCTGCTCGGTTGCGACCTTGGCCAGCCGCTCGACCTCTTTCAGATCCATGCCCGCGGCCCCACCGACGCCGATGTCATAGCCGGAATCCACGCAGATGATCCCCACATCCTTGCAGGTGGCTTCGGCGCAATTCCTCGGGCACCCAGAGACCGCCAGCTTCACCTTATGCGGCGTCCATGACCCCCAGAGCCGCTGTTCCAGCTTGATCCCCAGCCCGGTCGAATCCCGCGTGCCGAAGCGACAGAAATCGGTGCCCACGCAGGTCTTCACCGTGCGCAGCCCCTTGGAGTAAGCGTGCCCCGAAACCAGCCCCGCTGCGTTCAGATCGGCCCAGATATGCGGCAGATGTTCTTTCTTCACGCCCAGCAGATCGACCCGCTGCCCGCCTGTCACCTTGACGGCAGGGACATTGTATTTGTCCGCCGCATCGGCAATCGCGCGCAATTCGCGCGGGTTGGTCATGCCGCCCCACATGCGCGGAACCACGGAATAGGTGCCGTCCTTCTGGATATTGGCATGGTTGCGCTCATTCACGAACCGGCTTTGTGCGTCGTCGGTGTAATCCAGCGGCCAGTCGGCCAGCAGGTAGAAATTCAGCGCCGGACGGCAGACATGACATCCGCAAGAGGTTTTCCACCCCAGTTCCTGCATCACCGCCGGCATGGACTTCAGCTCGCGCGCCTTGATCAGACGGCGCACATCCTCATGCGTCAGATCGGTGCAGCCGCAGATCGGCTGCGCGGCGGGTTTTTCGAACGCATCGCCAAGCGCGCTTGCCAGAACCTGTTCGACCAGCCCGGTGCAGGTGCCGCAGGACGCACTCGCCTTGGTGGTGGCGCGAATATCGCCAAGGGTCGCGGCCCCGCCGTCGATGGCTTTCAGGATCGTTCCCTTGCATACGCCGTTGCAGCCACAGATCTCCGCATCAAGCGGCAAGGCTGCAACGGCTGCCAGAGGGTCCGCTGAAGCACCCCCCTGATAGGCCGGACCAAAGATCAGCGTGTCGCGCATGGCCGCGATGTCCGTGCCGTCCTTGATCAGCCCGAAAAACCACGACCCGTCGCCCGTGTCACCATACATGACGGCCCCGATCAGCCGGTCGTTTTCGATGACCAACCGCTTGTAGACCCCGCGCGCCGGGTCGCGAAACACGATATCCTCGCGCCCCTCGCCATCCGCAAAATCGCCTGCGCTGAACAGATCGACACCGGTCACTTTCAGCTTGGTTGCAGTCTGGACAGGTCGAAACGCCGCATCCTGCCCCAGAAGTGTGGCCGCCACGACTTTCGCCTGATCATAAAGCGGTGCCACAAGTCCGAAAAGCTGGCTGTCATGTTCGACACATTCGCCGACCGCCAGAATATCGGGATCAGACGTGACCATCTGATCATTCACCACCACCCCGCGCGCCACTTCCAGCGCGGCATCCGTGGCAATGCGGGTTTCGGGCCGGATACCCACGGCCATGCAGACCAGATCGGCGGGGTAGGTTGTGCCATCCTCCAGAAGCACCGCCTCGACCCGATCCTTGCCCAGAATGGCCTTGGTCGCGCCCTTGCAAAGCACGCGGATCCCGCGCGCTTCCAGATCCTTTTGCAGCAGATAGCCTGCCGCCGGATCCAGCTGGCGCTCCATCAGATGCCCCATCAGATGGATGACCGTCACCTCCATCCCGCGCAAGGCAAGCCCCGCTGCCGCCTCCAGCCCCAGAAGCCCGCCGCCGATCACAACGGCCTTGCCACTGGGATTGCCGGAGGCATCAATCATCGCCTGCGTGTCATCCATGTCGCGATAGGTGATCACTCCGGGCAAATCCTTGCCCTGCACCGGGATGATGAAAGGGGCCGAGCCTGTCGCGATAAGCAGCTTGTCATAGGGCGCGCTGCCCTTGTTGGAATGAACGACCTTCGCGTCGCGGTCGATACGCACCACCGCCTCGCCGAAACGGCAGGTGATGTTTTGCTGCGCGTAGAAATCATCGTCATGGGTGACGATCTCCGCATAGGTCTTTTCGCCTGACAGGACTGGCGAGAGCATGATGCGGTTATAGTTCCCGCGTGGTTCGGCGTTGAAAAGGGTAACGTCCCAGCCGTCAGGGTCTTGTGCAAGGATATGCTCCAGCACCCGGCCCGAGGCCATGCCCGCGCCGATAATGACGAGTTTGCGTTTCATTTCAGGACTCTCCTCTGTGTGCGCGGCGTGCTAGACTGATTGCGCGCGACATGAAGGAAAGAGATGTCGAAACATCTGAGCCAGACTGCCCAGCCCGACGCCCTTTCCCCGGAATGGACCGCGTATGAAAGCGCTTGGGCGGTTGATGTGGCCGATTTCGGCGATCCGGTCAGCGCATCGCAATTTCTGCTGCGCCGCAAGCGCATCTTCAGCGCGGCAGAGGCGGCGGGGATGACCAGGGACATGCTCACCCCATTTGCGCCAAACAAGCCCGGTTTCGAAGCGCGCATCGAGGCCGCGTTCAGGCAAGTCGCGGGCGCTGCGGGGATGGCAGCAGAGTAGCCGGGGGCCGGGCACAGGCGGAGGCCTGCGCGCAAATTTCTGGTTTTCAACATTTTATTTACTCCGCCGCTTCCACGAAGCGATGCCGTTCATACAGGAACCGCAACACCGCTTGTCGCGCTTTCAGGTAAACCGGGTCCGTTGCGGCTGCGATCCGGTCGCGCGGGCGATCAAGCGGCACGTCCAGCACCTCGCCAATCGT
>JAFIEM010000170.1 GCA_020832555.1 Natronohydrobacter sp. | reverse complement strand
ACAAAAGGAGAACAGACTCGACTTACGGGTGGCCCTGAAAACGGGGGCAGGTCAGTGGGCCCGTAGCGAGCAACGGCAAACGCTTCCACTACTTGAAAAAGTCGCGAATTGAGCCAAACACCGTTTCCCGTAGCGGATGTGGATCGCGAATTCGATCTGAGAGGGTCCTGAGGTCATCATTCAGACGTTTCGCCGCATTTTCTAACAGTTCCGTTCCGGCTGTCCGATCTGCTTGGCGATCAGCGTGTAGTTTCAGAATGAATTCTTGCATCGTGCCTTCCTTGGTACGCAGGTAGCGGGGCGGCAAGGGGATGTGATCGGCGCGCATGCGGGGGCCTCCTGAAACCTCATCGAGACCGTCGGACATCGACGGCTGTCACGGGTCAGCATGGCGAAGCGCGCAGGGCGG
Source organism: Natronohydrobacter sp. (assembly GCA_020832555.1). Taxonomy (GTDB): domain Bacteria; phylum Pseudomonadota; class Alphaproteobacteria; order Rhodobacterales; family Rhodobacteraceae; genus Roseinatronobacter. The sequence continues at coordinate 4,369 of JAFIEM010000170.1, read as the reverse complement.
GATGGAGTGCGAAGATGGGGGGGACGGAAATCGCACACCGGGTGGGGTGGCGACGAGGTTTCAACGGTTGCGGGGTAAAGGATGCGGCAGGTATGCTCGATCCGAGTTCCGACGGTGTGGGCGGCTTGCGGGCGCTCAGTGACATTCTTCGTTGCACCCTCGCGTCGCCAAAGCGGTCGTTTGGCGGAGGGGAAGGCCCGCCATCGGACCTTGTCAGGCCTGCTTTTGGACACCTGTAGACGTTGGCGCAGGGCACGTCAGGCCAAAGGGCCGGAGACCACGACGGCTCGAGGTCTTCGATCAGGTCATGAGATCGGAAATCAGGTGGATGCGAGTGGGCGGCCCTCCCCGCATTCCAGCTCGACGGTAACATGCACGGACATTTCCAGCAGATCGCCCGGGCGGCCGTGGAAGCTGCCGGTGACCGGCGCGACCTGGGTGATGTGGCGGGCGGCGGCGACGGGGATCAGGTTGGCCGAACCCATGGAACGGTTGGTCGGATCGAAAGAGATCCAGCCCGCCCCGGGCACGAAGACCTCGACCCAGGCGTGGGTGGAGCCGGTCCCGGCCGAGCCGATCAGATCGCGCGCGGCATCGAACAGATAGCCCGACACGATGCGGGCGCCGAAGCCCAGCGTGCGGACGGCCTCGGCAAACAGCACGGCGATGTCGCGGCACGATCCCCAGCCGCGGTCCAGGGTCTCGAGCGGGCCCTGCGTGCCCTCGACCTCGCGGCTCTGATAGCGGATACGGTTGGACACGCCACTTGCCACATCCTGCAGCAGGGACAGGGTGTCGGTCGGTCGGCTCATCACGAAGCCCTCGACCCAGTCGGACAGGCGGCCGGCCACATCGACATACTGCGGGCGGGCCAGCGCGCCGAGGTCGGTCCAGTCCTCGTCGGAGTAGCGAAACGGATACTGCTGCGCCGATGCGGCGATGTCGAACACAGGCCAGGCCTGGGCGCCGAGATCTACGGACATCCGGCTTTCGACCGACAGGGTGTCGGTCAGCCCCGAGAAGCTGGCCGTCGCGATGGAATTCCCGGCCACGTCATGCGCCCAGGTGACCGCCGCGTCCGGCCGCACGATCAGGTCGAAAGACAGTAGGCGCAATTCGCGCGTCTCGCGCGGGCGCAGCATCAGGCGATGCGGGCCCGGCGCGACAGCGCTTGCATAGCGGTATTCTGTGCGGTGGGTGATGGTCAGGACGGGCATGGCGCCGCTCCCCCAGCCTATCGGGCCGAGCGGCGGCGGCTGCCGCCGTCACCGGCCGGGATTGCGGATTTCCAGGCCGACTGGCTTTTGCACCGCTTGCAGATGCGTTCGCCGAACCCTTCGCTGGGAAAGGGGGTGCGGCAGCGCAGGCAGACCCGTTCGGCCGAGACGTCGCCGCGCGCCGGCTGTGGGCTGCCAAGGGCCTCGTCAAGTGTGGTCATCGCTTCCGTTCCTCGCGTTTTGCCAGCCGTGCGATATCGCTGAGCGTGCGCTGGGTGAGCTTCCGAATGTGTTCGTCCTGCCCGTCCTCGGTCAGGGCGAAGCGCGCCAGCAGGCATTCGAACTTGGCCCGAAGATCGGCCAAACTGTCGACCGGTCCGGCCAGCAATTGCCCGCGCAGCACCGGTTCAAGGGCTGCATGACCTGTACAGTCGTCGGGCCCAACCTGCTGCGCGCCCCTGCGAAACACGGTTTCCAGTCGCTCCTTCGGGCTGCGGCGACCATCCAGATCGACGGGTTCGTCACCCATGACCAGAAGCATCCGGACCATGCTGTGCCGAAGGCGGGAAGCCAACTTGCCTTAGCGCCCTGCAAGTCATGCTCAGACAGGACATGCGGCGTGATGAGCGGTTGTGTCGCGTGGAACCGCCGGACCCGTCGCGCCACCCTTTACATATGGGGATGCGGGCGCTCAATTGCGACCTGTGGGCTGCGGGTTTTCCGCTGCCGTCTGGTCAGTCCAGACCCGGAAGTCCGCCATCACATGCAGACCGAAAGACTGGGTCAGCGGCACATCGGTCGCATCGCGACCCCGGGCAACCAGGAACCGCGCGAACTTGGGGCCGTTGTTGCGTGGATCGAACACCCACCATTGACCGCCCAGATAGACTTCGATCCAGGCCGCGAAATCGCCGGCGGGATCGGGAAGCGGCGCGCCGATGTCGCTCAGATAGCCAGTACAGTAGCGGGCGGGAATGTTAAGGCAGCGGCACAGCGTGATCGCCAGATGCGCGAAGTCGCGGCATACGCCGACCCCTTCGGACAGCGCCTGAGCGGCCGTCCGCGTGGCCCTGGCATGGTGATAGCCGAAGGTCAGCCGGCCATGGACGAAATCGCATACCGCCTGTACGCGCGCCCATCCCGGCTGGGTCTGGCCGAACAGGCGCCATGCCTCCTCGGACAGAAGGTCGGTGTCGCAGTAGCGGCTGCCCAGCAGATAGACCAGCGTCTCATCCGGCAGGTCCTGCACCGCATGCTGCAGGGCCTCCGGCGCCAAAGGGTCGGGCAGGCCGGTATCGCGGAACACCCCGTCGGTGGTCAGTATGAAGTCGCCCGCCGGGGCCACCATCCGCGTGCACCAGTTGCCGAACCCGTCGCGGTAGCCGCGAAACGGCACGCGGGGTGTGGTGGCCAGGTCATCGGCCCGGACCACATCCGCATAACGGCTGTGATGGACGCTCAGCATCGCAATCAGTGGCGTGGGCTGCGGCAGGCTGAGCTGCAGACGGCATCCCAGGCGGATCAGCATGGCCGACACCCCCATGCGCCGGTGCGTGGCCGGTGGGCCCTTATCGTGTCAGCGTGCATAAGCCGCCCTCGGAAAGCTGGAATCCGCGATCGCACTGCCAGCGGTTGCCGGAGCGATCGAGATGGGCGTTCCGGGGCAGCACGATCGCAATGCAACCCTCCTGTCGCGCCTGAAAGCCGCGCTCGCACCGCCATCCGGGGCCATGCGCGCGGCCGTCGAGAAACGCGTTCGCAGGAACGGGCACCGGATCGCAGCGGCCGCCGGTCTGCACGAAGCCCCGCTCGCAGCGCCAGGCCGCGCCATGCGTCGCGTTGGTCGCATAGGCGTTTTCGGGGATCACGATGGCTACGCAGGCTCCGGCCTGGGCGACATGCCCGCGTTCGCAGGCCCAGCCGGGGCCGATTCTGCTGTCCGACAGATACCCGTTCGCGGGCACCTCGATCAGTGCGCATCCATCGCCGCGCTTGCTATAGCCGCGCGCGCAGTCCCAGCCCAGCCCCGAGGCATCGAGGAACGCGTTGGCCGGGATCGCGATCGCCTCGCATGTGGCATCACGCCTCTCGCGATAGCCATGCCGGCAGGCCCAGCCGGTGCCATGGGCCCGCCCGGTGGCATAGGCGTTCTCGGGGATGTCGAGTGCCAGACAAGCCCCGTCGGCAAGGCGAAAACCCGGATCGCAGTCCCAGCCGCTGCCATAGCGGCGGTCTTGCGCATTGTCAGGCGCGGGGCCTGTGGTGCCGTCCTGCGCGGCGACGGGCAGGGCAGAAACGGCAAGCAACGCTGCCCACAGCCAAGGCCGCAATGACTGCAGGACGGCGCCTCGGACAGTGATATCGGGCATCGGGTATTCCTTCCGGCCATTGGCCATATCTGGGGGGAGGGGGGCGCACAGGACGCGGGGCGGTCCGTCAATCCTTCGCTGCGACCACCTTGAGGCCCGGGATCAGCCCGGCCAGTTCCATCGGGAACGGGAAGATGATGGTCGAATTCTTCTCGGCCGCGATGATGTTGAGCGAGCTGAGATAGCGCAGCTGCATCGCGCCCGGGTCGCGGGACATGATCTGCGCGGCCTCCAGCAGCTTTTCGGCCGCCTGCGCCTCGCCCTGCGCGTTGATCACCTTGGCGCGGCGTTCGCGCTCGGCCTCGGCCTGCTGGGCGATGGCGCGGATCATGCTCTCGTTCACATCAACATGCTTGATCTCGACATTCGATACCTTGATGCCCCAAGTGTCGGTCTGCGCATCCAGCAATGCCTGGATGTCGCTGTTCAGCGTGTCACGCTCTGACAGCATCTCGTCCAGTTCGTGCTTGCCCAGGACCGAGCGCAGCGTGGTCTGCGCCAGTTCGCTGGTGGCCTGCATGAAATTCTCGACCTGGATGGTGGCGCGTTCTGCATCCATGACGCGGAAGTAGATCACCGCATTGACCCGGACCGAGACATTGTCGCGGCTGATCACGTCCTGGCTGGGCACGTCCAGCACCTTGACCCGCATGTCCACGCGGACAACCTGCTGAATGCCCGGGATCACGATGATCAGCCCCGGGCCCTTCACCCCGGTGAAGCGGCCGAGCGTGAAGACCACCGCGCGTTCGTATTCGCGCAGGATCTTGATGGCGGATGCAA
>JAFIEM010000033.1 GCA_020832555.1 Natronohydrobacter sp. | reverse complement strand
CGCGGGTCGCGGCGAGTTCCTGAAGATCGGCGGAAATGTCGAAACTGGTTTCCGCGCTGCGATGGACGCCACCGATGCCACCTGTGGCAAAGACCTCGATGCCTGCAAGCGCCGCGCAGATCATCGTCGCGGCAACGGTCGTGGCCCCGGTGCGCCCGGTGGCAAGGGCCACGGCCAGATCGGCGCGGCTGAGTTTCATCGCGTCCGTGGTCTGGGCGAGGCTGCGCAACTGCGCTTCCGTCAGGCCGATGTGGATATGGCCGTCCATGATCGCGATAGTGGCGGGCGTGGCCCCGCCTGCGCGGATGTCGTTTTCCACGGTTTGCGCCATGTCGAAATTCTGCGGCCAGGGCATGCCATGGGTGATGATTGTCGATTCGAGCGCAACGATGGGCTGACCGGCGGCGCGGGCGGCCTGCACGTCGGGGGAATAGATCAGCGGGGGCATGGCGGTTCCTTCAGGGGTCGGTTGTGGCGATATGCAGGGCGGCAGCATCAAGTGCATAGGCAAGTGCGGCGTGACGGTCCAGCCCGCGCAATTCTGCCGCGATATGGGCGGCAAGGAACGTGTCCCCAGCGCCTGTGACGCGCTGCACAGCGGCAGGTGGCGGCAGCAAGGTGAGGGTCTGTCGATGATCAGCTTCGGTGACAGGGCGCGGGCCATCGGTGATGATGGCGCGGGCGGCGCCTGCGGCCACAAGGGCAGTTGCCGCCGTCAGGCTGTCGGGCAGCGGTCGGTCGAGGAGGGATTCGGCCTCGTGCCGGTTGAGGGTGAAGGTGGCATGGGCCCGAAGGAAGGGGCGCAGGCGCGGGGCCTTGGCGGGCGCGGCAGAGGTCAGGCGCAGGGGGGCGGCTTGCGGGATGCGTTTCCGGGCGAGATCTGCGAGCGTATCGGGCGCGAAGCCGCTGTCCAGCACGACCGGTCCGCGCCATGCCTGCAGCGCGGGTACCCGGAGCGCGGCGATTATCCGGGGGCTTTCGCGTTCCAGCGCAGTGGAATCGGCGATGGCGGCAACCAGTCCCTCCGGCCCCTCGATCGCCATGTAGCGGTCGGTCGGAAGGGTTTCGGGACGGTGCAGGAAGCGCGTGTCGATGCCCCGGTTGTCCAGCCAGGCGACCAGTGCCGCACCTTCCGGGTCTTGCCCGATGGCCGACAGAAGCGCGGGACGCAGCCCTTGTCCGGCAAGCGCATGGGCGATGTTGAGGGCCACGCCACCGGGGCGGGTGCGGATCACTCCGGGCAGGTCATCGCCGGTCGCGACCGGTTGCGCGCTGCACCCGATCACGTCCCAATGTGCTGCCCCGAGGCAGAGGATATCCGGCATTTCGTTCATCGCCCTGTCGTGGCCGAAAGGGCAAGGCTTGGCAAGGGTCCAGCGCGCCTGCTAGGCAGTGGGGATGGATGATCTATCTGAGCGGTTGTTTGCGCATTTTGTGGGGGGGCGCTGGCGGGTGCCTTTTGGCACCGGGCATATTGCCGTGGCGCGCGCGGATGGCACGCGCGCCGGATCGGTGGTGCTGGCAGAGGCGCGGGATTTTGCGCGGGCGCGTGCCTTGCTGCGCGGTGCGGATGCGGCGGCGCGTGACCGGCTGGCCCTGCGGCTTGAGCCCTATGGCATGGCCGAGGCCATATCCGGTGCAGCGCAGGCCGCGGCACCGGTGATGCTGTGCCGGGGCGCAGATGACCGGGACGCGCTGGGCGCGGCGCTGGGGGCCGGGTTAGGTCACGGCCTGATCTGGTGCCCGCCACCCGATGCGGCGCTGAATGCGACCGATATCGCCATGCAGTTGCAGGAGGCCGATCTGCCGCCGGGATGTTTCGCGCTGCTTCACGCATTTACCCCGCAGACCGCCCCTCTGATCCGCGCCACAGGTCTGGCGCAGGCAGGGTCGGATCAGAGATACATCCGTGCGCCAAAGACCTTTTGCACCACATCGGCGCGGGTCATGCCCATTTCAGCGAGATCTTCGTCCGAGAGTGAGTTGTAATACTGGATCGCCTGATATTTCGGCGTGAATTCGGCGATCAGGATCAGCAGGTTCAGCACGCCATTGCCGAAGGCGCGCAGGTTCTGGCCCAGTTGCGAGAGCACATGCGACGCGGTGATATTCGTGTTCAGACTTGCCATCTGGAAACCCTTTCTTGCAAGGTGTTTCCCCCCTTGGCACCAACTTAGGTCATGGGTTCTGACATGACCACTGCAAAAGCCGAAACCCCGCCTTGCGTCAGATGCATCTGTCGCGCTCACTGAAAATTAAGCCTTTTCGCGCAAGGATGGGGGATCAGGCCCGCAAAAAGTTCTCGCTTTGTGCCTGTATGTGCGATATGGAACATTCATCGAACAAAGCTGCGATTGCCGCGCAAGGCGCGCTGTGGAATAAGGGGCAGAGAAATGGCAACGGCGGACCTGCTGACAATGACCGACAAACGCACGGCGGAGAAACAGAAAGCGCTCGATTCGGCGCTGGCGCAGATTGAGCGGCAATTCGGCAAGGGCTCGATCATGAAGCTTGGGGGCGACAATGTCCTCAAGGATATCGAGGCGACCTCGACCGGATCGCTGGGGCTGGATATCGCGCTGGGCATCGGCGGGCTGCCCAAGGGACGGATCATCGAGATTTACGGGCCGGAAAGTTCGGGCAAGACCACGCTGACGCTGCATGTCGTGGCGGAAGAGCAGAAAAAGGGCGGGATTTGCGCCTTTGTCGATGCCGAACATGCGCTGGACCCGCAATATGCCCGCAAGCTGGGGGTCAATCTGGATGAATTGCTGATCTCGCAGCCCGATACGGGCGAACAGGCGCTGGAAATCGTCGATACGCTGGTGCGCTCGGGCGCGGTGTCGCTGGTGGTGGTCGATTCGGTGGCGGCGCTGACGCCCAAATCCGAGCTTGAGGGCGATATGGGCGACAGTTCCGTGGGCGTTCATGCGCGGCTGATGTCTCAGGCGATGCGCAAGCTGACGAGTTCGATCGCGCGTTCGAACTGCATGGTGATCTTCATCAACCAGATCCGCATGAAGATCGGGGTCATGTTCGGCTCGCCCGAAACCACGACAGGGGGCAATGCGCTGAAATTCTACGCCTCTGTCCGGCTGGATATTCGCCGTATCGGGTCGATCAAGGATCGCGACGAGGTGGTTGGCAATCAGACCCGCGTGAAGGTTGTGAAGAACAAGGTGGCGCCGCCGTTCAAGCAGGTCGAATTCGACATCATGTATGGCGAGGGGATTTCGAAGCGCGGGGAATTGCTGGATCTGGGCGTGAAGGCCGGGGTCGTGGAAAAATCGGGTGCCTGGTATTCCTATGGGGATGAACGCATCGGGCAGGGGCGCGAGAATGCGAAGACCTTCCTGAAGGATAATCCGCAGATGGCCTTGCAGATCGAGGACAAGATCCGCGCCGCGCATGGGCTGGATTTCCATATGAGCGAAAATGACGACGCGTTGACCGAGGACTAGGGCCATGCTGCAATGACAGCACCGCAGGCTACGCGCACCGAGCTTGAGGCGGCTCTCGCCGATGTGCTGGCTGCGCCGAAGAATGACGGGCGCGTGGAGATGCTGTGTCTGCGCCCGGATTACGGGCTGCGCCAGTACTTGCCGGAAATCGCGGTGACAGTTGCGCAGGGGATTCCGGGCGAGCGCTGGGCCAGCCGTCCGTGGTTGCGCCTGCCGGATGGCAGGCCGCATCCGGGTATTCAGGTCTGCATCCTGTCGCGCCGCGTGCTGGATCTGGTCTGGCGTGACCGCGAGAGTTGCGTGCATCCGGGTGATACTTTCATCACCGACATGGATCTTTCGGAGGCGAATCTGCCTGCGGGCCAGATCCTGCAGGTGGGCACGGCATTGCTGGAGGTGTCGGATATCTTCAACGATGCCTGCGTGAAATGGTCGGCGCGCTATGGCAAAGCCGCGCGGGACTGGATCAATGTGCCCGAGTATCGAACGTTGCGGCTGCGCGGGATTCTGTGTCGGGTGGCGCGTGACGGGGTGATCCGTGAGGGCGATGTTGTAAGGAAGAAGCCGGATGCCACGGTTCTTGGATGATGTGGACGGCGCATTATGGAACGGCTGCGCGAGTGGGCCTCTGCGGCGATTCGAAGTCCGCAGCGGTTGGGCGGGGTTATGTGTGGCGGGGTTATGTGTACTGACGTCAATGATTGGGTGATCCGTAAGGGGGTTCTGCTGGAAAAGTTCCCGGTTCCTACAGGTGGACGGCCAAGCACGAAGCTAAACCATGCACCAGTGGACTTGAACTGGTGGAATATCGCAAGGTACTAGCGTGGAAAGCCCCCTGCGATCCATGCGCATACCATGCATGCAATGCCAAGGCTGCCAGAAATGAGCCAAAGTTTCGTGCCGTTTGCCATAGTCGGTTCAACCCCCAAAACGGCGAGGACCAGACCTATAAAAAAGCCTGCAGCACCTAGTACAGAGCCAATAGAGAAGATGGTCTTCACAGCATTCTTCCGAAAGTGGTGTTGCAAGCTTCCTTCCGCGTCTGGTTTTTCGATGGCTTCTTTGCCGACCTGAAACACTAGAACGATGAACAGCGTGGCGACGGCTCCAAAGATTACCAGCATGACAGTCGTTTCGAATAGTCGCGGCGCAAGTGCTGCGAAGCCAACGAATGCGAGAGTCACCAGAACTGTCGGGTTCATGCGCATTTATTCATTTTTCTTGCGGATAAGCCGTCGAATGCTGTGAAGTGAGAGAAGAATCGCGACCATGACCGTGCCAACACCCACAAACAACAGGAAGTGCTTTGCGTCGGTAATAGGTTCGATGCCGAGCGAATGAGCAACTTCGTGGTTTCGCGCCCGGCCATTCATGCGCAGCACTGCGGCACTGACAATCACCGCGATCAATTGCCATTTCAGTGTAGGGATGATGAAAAAAAATATTACAGGGATGATCAGCAGCATTGTATCGCTCTCGAGAATTGCATTCCTACGAGATTGCTAGCTCTGGCCGAGTCGGGCAACTTGAAAGATCCGTGGCGTAAGAGACGGTGGCCGGATTGGATGCCAGTCTGTGTGTGAGGGTAACTAGATTGCTTCGGTTGTTGTGGAAGCAGCGATAGTCATATTGAAGCCAACCGCCCGTGCGCCTGCGCGGTATCCTGTACCGCTCGTGTCGTGACAGGGTGACCGGCGCGGACGGGATCTTTGCCGGACAGCCTGCATTGTCAGGTGTGGACACCTTCCCGCCGCGAAGCTAAACCATGCGCCAGCCTCTCATGCGCCGGAGACAGACCATGGCCAGCCTGAACGATATCCGCTCGACCTTCCTGAATTACTTCGCCCGGCAGGGCCATGCGGTCGTGGACAGTTCGCCCCTGGTTCCGCGCAATGATCCCACGCTGATGTTCACCAATTCCGGTATGGTCCAGTTCAAGAACGTGTTCACCGGTCTGGAACACCGCGATTACAACCGCGCGACCACCAGCCAGAAATGCGTGCGCGCGGGCGGCAAGCATAATGATCTGGACAATGTGGGCTATACGGCGCGGCACCATACATTTTTCGAGATGCTGGGGAATTTCAGCTTCGGCGATTATTTCAAATCCGATGCGATCCCCTTTGCCTGGGAATTGCTGACGAAGGATTTTGATATTCCGAAAGACCGACTGCTGGTCACGGTTTACCATACCGATGACGAGGCCGCCGAGATCTGGAAGAAGGTGGCGGGACTGTCCGATGACCGGATCATCCGTATCCCGACGGATGACAATTTCTGGCGCATGGGGCCGACCGGTCCCTGCGGTCCCTGCACCGAGATTTTCTTCGATCACGGGCCGAGCATCTGGGGCGGGCCCCCGGGAAGCCCGGAGGAAGATGGCGACCGCTTCATCGAGATATGGAACCTGGTCTTCATGCAGAATGAACAGCATGAGGATGGCCGCCTGACCGACCTGCCGCGCCAGTCGATCGACACGGGTATGGGGCTGGAGCGCATCGGCGCGCTCTTGCAGGGCAAGCATGACAATTACGACACCGATCTGATGCGCGCGCTGATCGAGGCCTCGGCCCATGCGACCAGTTCCGACCCGGATGGCCCCGGCAAGACGCATCACCGGGTGATTGCGGATCATCTGCGCGCCACGTCTTTCCTGATCGCGGATGGGGTGATGCCCAGCAATGACGGGCGCGGCTATGTGCTGCGCCGGATCATGCGCCGCGCGATGCGGCATGCGCATATGCTGGGCGCGCAGGACCCGGTGATGTATCGGCTGGTGCCCGCACTGGTGGCGCAGATGGGCGGGCATTATCAGGAATTGCGCGATGCACAGGCGCTGATTACCCAGACCTTGCAGGCCGAGGAAACGCGCTTCCGCCAGACGCTGGATCGCGGGCTGAAGCTCTTGGATGCGGAACTCGACAGCCTGCCCGATGGGGCGGAATTGCCGGGAGCGGCGGCCTTCAAGCTTTATGACACTTACGGCTTCCCGCTCGATCTGACGCAGGATGCGCTGCGCGAACGGGGCCGGGGCGTCGATGTGGCTGGCTTTGATGCGGCGATGGCCGAGCAGAAGGCGCGCGCGCGGGCCAGCTGGTCCGGGTCGGGCGAGGCCGCAGATGCCACGATCTGGTTTGATATTGCCGACCGTTTTGGCGCGACCGAGTTTCTGGGCTATGACATGGAAAGAGCCGAAGGGCAGGTGCTGGCGCTGGTGGCAGACGGGGCCGAGGTCGCGACTGCCCGGGGCGAGGTGCAGATCGTCGTCAATCAGACGCCGTTTTACGCCGAATCCGGCGGGCAGGTGGGCGATACCGGGCTGATCCGCTCGGCGACCGGGCTGGCAGAGGTCACGGATACGCGCAAGACAGCAGGCGTGTTCATCCATATCGCCAAAGTGACCGAGGGCGAGTTCAGCACAGGCCAGCCGGTGAAGCTGGAGGTCACGCATCAGCGCCGCGCGGCCATCCGTGCGAACCATTCTGCGACGCATCTTCTGCATGAGGCTTTGCGGCGCGCCTTGGGCGATCATGTCGCGCAGAAGGGTTCGCTCAATGCGCCCGACCGGCTGCGGTTTGATTTCAGCCATGGTGCGGGGCTGAGTGCCGATGAGCTGGCGCAGGTCGAGGCTGAGGTCAACGCCTTCATCCGTCAGAACACGCCCGTTGAAACCCGGATCATGACGCCGGATGAGGCGCGCGCGCTTGGGGCTCAGGCGCTCTTTGGCGAGAAATATGGCGAGGAAGTGCGCGTCGTTTCCATGGGGCATCTGCCCGGCGCGCAGAAGGGCCATGATGGCGCGACCTATTCGCTGGAACTTTGCGGTGGCACCCATGTGGCACGCACCGGCGATATCGGCGCTTTCGTCTGTCTGGGCGATTCGGCATCTTCGGCAGGTGTGCGGCGCATCGAGGCGCTGACCGGGCAGGCGGCGCTGGATTACCTGCGCGCGCAGGATGCCCGGCTTGGCGCACTTGCATCGCTTCTGAAAGCGCCGGTGCAGGATGTGCCCGAGCGCGTGAAGGCGCTGATGGAGGAACGCCGGGCGCTCGCCAATGAAATTGCCCAACTCAAGCGGCAGGTCGCCATGGGCGGGGGCGCGCAAGAGGATGCGCCGCAGGACATTGCAGGCATCAAGCTGATTGCCAAGGTCATGTCGGGGGTGACGGGCAAGGACCTGCCGCCCCTGATCGACGCGATGAAGGAAAAGCTCGGTTCGGGCGCTGTGGTACTGATCGCCGATACCGGCGCGAAGCCAGCCGTGGCGGCGGGCGTCACGCCCGATCTGACGGGGCAGCTTTCGGCGGTCGATCTGGTGCGCGCGGCGGTGGAAGCCTTGGGCGGCAAGGGTGGCGGCGGGCGGCCTGACATGGCGCAGGGAGGCGGCGCGGATATTGCAGGGGCAGAAGCCGCGCTTCAGGCCGTGGCCCGCACAATCGAAGGAGTGAAGGCATGACTGCTCTCTGGATCGCCTCGGTCGAAGTGACCGACCCTGACGCCTATGCGGAATATGCCAAGCGCGCGACGCCCGCGATTGCCGCGCATGGCGGCGTGTTTCTGGCGCGTGCGGGACGGTATGTCGTGCTCGAAGGGACCGCGCGTCCGCGCAATGTCGTCGCGCGCTTCCCCTCGGTGGAAGATGCGGTCGCCTGCTACAATTCGCCCGAATATCAAGAGGCGCTGAGCTTTGCCAAAGGCGCTTCGACCCGTGACCTCTATGTGGTCGAGGAAGTGGACTGACCTGACTGTTTCATCTTGCCAAAAATACTCAATAAAGCAGCAGCTTACCCGGTGAACGGGTCGCGGGCATAGCCCACCCCGGTCAGATACAGCCCGTCGGGCGGGCTGACCGGGCCGCAGGCGGCGCGGTCACGCGCCTCAAGCGCCACTTTCACATCGGCAGGCGTCCATGCGCCTGCGCCGACACGTTCCAAAGTGCCCACGATGCTGCGCACCTGATTATGCAGGAAAGACCGCGCGCGCAGGCGGAACTGGATTTCCGGGCCAGACAGGCCCTCGACCAGTGCAATCTCCAGCGCGTCCAGTGTCTTGACGGGGGATGCAGCCTGACACTGGCTGGCGCGAAACGTGGTGAAATCGTGCAGCCCCAGCAGATGCGTGGCCCCTTCGCGCATCGCCTCCGGATCGAGAGGGTGCTTGATATGCCAGACCCGGCCCGCGTCGAATGTGGGGGGCGCGCGGCGGGTCAGCAGCCGGAACAGGTAGCGCCGTTCATGGGCTGAAAACCGGGCGTGGAAATCGTCATCGACCAGAGCCGCGGCGCGGACAGCGACAGGCAGCGGGCGCAGATGGTGGTTCAGCGCCTCCATCAGGCGGAAGGCGTCCCAGTCGCGCGCCATGTCGCAATGCGCGACCTGCCCGGTGGCATGCACGCCGGTATCGGTACGGCCCGCAGCGGCGATGCGGGGCAGGTCCGGTTCCAGCCGCGCGAGGGCTGTTTCGATGGCCTCTTGCACAGAGGGCAAACCCGCCTGCGCCTGCCAGCCGCAGAAGGGGCGTCCGTCATATTCGATCTGTAGCGCGTAGCGTGGCATGGGCGCGTGCTAGCGCGGGTGCGCGTGCTTGGCAATCACCCTTCCGCTTGCAGGATTGCCGCAAGGCCGGTCTGGTAGTCGGGGTGGATCAGTTCCAGCCCCAGATCGCGCTTGATCCGGTCATTCTTCACGCGCTTGCTGTCGGCATAGAAGCTGCGCGCCATGGGGGACATTTCGGCCTGATCAAAGGGCACTTCGGGGGGTGGGTCCATGTGCAGGAGCGCGGCCGCGTGGCGCAGCACGTCTTGCGGGGGCGCGGGGACGTCGTCGCACAGGTTCCAGATGCGCGAGGGCTGGTCCGAATGGATCGCAAGCTCCAGCGCCTGTCCGATATCGTCGTAATGGATGCGCGAGAAAAACTGGCCCGGCTTGATGACCATTTGCGCGCGCCCGGAGCGCAGTTTCTCGAAGGGGCCGCGACCGGGGCCGTAGATGCCTGCGAGGCGGAAAATGTGCAGGCGCAGCCCGGCGCGGTCGCAGAGCGCCTGCCATGCGGCCTCGGCCCGGACGCGGGCGATGCTGCGCGCGGTGGTGGCGTCAAGGGCCGCGTCCTCATCGACCCAGCCGCCCTGCCGGTCGCCATAGACGCCCACGGTCGAGAGATAGCCCACCCATTGCAGATGACCTGCCGCAGCGATCTCGGCTTCATGCGCGGCCAGAACCGGGTCGCCGTTCCCCGGTGCGACCGAGGTCAGAAGATGGGTGGCCCGGTCCAGCGGCAGCGGCGATCCCGGCCAGATCAGCGGGGTAAGCCCGCGTGCAGCCATCTGCGCGGCTTTGTCGGGGCTGCGGGTGGTGCCGATGATCGTCCAGCCGCGCGGTAGTAGCCGATCTTCGAGCGCCCGCGCGCTGTAGCCATGTCCGAGGGAAAGAAGGGTGCCTGTCATGGGCGCTACTATCTGCCATCTCTGCCCCCCGATGCAAGGGCTGGCGCAGGCGCGTCTGTCCTGACACAGTGGCGCGAGTTGCAAGGACAGTTCCCATGACCCCAGAGACCCTGAAATACGCCCTGATCATGCTGGCCGCCGGGGTGGGTGTGCCCGTGCTTGCGGCGTTGAATGCGCAGCTTGGCACGCGGATCGGCTCACCCGCAGCGGCGGGGGCGGTGATGTTCGCGATTGCCGGGGTTGTGGCTGTTCTGGTGGCGGCTCTGGGCGGGCAGGGGGGCAGTTTCGCGCTGATCCCTGTCCAGCCGAAGCATCTGTTTCTGGCGGGGCTGCTGATTGCGTTTTACCTGTTGTCGATTTCCTGGGTCGCCCCGCGTTTCGGGGTGGGCAATGCCGTGATGTTCGTGCTTCTGGGACAGATCATCGCGATCAGCGTGATCGATCATTTCGCGCTTTTCGGGGCGCGCGCCCGCCCGCTGGATCTGATCCGGGTGGCGGGGATTGTGCTGATGGGGCTGGGGGTGGTGCTTGCGCAGCGCCCGCCTTCGTGACTTGCGGGCCACAGTTGGCGTAAAATCCTGCCTTTGGGCAGGGTTTGCGGGCTTGGATTGATCAATATCAAAGACAGGTTTTCCAGCCCTTGCGACATCAGGCACGCCGTTTTTGATCAAGGAGTGCCAAGATGACCGATGCCAACGTGATGCCGATTACCCGCGACCCTGTTGCCGACACATCCGAGATATCAGAAACGCCAGCGAAGGAGGAAACCGCGGCACCCGACGTTGCCGTTCAGTTGAAAACGGCCCCCAAGGGACATGTCTGGGAACCGGATGCGTCAAAACTGACCACGGAAGAGATCCGCACGTTTTTTGAATCCGACCGCTACCCCTATCGCTACAGATTCGCCCGCGCGCCCTATGAGCGCGAGAAGGCGCGGTTGCAGGCCGAGTTGCTGAAAGTGCAGAAATGGGCGCTTGAGACGGGAGAGCGCTTCGTCTTTCTGTTCGAGGGCCGCGATGCGGCCGGCAAGGGCGGCACGATCAAGCGCTTCAACGAGCATCTGAACCCGCGTTTCGCGCGGGTGGTGGCGCTGAACAAGCCCTCGGAAAAGGAACTCGGGCAATGGTATTTCCAGCGCTATGTCGAGCATCTGCCGACCAGTGGGGAAATGGTGTTCTATGACCGCTCCTGGTACAATCGCGCGGGTGTCGAGCGGGTGATGGGGTTCTGCACGCCCTCGGAATATCTGGAATTCATGCGTCAGGCGCCCGAATTCGAGCGGATGCTGGTGCGTTCGGGGATCCGGTTTTACAAATACTGGTTCTCGGTCACGCCCGAAGAGCAGCGCCGCCGTTTCCAGCAGCGCGAGACCGATCCGCTGAAGCGCTGGAAGCTCTCGCCGATCGACAAGGCCTCGCTTGGCAAATGGGATGAATATACACAGGCCAAGGAAGCGATGTTCTTCTATACCGACACGGCCGATGCGCCCTGGACGGTGATCAAGTCCAAGGACAAGAAGCGCGCGCGGCTGGAATGCATGAAGCATTTCCTGTCGACCGTGGATTACCCGGACAAGGACCCCGAGATCGCCCGCGCGCCTGATCCGCTGATCGTGGGGCGTGCGCGCCATGTGGTGCTGTCGGGGGTCGAACTCAATCACGTCATGGGCCTGAGCGCGGGCTGAGCCGGGCGTCAGACAGCGGCCTGCACGACCATCACCAGCACGATATAACGCCCGGTCTTGGCCGCTGTCACCACCAGAAGGAACCGCCAGAGCGGTTCGCGCATGATGCCTGCGGCCAGTGTCAGCGGGTCGCCGATGACGGGCAGCCAGCTTCCGAACAGGCTGACCCAGCCCCGGCGGCCATACCAGTCCTGTGCGCGGCTGATCTGCGCGGAGGTGAAGGGAAAGCGCGGATGCGTCGCATAGCGCATCAGGAAGCGGCCCATAACCCAGTTGACCACTGAGCCCAGCACATTGCCGATACTCGCCACGGTCACAAGCAGCCAGACCGGGTGTTGCCCGGCCAGCACAAGGGCGGCGAGCACGGCTTCGGATTGGGCAGGCAGCAGGGTCGCGGCGATGAAGGCTGCGAGAAACAGGCCGGAGAGCGCGAACACGGGCGGTTTGGTCCTTTTGTGACAGCGCGGGGCGTTCGGGGCTTTGCACTTGGCCAGCGCATAGGCAAGCAGGCGCGGGAGCGCAAGTTGCGCGGCGCGCGCGCTAAAGGGGGGGCGGGGCGGTGGTGCCGCGCTGTTTCAGGCTGACGGGAAAGCGGAGATGGGTGATCTGCGCGGGATCTGTGGCGGCGATGCTTTCGACAAGTTTCTGGCCTGCCTGCGCGCCGATGGCCTGCGCGGGAATGCGGACCGTGGTAAGGGCGGGGTAGCTGTCGCCTGATCCCACGAAATCGCCGATGCCGATGATCGAGATGTCCTGCGGGATGCGCAGCCCCAGTTCCTGCGCGGCGGCAATCGCGCCCTGAGCGATCACGTCATTGCCGCAGATCAGCGCGGTCAGGGACAGGTCGCGCGCCAGCAGGTCGCGACAGGCGGTCTTGGCCTGTGCGATGCTGTAGAGCGACTGGACCGCGTGATCTTCGGGGCAGGGGATGCCTGAGGCGTGCAGCACGTCGCGCGCGGCTTTGAGCCGCCCGCGCGCGCGGTCGTTTTCGGACATGGGCGGGAAAATGAACCCGATCCGGCGATGGCCGAGCGACAGGATATGCTGTGCGGCAAGCTGTCCGGCCTCGTGGTTATCCGAGCCGATGCAAGGGATGCGCGCTGTCTCTGAATAGCTCCAGACGGCGATGACGGGCACATTCTGGGACTTGAACAGGCGGTAGGTGTCCTCGCCATGGTCAAGGCCGATCAGCGCGATCCCGTCAACGCGGTGTTCCAAGAGCTTGCGGATGACCCGGTATTCGGTGTGCAGGTCATAGTTATGGGTTGCGAGCAGCAGGGTGAAGCCAAGCTCGGCCACGGCATCGTTGAAGGATTGGACCAGTTCGGCGAAGATCGAGTAATTCACGGTCGGCACAACCAGGCCCAAGGTCGCGCTGCGGCGGCCATACATCGCCTGTGCCGCGCGGTTGCGGATATAGCCGGTCTTGCGAATGGCCTTTTCGATCTTCTTGCGTGTCGCGGGGCTGACCAGATCGGGGTGATTCATCGCCCGCGACACAGTTGCCGGAGACACGCCTGCGACCTGCGCGACAGTGATGATATCGGCCTTATATGTTTGTTTCTGTTTCATTAAATGGCGATTTCCCGGCTGAAAATGAAAACATTTGCAATACTATTTTCATCACATAGGCTTGGATTTGTAAATTGGCGGAAATGGAGAGACGCGATGATGCTGCAGCCAGTATGCGATGAGGTCGAGGCGCTGGTCCTGCGTGCACGGCAGGCGCAGGCCGCGTTCGAATCCGCTGGCAGTCAGGCGCGTTATGACCGGGCCGCACTTGCGGCGGGTTGGGCGATCATGGAGCCGGGGCGCAATGCGGCGCTGGCGGAACTGGCGGTGCAGACCACGGGTCTGGGCAATGTGGCGGACAAGATCACCAAGAACCACCGCAAGACGCTGGGGTTGATGCGCGATATCGCGACGGTGCAGACCTTTGGAATCCTGTCGGATGATCCCGCGACCGGGATCACCGAGATTGCGCGTCCCTTGGGGGTGATCGGGGCGGTTGTGCCGTCCACCAATCCGGCAGCCACGCCCGCGAATAATGTGATCAATGCGCTGAAATGCGGCAATGCGATCATCCTGTCGCCCTCGCCCAAGGGGGTGGCCTGTTGCGAGATGCTGCTGGGGTTCATCCACGCCGAGTTTGACAAGATCGGCGAGGACAAGGCGCTGGTGCAGATGATCCCGCCACCGGGCAGCAAGGCGGCGACGCAGCGCCTGCTGGAACTGGCCGATCTGGCGGTGGTGACGGGCAGTCAGGACAATGTGCGCCGCGCCTATTCCAGCGGCACGCCTGCGGTGGGCGTGGGGGCGGGGAATGTGACCGTGATCGTGGATGAAACCGCCAATCTGGCAGAGGCGGCGCGCAAGATCGCGGCCTCAAAGACATTCGACAATGCGACCTCGTGTTCGTCCGAGAATGCGCTTGTGGTGGTGGACAGCGTTTACGCGGATTTTGTCGCGGCGCTGGCGGCAGAGGGTGGTGCGCTGGTGCCGCAGGATCAGGCCGAGGGGATTGTTGCGCGGCTGTGGCAGGGGGGGCATCTGAATCGCGAGGTGATCGCCAAGGATGCGGCTGTGATGGTCGAGAAGCTGGGGCTGGCGGGCCGGGTGCCGGAGGGCACGCGCTTCGTGCTGGTCGAGACTGCGGGCATCGGGCCGGATCATCCGCTGTCGGGCGAGAAGCTGAGCCGGGTGGCGGCGCTGTACCGGGCGCGGGATTATGCGCATGCGGTCGAGATCACGCGCGCGGTCTTGCTGCATCAGGGGGCGGGGCATTCGCTGGGGCTGCATACGACAGATCCCGCGCGGCCGGTGGAATTGGGTTTCGCGATGCCTACCTGCCGGGTGATCGTCAATCAGGCGCATGCTTTCGCAACCGGGGGATCGTTTGACAATGGGCTGCCGTTTTCGCTGTCCATGGGCTGCGGCAGTTGGGGCGGCAATTCCATCGACGACAATCTGCATTGGCGGCATTTCATGCAGCGCACCAAGGTCGTGCGCCCTGTTGCGCCGCGTGAACCCGCGCTGGAGGAAATTTTTTCGGGCTATTGGGCAGAGGTCGGGCGATGACAGTGCGCGCGCTCTTGCCACCAGAGGGAACGGTGCGCGACTGGCTGGGACTGCGCGCGCGCGAACAGGGCAGCGCGCCCGCCTATCTGTTCCCGGATGCGCCACCCCTGACCTGGTCGGAGTTGCGCGATGAGGCGGCAGACCTCGCGGCGCATCTGGCAGGGCAGGGGCTGCGCAAGGGCGATTGCGTGGCGGTGATGCTGCCCAATAGCCGACAGGGACTCCTTGCGCTGTTCGGGGCGCTTTATGGCGGGTTCCGCACGGTTCTGATCAATCTGGTGGCCGGGGCCGAGGCGATTGGCTATGCGCTGGCCCATTCCGAGGCGCAGGTCGTGCTGCTTGGTACGGCACAGCGCGCGCTGTTTGATCAGGCCGCCAAGGCGCATCCGGTCACGGCGCGGACGGTTGCGGTTGGCGAGCGCATTGACTGGCCCGACGGCACCTGCGCCGGGCCGCTGGAGGATGTTGGCCCGCAGGATGCCTCTATCCTGATGTATACGTCCGGCACGACCGGGCGGCCCAAGGGGGTGCTGCACACGCAGGCCAGTCTGCTGGCGGGGGGCTGGACCGTTGCTCTGGCGCATGAACTGGGCGCGCAGGACCGCGCGCTGTGTGTGCTGCCGGTCTATCACATCAACGGGCTGTGCGTGACGGTGATCGGGCCGCTGGTCTCGGGCGGCTCTGCGGTGGTCTGTGACCGGTTCTCGGCCAGCCGGTTCTGGGGGCTGTGCCGCGAGTACGAAGTGACATGGTTTTCGGTGGTGCCTACCATCATCTCGCATCTGCTGCATGGGGCGGAAGACCCGGATGCCGCGACCAGAGCGCGGATACGCTTCGGGCGCTCGGCCTCATCGGCCCTGGCGGTGGAAACCCAGACCGCGTTTCAGACCCGCTTCGGGATTGCGATTGTCGAGACCATGGGCCTGACCGAGACCGCGGCGCAGATCCTGTCCAACCCGCTGCCGCCGGGGGTGCGCAAGATCGGCTCGCCCGGCATCGCCTATGGCAATGAAGTGGTTATTCTCTCGCGCGAATTGCGCCCGGTTTCGCCCGGTGTGGAAGGCGAAATCGCAGTGCGCGGCCCCAATGTGATGACCGGCTATTTTCGCAACCCGGAGGCCACGCGCGACACGTTCACCCCGGACGGCTGGCTGCGGACCGGCGATCTGGGGCGGATGGATGCGGATGGCTATGTCTTTGTCACGGGCCGCCTGAAAGAGCTGATCATCAAGGGCGGCGAGAATATCGCCCCGCGCGAGGTGGATGAGGCGCTTTATGCGCATCCTGATGTGGTCGAGGCAGCGGCTTTCGCCGTGCCATGCGCGCAATATGGCGAACGGGTCGAGGCAGCGGTGAAGCTGCGCGACGGGGCCACAGTGCGCGGCGAGGATCTGCTGCGCTTGTGCGAGAGCAGGCTGGGCAAGTTCAAGAGCCCCGAGCGGATTCATGTTCTTGAAGACTTGCCGAAAGGGCCATCGGGCAAGATCCAGCGGCTGAAACTGGCAGAGGAGACTCGCGAGAAGGTCTGAGCAAGGCTGGAGGAGGCTTGCACGGAGAAGGAGACCGGCGGCTGGCACGATGTCACCACCGGGCGAGACACAAAAAAGGGAGGATACCAGACATGACCAGATTTGGAGGAA
This sequence comes from Natronohydrobacter sp., assembly GCA_020832555.1. GTDB lineage: Bacteria > Pseudomonadota > Alphaproteobacteria > Rhodobacterales > Rhodobacteraceae > Roseinatronobacter. Next base: position 17,332 of record JAFIEM010000033.1, on the reverse strand, counting down.
TGACGGCCATCGCTGCGCTGATGGCCGGGGCCATGAGCCTGAGCGGGCCAGCACTGGCGCAGAATTTTCCGGACCGGCCGATCGAACTGATCGTGACCTTTGGTCCCGGTGGCGGTGCGGATGTGATGGGACGCCAGCTTGCGCAGCTTCTGGAGCCGGAACTGGGTGTGTCGATCCCGGTGACGAATGTGGCGGGCGCGTCCGGCAATGCGGGCCTGACCCGGCTGAGCACCAGCCCGGCGGATGGCTATACCATGGGCACGCTGATTTCGCTGACCGTGGCCTCCTGGGCCGCCGGGATCGGCGATAATGGCCCCGAGGATTTCCGCGTCATCGCGGTGGTGCAGAGCACGCCGTCTTTCCTGTTCGTGGCGGCCAATAGTCCGTTCGAGACGGCAGAGCAACTGATCGAACATGCCCGCGCCAATCCCGGTGCCTTGACGGTGGCGACATCGGGCTATGGCACTCAGGATGATGTGGCGCTGATCGTCATGGCAGAGCAAGGGGTCGATATGGTCAATGTCCCCTTCTCGGCACCGGGCGAGCGCTATGCGGCCCCGCTGGGCGGGCATACGGATGTGATCTATGAGGAACCGGGCGATGTCGTGCAGTTTCTGGAATCGGGTGAGTATCGTCCACTGCTGATCTTCGCGGCGGAACGTCATCCTGAATTCCCCGATGTGCCGACTTCGGGCGAATTGGGCTTCGATATGGTGTATCTCAACACCTTCCGCACTTTGGCGGTGCCTGCCGCAACCCCGGATGATGTGGTCGATCGTCTGGAAGCGGCGGTGATCGCGGCGACCGGAACTGACGCCTGGCAGGCGTTTTGTTCGCAGACCTATACCTGCCTGGAACCGCTGACCGGCGAGGCTGCGCAGGAAGAGGTCTCGGTCTTCATGCAGGCGATTGCCGCGCAGCTGGACGATTGAGCAGATGTTCGGGGGCAGGGTCGAGCGCGCTGATGCGCCTGCGCGCGCGCCAGTGTCCTGGCGCAGGATCGTCTCGCGGCTTGCCCTGCCGGGCGGGTTTCTGGCGCTGGGGCTGATCCTGCCTGCCTATATGTTCGACCGCCCCCTGCGCATCCGTGCGCGGGGGCTTGGGCCGGATGCATGGCCGGGCGTGTTTCTGAACGCGATTGCAGTGATTGCGCTGTTGTGGATCATCGCGGAACTCTGGGCGCTCTATGCCGAAGGCAAGCGAAAGCGTGCCATGCCGATCGTGGAGCAGGCGGAAGCCTATGACTATTCCAAGGCCGCCGCCGCGATCTGCCTGCTTCTGGCCTTTGGCTGGCTGCTGCCGACTGTCGGTTTTCCGATTGCCGCGACGCTGTTCATCCTGTGCTGGTGTTTTCTCGGCGGTATCCGCAATCCGGTTGCGCTGCTGCTGGTCAGTCTGCTGGGGATGCTTACCCTGCTCTGGGTTTTCATGGGGCTGGCGCTGATGCCGCTCAGCCGCGGAACCGGGGTTTTCGACGATTTTTCCGTCTGGTTCCTGCGGTTTGTGCGCATTTACTGAGCCACGGATGCGACCTGCACTCTGTGCAACAGGGCAAAAGACAAGGACATGACGTGAACACATTCGAATTGCTGGGAATGGGATTTCAGAACGCCTTTGCACTCTGGGCGCTGCTGACCATCGTCATCGGGCTGATGCTGGGCGTTGTCGCAGGCGCCTTGCCGGGTGTGTCCTTCGTCAATGCCATGGCCATGGCGCTGCCCTTCACCTATTCGATGGCGCCCACACAGGCGATGCTGTTTCTGGGCGCGATCTATGTGGGCGGGGTGTTCGGCGGGTCGATCTCGGCGATCATCATCAATGTGCCCGGCACGCCGGCCTCGCTGCCCGCCTGCTGGGACGGCTATCCGATGACCCAGCGCGGCGAGGTGCGCCGCGCGCTGGCGGTGGCGATCCTTGCCTCTGCGGTGGGCGGATTGACCAGCGCGCTGGTCCTGTCCTTCGCGGCAGCCCCCTTTGCGACCTTCGCCTTGCGCTTTTCCCAGCCCGAATTTTTCGCGGCCACCATTCTGGGCCTGATCAGTGTGATCGCGATTTCCAAGGACCGACCGCTGGTCAGCCTGATGTCGCTGTCGCTGGGCATCGTGATCGGCACAGTCGGGGTGGACCCGATCTATGGGGTTGCGCGCTTCACCTTTGGCGTGCCTGCGATGCAGAGCGGGATCAATTTCGTCGTGGTGATGATCGGGCTGTTCGCGGTCAGCGAGGTGATCGACCTGATCGCCACCAATCGCGATCTGCGCCCGTCCAATGCGGCCAATGCCAATGCGCGCGTCCGGTTTCGGGATTTCTGGGATGTGCGCGGCGCGATTGCGCGCGGCTCTGGCATCGGCAGCATTCTGGGGGTGATCCCCGGTGCCGGGGCCACGCCGGGGGCAGTGATCGCCTACGGCGTCGAGAAACAGGTCTCACGCGATGGCGACAAGTTCGGCACCGGGATCATGGCGGGGCTGGCGGCGCCGGAGGCGGCGAAGAACGCGACGACCGGTTCCGCGATGGTGCCGCTGCTGACGCTGGGGATACCGGGCAGCGCGGCGACCGCCATCATGCTGGCCGCGATGATGCTGCATGGGGTCAATCCGGGGCCGCTTCTGTTCCTGAACGACCCCACCATGGTCTATACGATCTTTGCCGCGATGATCCTTGCCAATATCCTGATGATCTTTGCCGGGATCGGGGTGGCGCAATTCTTCTCGACGTTGATGAAAACCCCGCCTGCGGTCTTGGGGGCGTTCATCATCCTGCTGAGCATCATCGGCGCGTATGGGGTGCGCAACAATATCTTCGATGTCTATGTGTGCCTGTTCTTCGGGCTGGTCGGCTGGGGGATGAAGCGGATCGGCTTTCCGACTGCGCCGCTGGTGCTGGGCGTGATCCTCGGGCCGCTGGCGGAGCGGTATTTCATGACCTCGCTCGCGAATTACAATCAGGACTGGACCGTGTTTTTCACCCGCCCGATCAGCGGCACGATTCTGGGACTGGCGGCGGTGTTTGCGATCTGGTCGCTCTGGCCGGTGCTGCGTGCGCGGTATCGCTCTGTCGTGCTGTTGCTGGCCGGCCGCCCCGGATGACGGAACGCCCGCGTCGTCGCGGGCGCAACGCTTGCGCGCCGAGAGGGGGTGGCCTGTCGGTGGGCGCAACGGGGATTTTGGCGGAAGGGGGCTGAACGCGGAGCTTCTTCACAGCCAAAGTTTGGCAGCGGGTCGAAGAACGGCCATTTCTGCATTTAAAGCGTGGTGTTAGAGGGCTTCATGCTCGCATGGTCCGGCATGGCGCATGCGCTGCCCCATGACCCTGCAACCCTGGGTTCCTATAGGTGCGCCTTCGTCACATGTGAACCTTGCCTCGCCGCCTTTCACCCCTGGAGGGGCCGGGTCAGATGCAATGCCGAAAGGCGGCGGCGATCATGTTGCGGTCCATTGCGTTCAGGTTGAAGCCGCCTTTGATTTCCCCGCCAGAAGACTGTCCGCGGGTTACGGAGATTGCAAAGCCCTGCGCGCTCGCAATGGCGGCCCCTTCGGCGGAGGTCAGAGTGAGTTCGACAGCGCTCTCGCCGCGCGTCGTGATCTTGTCACGCCTGACATCAAACGCCCTGCCGTCATCCAGATAGACTGTCGCTGGTGCGGCATTTTCCATGGACCCGTGTGCCGAAACCAGCAAGGCCGGGACACCGCCACGACATAGCGCGGTCAATTGCGTCATTTCATCATATAGCCGCGTTGGCCCTGTTCTGCGGCTGGCCGCGACAACGCCATTGCGAAACGGCTCCAGAAAGAAGGCGCCGAAGGCATCGGGCGTGACCAGATCGAAATCCAGCATCTGCTGCGGTTCCGGGTAAATCATGCCCGCCTGCTCGGCCTGACTGCCCAGGGAGAACAGGCGTGCATCGACGCCCATTTCGATCAGGTAAAAGACGATGTCGCCCGACCGTCGCTGGGTTTCGGCCATGACCTGCACCAGTGCCGACCCGGCCACTTGCACCGGCACCATGGAGGCGTCCAGATAGAATTGATGAAAGCCAAGCTGGTTGCCTTCTGGCACCTGTCGGATGGTGCCACCGAGGAAAGCATAGGCACAAGCGCTGCTGCATTCAGCACCGTCCACGACATTTCCAAAGGCACCGTCAATTTCCCAGCGGCCCACCTGAGTTTCGAACTGCTGTTCGCGGATCAGCCGCCCCAGTGCCATGCCTGCAGCCAGATCACCACCTTGACTGTCGAAGAGGACGCGGCTGCCATCGGAATATTCCGTTTCCATGAAGGCAAGAAAGTCTTGTGCGGTATCGGATTGAATAATGCCGCTGGCGACGATCACGCAGCTTGCAGCGCTATTGCCCGCACAGTCATTTTCGAAGGACATCGGTTGATCTGCCAGAACAGCGCCGGCACAGCCTACGGCAATCCAAAGCGCGACGGCGGTCAGATGGCGGGCTGATCTGTTTTTCATTTGAATGGAACTCGACAGCTATGTTCAGCGACGAATAACTTTCTGGCAGGGCCTGTCCCCGACAAAACAATCAGTCAGGCAGATGCCTGACATGGCAGATCAAGACATTTCAGCTTTTTCTTTGGTCGTCGGCAAGCTTCCTGCAATTCAAGTGAACCGGATTTACGAAGAGACATGCTGATTTTTTCTGATGCGGCACCTATGATCCCGGCAATGACAGCGCAAGCGTCAGCCCGTCGATCTCGGCAGGCTCTGTCTCGATGCGGACCACAGCGCCCAGCGCGCGTTCCAGCGCTTGCGCGATTTCCGAGGCGCGGGTCTGTGTGGTATGGCCATCCGGCCCGGTGACAACCAGCGTGACCTCCAGACCCTGTGCCACGGGTTCGGCCAGAACGGCTGCCAGTTCTATCAACTCGGCACTGCGGCGCGGATTGCGGGCCGGAGGATCGCCCGAAAGATAGGTGCTCAGATCAATCGAGGGCAGAACCGTCGGCGTCAGCGCCGCGCTTTCCCCGGCGGCCCCGTCCAAGGGGGTGCGCGTGGCGTCAGAGGGTTCGTTCGCAGGACCGCGATCGACAATACCCATAGCTGGGGGGCGCAGGGGTTGCGGCCCCTGATCGACAGGGTTCACACTACGGCTTGTTCCAGACGCCCCCCCATGATCGACGATGCCCAGATTGAGCACATCATCCATACTGAACCCGCGGCGGGGCGCTGTAGAACATGCGCCCGGATCGTCAAAGCAGGCGCGCAGCCGGTCTGCGGGGGAAGGCACCTGTGCGGGTGAAATCCCGAGATCCTCAAGTGTCAGCCCTGATTGCGCGCCCAGACCAGCGCCTTGCATCCAGAAAGCGACAAGCGCGGCAGAGAGTGCTGTGATGCCGCGTCTCATGGGAATACCGGCACAAGGCTGTCGAGACGGGTTTCCGGCGCGTGCAGCATCCAGAGCGGCGCGATGCCCGTCGATTTTATCAACTCTCGGTTCATCGGGATATGCCAGGTTTCCGAGAGCGTGTCGCCCTTGTCCCATCCCGCATATCCATAAAAAGTGACCTGCCATCCTATGTCTTCAAAGGCAATGAACGTATCCGGTGCTGTATTTCTTGGGGTCCGTGGCTGGTCATACTGCCAGAATTCGACCTTGCATGCGCTCCCGGCGGTACTGCGCAACTCCATCTCGTAGCCGGACACATATCCGACGAAGCTGCCGTCTTCCCGCGCTTCAATCGAAACATGGCGCAATTCGGCTTCCCAGGAGTCGCTGGGATAGGGCCATGCATCATGACGCAAGGGCGCATAGGCGCTCAAGGCGTCACCTTCGGGAACACGACGCATCAGGCGTGCCTGCTTCAGATAGGCACTGTCGCAAAGATTTGCGATATGCGCCTTCTCAATCGTCTCGGGCAAGGCCACGACGCCCAACCGGATATCGGCCAGCACGGCATCCGCGATGGTCTCGATATAATACATCTGGTCATGAGGCGTCGCCAACATACGCGCGAACAGGTATTCATTGAATGATCGCCATTCATCTTCTTCACGCAGGCTTGCCCGATACAGGGTCGAGGCGGCCTGAATGGCGGCATTGAAGGCACTTGCAACGACTTCCGGCGGGTAGCTGCCCTGATCGGGCAGGTTCAGCGCCGGGGCATGAAAGCCCAGAATTCCGCCCGGATCGAGTTGGTTTGCGGAATGCCGGATTGGCACCCCCATACCTGCCACCCAACTGCCTGCCATGAATACAGGCGCACAAATCGACTCGCACCGCCATCCCGCCGGGATGCGTGTCATGATGCTGCGTTCGGCGACGATCTGGAACAGCGCCATCCCGCCGGTCAGCGATCCGCCCGGACTGTCAAGGCACAGAACCGCCTCTGGCCAGCCCCAGAAATCTTCAAGACCAGCGGTAATGTCCGGGGTAATCTCGCCCACAAGCTCATAGTCACAGCCCGGATGGGTCGAGGGCGTGATGCTTATGGCCGCGACTGCCGCCCCTGACCCACCAAAAACGGCGAGCACAAGCCCTGCGAAAAACCTGCTGCTTCCACGTCTCATCATAAGTCAAGGATACTGCAAACAGGGACAAGGCCAAGGAAATTCTCTTCAGTCCTCAATCTCGATCTGCGCAACATGATAGAGGACCGTGCCGCCTGTCTCTGCCTCAAGGCGTCCTGCAAACAGGCCCTGCGCGAGGTTCTGCTCCAGCTGCGCCAGTGTTGCGAGCGTGTCCTGCGGGCTGCGGGCGCTGTCCTGCGCGCAGAAAAACCCGATCTGCATGGCGCCGCGCGCGTCGTCTTCGGTGACAACCAGACCATAGCGCGTGCCCGGCGATATCTCGAAACGCACCATCCCGTTGGCCAGACCATGGACCGCGAAAAACTCTTCAGGGATCGGGGTCACGGCCCGGGCCGATGACAGCGCAAAGAAATTGGGCGCGCAATCCACTGGCACATCCGCGAAAAGTGCGATCTCGTCGCCCGTGCCGACCCGGCCCGGATAGACCGCCAGAAGGGTTTCATCGCCCTCATCTTGCGGGGTTTCGCCGCTGCCGGTCAGGAAATAGAACTCATCCTGCATCTGCGACATTTGCTGCGGACGTTGGCGGGCGTTGGTTTCATCGAGCACATCGCGGGTGACGCGCTTCATCAGCACCGAAACCTCGACATCGGGCGTCAGCATATGGCTTGCGAGTGCGCGCGCGTAAGGCGAGTTGCCGAACCCACCATCATAGGCCACTTCCCCCGGCAATGTGGCATAGCTGATCAGCATTTCGGCCGGCGGGCGAACGACGGCCAGACCTTGCCGCAGCGCGCGCGCGCCGCGCTCCTCCGCCATCTGATCGGCGGCGAGTTGTTCGGCGAGCGGATTGTTGCGGCAGGCATCCAGAAACACCAGCGCCGTGCCTGCATTCTGCAGGATATCCAGAAGCTGATCCAGAATGATCGCCTCGCGCGAAAGCGCGCGGGCATTGCGGATTCGGGCATCGACAGGCAGGAGATAATTCACCCCGTCAAACTGCATGCCATGCCCGGCGAAATAGAGCGCGATCACATCGAATTCACGCACCCGGTCTTCGAGCATATCGAGCACGTCGTCAAATGCGTGCATATCAAGGTCATGGTGCAGATCCACCACAAAGCCCGCTTCCTGCAGCGCGCCTCCGATCAGGTCAGCGTCATGGGTGGCATTGGGCAGATATCCTGCGGTCTCGTAAGCGCTGTTGCCGATAACCAATGCAAACCGTGTCTGGGGCGTTGTGCTGGCCGCAGACATCCCTGACAGGGCTGCCAGGATCGTCAGAGACACGGCCCATAGATGCAGCACCGTCTTCGTGATCAGGGGGCCTGCCCGTTTGCCAGAGAAAGGCGGTCTGGAAGTCATTTCTCTTTGATGCACCAATCAGCAGGAATATCGTCAACCTCATGAAACACCGGAGGCTTCCTGTCTAGAAATTTCTTGCGCGCAGCAGTTCAGCCCAAGCTATTCGATCCGGCGCCGGATGGGAACGGGCAGGATTTGCCATGCGCATTTGTTTCGCGCGGCACATGCAGAGTTTGTGATCTGCCTGCGACCATGATGCGCTTTTCAATGTGATCAGACAGCCCGTCATCGGCATCGGAACCTGCCGCTGCCGATTTTCCCCATGCTGGCTTTCATACATGCGCTGAATCCCTTAGCCCGTCTGGTTGAGCGATAATTTTGGTGGTCGTTTGGCGGGATGGACGGATGCAGCGATCCAAGCCGCTGCATTGATCATCAAAGCACTTGATAATGGCGGATGGGGTAGGGCGGTTATCCGGGCTTCTCCATCCTCTCGCGGTCTTCTGGCCTCGGGGCATGGTCGCTAGAAAGGCACCACCACCAGCGCCAGCACGCCTATCGCCAGCGTTGCGCGGTGGCGGGCGGGAACGGCCTCGTCGCCCTTGGCTGGCAGGTCCAGCAGGATCAGATCGCGGCGTTCATCCGCCAGTTTGCGGATCGCGCGCCAGGGGCCGACGGTCGGCCAGTTGCCCAGACGCTGCGCAACACCAGTGCGCACCAGCGCTTCGCCGATTACGGAGAGCGCTGCAATCAGCACGATATTGGGGTCCGACAGGCCGACCAGTGCCTCGGACATGGTGATCACGCCGGTCATCGGCAGCGCGACCATGACCACCGCCGCGCCCGGCAGGGCCAGCACCATCGCAAGAGGAGACATCGGCTACACCCCTTGCAATGGCGCGGTGGGGCTCGGGATGATCAAGCTGGCCATGATCTGCTCGGGCATCTTGATGTTGGTCGCTGCAATACTGACAGAAATCATCCGTGTGACGATTGACGCAAAGGGCAAAACAACGCATCTCAGCGTGAGTTTCGTGACTTGTCAACCGCAGGGCTGCAATCGCAGCCGCTGGGTCCGTCATGGATGTCATCTCGCTGAGCGAGCCTTTGGCCGACCGCACACGGCTGCCCTACATAGTGGTTCTGGCCATCATCGGCACGCTGATCGGCCTTGGTGCGGTGTTTCTGGTCGATCACGGTCGCGACGTCCTTGGCCTGCCGATGCTGCTGTTTCAGGTCTCGCTGGGGCTGAACCTGCGCCGGATGGCCGATGACTGCGTGCCCATTCTGGTCGTGGCGGTTCTGGCCGTTGTGGCCGTTGTGGTCGCAACCCTGACCATCGGCTTTGCCCTGACACCCTTCACCACGCTGCCGCTGATGGCCTGCCTGATGCTGGGCGCGATCATGGCAACAACCGATCCTTCGGCGGTTGTCAGCATATTTCGCAACATTGCGGCCCCGCAACGCGTGACGCGCATTGTCGAGGGCGAGAGCCTGCTGAACGATGCCGCCGCTATCGCGCTGTTCGGCTTCTTCCTGACTTTCGTCATGCTCGGTGATCTATGGAGTGTTGCCGCTATTGACGGCGATGAAACTGTCGCCGCGCGTGGATCGTCCTTACCGCGTGGCAATCCTCTGGGGTGGTTTGCGCGGCACTGTGACGCTGGCCCTTGCGCTGGCCGTAACAGAAAATCTGCGCGTGACGGCGGATATCCAGCGTGAAATCGGGGTTCATGCCACAGGCTTCACCCTGTTCACGCTGCTGATGCAAGGGACGACCCTGCGCTGGATCATCTCCTGTCTCGGACTTGATCGCCTGTCGCGGCTGGACCGCGCCTTGTCCAATCAGGTGATCGCGGTGGCGCTTGAAAATGTGCGGAAGAGGTCGCGACTACAGCCAAGCGCCATGAGTTGACCCGCGATATTGTCCGCTCCTAGGCCAAGCGCTTTGCAGAATGTTGCGAAAGCCAGCTCACTTGCTCCGAACGTCGCAAGCATTGCCTGACGCAACCGGAGTTCGGGCGGCGCCGTTGTTCGTGCACCAGACGAAAGACACCCAATGACAGCTTCGACCCCAATCAGAGACCTGCAGGTACGCCGCAGCAATGCGGCTTTCCCATTCCAGCCATTTGGACTTGCTGCAACGATTCACTCAATATCGCTGGAAAGACCGGGCAGTGCGGCATCCTACAGAGCCTTCAGGTCAAATCCGGCGACAATTTTTGACGAAAGAATGTTTCCCGGCATAGTTTGATTGACACATGGAACCATGCGTCTTTCCGTGTCCAGCCGCCAGTCAGCGAGAGTTTTCGAGCAACAAAGTTTCAAGAAATCGTTCAACGCAGAACATTTAGGCCTGCGCACCATTGACAACAAAGACGACCGCCCCATGCTTCGAGTCGTCAGTGACGATTGTATTTTTGTTTGAAAGTCAGAATTGCTCCGTAACCCATGAAAGGCTCGCTGATGTGCGTAATGTGTTCAGATCCTGAAACAGCGCGCGCCGCTGGAATCGACCCTTGTCTATGTGGCGCCCCCCAAACCCTGGCAGCATATGCGCGACTAGAGGCTGATATCTCGCGTCGTCAGATGATCGGCGGGATGGCGGCCGTGGTCGGCATGTTCGCAGGCTTCGGTCTTGCACCGACAGAATTGCGCGCGCAGACACCGGGACGCCCGAAACTTCTGACCAATCTTCGCTTTTTCGATGGCGTTACCCTGTCCATGCAGGAAGGCCGCAATATTCTGATCAGTGGCAACCGGATTCTGGGCCTGCCAGGGCTGGACGATATTCCCGAAGATGCCGAGATCATCGATTGCGGTGGTCGCTCCGTCATCCCGGGGTTGATCGATGCACATTGGCATTCCACGCTTGTGGCCGTGTCGCAACTCGCCGCAATGACCCAGGATGTGGGCTTTATTCATCTGATGGCCGGGCGCGAGGCAGGCGCGACGCTGCAGCGCGGCTTTACGACCGTGCGCGACGTAGGCGGCCCGGCTTTCGGGTTGCAGATGGCGATTGATCGCGGCGCGGTGGCGGGGCCGCGGATATTTCCATCGGGGGCGATGATTTCGCAAACCTCCGGGCATGGAGATTTCCGCTTGCGGTCGGAATTGCCCCGGTTTCCGGATACGCCCCCCAGCAATATCGAACGGCAGGGCGTAGCGCTGATCGCGGATGGGGCCGATATGGTGCTGCGCGCCACGCGAGAGCAGTTGATGAAGGGGGCCAGCCAGATCAAGATCATGGCCGGGGGTGGGGTTGCATCGCTGTATGATCCGCTGGATGCCACTCAGTATACCGAGCGCGAAATGCGCGCGGCGGTCGAAGCGGCCGAGGATTGGGGCACGTATGTCTGCGCCCATGTCTACACGCCCGGCGGGATCCGGCGGGCTGTCGCGGCGGGGGTGAAATCTATCGAACACGGGCAATTGGCCGATGATGAAACCGTGCGCATCATGGCTGGAGAAGGGGTTTGGTGGTCGATTCAGCCATTTCTGGCAGATGAGGATTCCAACCCGTATTCCGACCCGGCCCAGCAAGCCAAACAGCGCGAAGTGGCTGAAGGAACTGTTCGTGCGTTTGAACTGGCCAAAACGCATGATGTGCCGCTGGCCTTTGGCACAGACATCCTGTTCAACCCGGCGGGGACGTCCAGCCAGGGGCGGCAACTGGCGAAATTCGCGCGCTTCATGTCACCGTTGGAGGCGTTGAACAAGGCCACAGGCGCAGCCGGGCAATTGCTTGCCCTGTCCGGGGCGCGGGCGCCGTATGATGGTGCATTGGGCGTAATCGCCGAAGGCGCGCTGGCAGATTTGCTGGTCGTCGATGCAGACCCGGAAGCCGGGCTGGACTGGCTGGATGACCCACAAGGCCGGATCAACCTGATCATGAAAGATGGTCGGATCGTCAAAGACACACTCTGAAAGCAAGGCATTACACATGATGAAATTGCGTAAGTTCACGATCCTGACCGCTGCCGCATCCGGCGTCGCGGCTCTGGCAGGGATGGCACAGGCACAGTCCAACACGGACAGGGTCTTGCAGATCACGCCCTATGCCTGGGCCACCGGCATCGGCGGGGACATCACGCCCTTTACAGGTGCGCCGACAGTATCGATCAGGAAATCCTTTTCGGACCTGATAAAGGATCTGGACGCGGCGTTCTTCATCTCTGCCTATGCGCGGTATGGCAATCTGGTGTTCATGGGCGATATAAGCACCTCGTCTTCCTCGCGCAGCGGGGCCGCTCCGGTGCTTGGTGTTCCGGCAACCGGGAAGCTGCGCCAAACCTCTGCCACGGCGCTGGCGGGCTATCGTGTCGGCGCGACGGAAACCTCGACTTTCGCCATTCTGGGCGGCTTGCGTCACTGGCGCGTGCGTGGTGCTGTGGACGCGCCCGCGATCCCCGGTGTTTTCCCCGGTGCCAACGCATCGCGCAGCGTCAGCTTCACCGACCCGATCATCGCGGCCCGCGCCAGTTTCCAGATCGCGCCAGATTGGTCAGCGTTGCTTTACGCTGATGTGGGCGGCTTTGGTGTCGGATCGAAGATAACAGCACAATTGCTGGGAACCGTAAACTATCAGATGCGTGAAAACGCTTTCTTGTCCGTGGGGTACCGCCACCTACATGTCGATTATCGCAGCGGCGGCACACGATTTGATATGCGTATGAGTGGGCCGATTATCGGGGCAACCTTCCGTTTCTGAAGCTTGTCACATGGCTCTCGGGCCTGTATGCGTTATACTATATCGTTTTGGAGGATAGGCTGTGCGTTTCTTTACCGGATACATCCCGTCGTTAATCTGCGCTGCGGCACTGTTTGCAGCGGATATGGCAGGGGCCTGCACCCGCGCGGTCTATCATGGCCCGGAAGATCGCGTTCTGACAGGGCGCAGCATGGACTGGAAGCTGCCCATGATCAGCAACCTCTGGGCCATGCCGCGCGGAATTGCGCGTGATGGGGCGGCAGGTCCGCGTTCGGCAGAATGGGTTGCGGAATATGGCAGCCTTGTCACTACAGGCTATGACATCACCACAGCCGATGGCATGAACGAGGCCGGGCTTGTTGTGAATCTGCTGTGGGAAGTCGAGGCAAGCTATCCGGAAGATGACGGCGAAACACCGCGTATTTCCCTTTCGGTCTTCCCGCAATACCTGCTGGACCGGTTCGCGACAGTGGCCGATGCGGTTGCCGATCTGCGCGAAAATCCTGTGCTGGTTGCAGGTGGTGAAGTGCCGGTCGGCCCGCCCGGAAAGCAGGCAACCGTCCATGTGTCGATTTCGGATGCCACGGGCGACAGTGCAATCATCGAGTTCGTCGATGGCGAAATGATCATCTGGCATGATCGCAGCTATCAGATCATGACCAACGAGCCGACATTCGACCGGCAACTGGCTGTGCTGGAATACTGGAACGGTGTGAACCCGCGCGAGTTCATGCCGGGGACAGTGCGCGCTTCCGACAGGTTTGTGCGCGCGAATTTCTACATCAACGCAGTCGTGCAGAGCGACGATCCACGCATTGCGGCGGCTTCGGTGTTCAGCGTGATCCGGCAAACCTCAGTCCCTTGGGGGATTTCGGTTGCCGATCAACCAAACCTCTCCACCACACGTTGGCGCGTTGTCGCGGATCACAAGGACAAACGCTATTATGTGGAATCGGTGATCTCGCCCAGTGTATTCTGGGTCGATCTGGAGGCGTTGGACCTGAGCGAGGGGGCAGAAATCCAGAAGCTGGACCTTGGTCTGGATATGGAACGCGTGCTTTCTGGCGAAGTATCAGGGCTGTTCGAAGCCGCAAGTGCGTTTACGTTCCAGCCAGCGGACTGAGACACGGTCAACAAGGCGCAATGCCCTGTCTGCCATTCCCTGAGCCGAGACGGAGAGCATGCAAAGATACCTTGATGCAACCATGCCGCGTCAGGGAACGCGCACTTGCGCCTTGCGGAGTTGCCTTTAATCGCATCCCGGAGCCAAGGCCTGGTGTCGCGCGATCATGATGGTGGACACGACCCCCTCTATTTTTACTTCACACGCCTGCTGCTTGGCAGGTTCCCGGCACTGCGATTTCACGCTTCAACGAAGGTCAACATGAGCAAGCGATCAAATGAAAAACGAGCGGATCAAGCGCGATTTCTGAACTGTCGCTAGTATACCCGTCAGCTTTCTGACAAGTCCCTTGACCGCGATCTGGTCGCATTGGAGCGGTTCGATGTCTGGAACTGTCGCAGGGATTTCTCGCGCTTTCACATCGAGTGGGCGATGGGAATTCGAACTCATCTGGAACAGGCGAAAAGCACGGCTGGAAAGCCGCTGGGCAAGTCCACCGCCCGCGCCATCATGGCGGTGAGGCGACGCCGAGCAGCGATGAGCCGGGCGTCGTTGAAGGTCTGACGGCGGGACGGTTCGTATCGCGGAAGTTGATGTGTGAGACGTCAGTGCTGGCCGGCTGTGGCAAAAGTTCGAGTGCTGTTCCAGTTCAGCGAACGCCGCTGGTGTCGAAGTGCCTAGATGCGACATAGAAAAAGTCTCGCAAATCCATATGCTTGCAATCAATTCACCAAACCCGCGCAGTCATGAGGTCAGGAGAATACAGGCCCCGAGAGAACGCTTCCAGGCCTTCTGGCTAGGCGGCCAGTGCTCAGCCCCACCCGCATAACCCTCGAAAACAACGGAAAAATCCGGCCGCAACCAGAAGGGGAGAACGCTTTCGCGGGGGCAAGTGGCGGATGGGATGGGTCTGAAATCGAACCTTCTCCACCCTCTAAGGTATTGTTTTTATTTACCATGCTGATGGTTTGAACTACCATTCGGTTCAGTCGCGACTGGCAGCGAAACACGCGATCAGGGCTGGAACGCCAATGCGGATGCGCGCCACGCAGCCCCTTCCCGTTCAAACAACAACGGATAAAATCTAACTTCCGGAGGGGTAGTCAAATACGCATGATATCCTTCCAGCCGTCCATCCAGTGGCATGGTATCACAGGTAAAGTCACTGACGTCCATCTCAGAGATCGATGCAAGGAACGCCTGGAATTTTGTATCTGACCATGCCGCCTGCAGCTCTGCCACTGTCTCAAGGCTCACCAAAGACCCTTGACTATCAAACGGCACCGCGAAGAAAGCCAGAACATCATCTCGCGCGCCGGAACGAATGCTCTGCTGCCAGGACAGAAGTGCGGCGTCAAACCCGTCATTTGGCCCGCAGAGCCTGTCTGGCGCAGTAGTTTCCAGTGTCAGGGCCACCACGATCGTACCGCAGCACCCTTCTTCATAGGCCAGACGGAACCGAAATTCGTCATCAGGGTCATGCCAAAGCAGCACTCTCTGGCCGAAGGGGTCGGTCTCTGACCCATTTGACGGCCCCATTCGACTGGAGATATAGGCTTCCATCTGAGTCCAACTCTGCTCGAGTTGATCGTAGGAGAGGGCAAAAACGTGTGTGATCTGGCCATCAGGACCTGCGATGGTCTGGATGGACGCCTCGAGCTTGGCCAAGGGGTGATCGTCCACGACACTGAAGGACCAGGGCTGGGCAGGTGCCGGAGCATGAAGGCGCAGACCTGCAAGCTCTTCCGTGTGTGCCGCTACGGGCGTGACGGATGACAAGCATAAAGCAAACAAGAAACGCCACGCTATGCAGGCCCCCGCGCCATAGGTCTTCGACCGAAGGGGACTATAGGCACACGTCACGTGATTGCATTGTGCAAACTGCGCGCTAAGCTCGGTTTCGTTCGCCATCTTGTAGCTTTCCATGATCATACATCGCGCACCATCTGAGCTGGACGGTTCCCGGCGTCACCTTGACCACAAGGCATCACGCGCTTGACTGCGCGCGACCTCGCGTAAGCCGGTACGCATAGTTATTGCCCACAGTCGGTCATGAGCTTTCTCCCAGCACACATCAAAGCATGCGCCCGAATCTTTGTCGTCTTCAATTCTGAGGACGCCAGAGTCCAGTTTCACAAGCTTCAGGCCAAGACCCTTTATGACAGTTGTGATTGCGAGATTCTCAGACTCGTCACGGTCATCGAGACATTCCAGAAACGCTTGCAATTCGCTTCGCGAGGATTCGGCCATCGGTCGCTCGAGCACTGAATTGCAGCCTGTCGAATAAATATTTCGTGGCAATGAAGCGAGGATGGCCATGTGATCGGAGGCTGGCAGGTCATCAGTTTCGACCCGAATGGTCGATTCACGCGTGTTTGCTGCACCACTTGGAACAGACGTCTGAACTGTGGGCGCGGTTGGCGCGGGGTTTGTCCCGCCCCAGGCAACAACGGCTTCGAATCGCGCGCCCATCGAACAATAGGCATCTCCCGGAACCCGTCCAGCACTCTTTTCACGCGCCAACCAGTCGGCTTGTATTTCCGTTGCCAGCGCGCCGATCGAGATTGCATACCAGCCATTCTGTGACCGGAACACCACGGTACCGGCGGGATCAATGATATTGCGTTCGATATAGTTGCGCGCATCCTCAATTGTCTGGCGAGAGGCGACGACGACCGCGCATTGACCTTCAGGGACCAAGGTAGTTTGTGCAATCGCCATATTCGGTTGCAATGCAGTTACACCTACAAAAAGACCTATACTTAAAATAGAAGGACGCTGCAGCTTCTTGAGACAGGCAATCGCAGGCATCAGATATCTTTCTGAGTGAACTAAAATATTACAACGCCCTTACCAAATTATCGGATCACCCTCACTGACGCAAGCCATTTAGGATTTGCAGATCGCTATGCGACGCTACGACTGTATCTCGTGCCGTGTCATCACGGAATTCTGCGTTGAAAATAGTGCATCTGCCGCTGAAATGTTTCGTTATGCAGCGCCAGTCGAGCGCGTCTGGCTGCCCACCCTCTGAAACGCTCCAGCAAGGCGTCATTGCAGGCCGGGTCACACCGCGCGTTCACTTTCAGGTGAACGCTTCCATCATCTCCCACTGTGCCGCCCAGCGCCACAACCGTTTCACGTGCTCTTTGCACGTTACGTTGATCAGTGTCAAAAAGACATTGACTGTGTGCGTTGTATTCGTTCACCAAACGACGCAATCTGTCGTTGTTGGTAAAGCCTGTATATGGCGGCGGCATTCCGGCGCAAAATTGGCTTGTGTCAGTGGGGATTTGCATCACCAGGTGCCGCCATTCTTCTGGTGTGAGCGCCTGTGTTTCGGGCTGTTGAGCTCGGCTTCTTTCCCAAGGGAGCGTTTCTGAGGTGATCCATTCGGCCATCGCGCGTCCGTTCGGGTTGTTGACCGCCGCGTCTATTTCTTCTTCACTCAACACCCCGAAAACTGTGTTCGTATCGGTTTGTTCTCTGGCGATGTGCGCAGCCATTGTGTCGGTGTCGTTGCTTGGTCGTGCGACGGGAATTTGCGCTTCCTGCCTTGCGTTCTGAGGTCGGGTGTACGCCTGCGCTGTCTGTGTTGTCGGTTCGGGGGGTGCGTTGGTTACACGTGTTGGGACCGCGGGTGTGGGGCTCGTGTTGGAGAGGTGGTTCCGGAAATCTGAACAGCCGGGATAAGTGGATTTTCTGCGCAACAG